>NZ_JBQRTT010000002.1:0-444619 GCF_052321755.1 Sphingomonas cellulosilytica
CGGCCGCCCCGCGCTGTCATTGCGAGCGCAGCGAAGCAATCCAGGGCGTCCTGATCCGGCGCTGGATTGCTTCGCTGCGCTCGCAATGACGGACGCATGGGGCGTACAGCGAACGTCCTTCCTCCTAGCCTCCGTGCCGCGCGGCCCCCTCCCTCTCCCGCGGGGAGAGGGAGAAGACGCCGCAGGCGGCGCGAGGGTGAGGGTGAGCGCCACCAGCCCGGCAACCTTTCCTTACACATTCGCTAGAACCGTTACGGACCCGAAGCGTTGTCGCTTATCATGGGGGGCCGGTACAAAGCTTTGATCGCGGGGGCATTCGTGCTTCTCGCCGGATGCAACACGCATCAGTCGACGCTCGCGCCGTTCGGTGCGGACGCGTCGGACATCCGCCATCTGTTCATCGTCATGCTGATCGGCGCCGTGCTCATCGCCGCCGGAGTCGCGCTGCTGATGCGCCACGCGGTGCGGGCACCCGAAGGGGAGCTCGGCCTCGACAAGGGCATGCGGCTGGTGCTGTGGCTCGGCGGTGTGATCCCGACCATCGTCCTCCTCGGCCTGCTCGCTTACTCCCTCCCCTATATGCGACCGCGCAGCTACGGCCCCGCCGACCTGCAGATCGCGGTCGAGGGCGAGCAATTCTGGTGGCGCGTCACCTATCGCCCGTCCGGCGGCGCCCCGGTCGAAAGCGCCAACGAGGTGCGCATTCCCGTCGGCCGTACCGTCGCCTTCCGCCTCACCGCGGCGGACGTGGTGCACAGTTTCTGGATCCCCGGCCTCGGCGGCAAGATGGACATGATCCCCGGCCGCACCAACACCCTGGTGGTGCGCGCCGACAAGCCGGGTCGCTACCGCGGCCAATGCGCCGAATTCTGCGGCCTCAGCCACGCGCTGATGGCGATGGACGTGGTGGCGATGGAGCCCGCCGCCTTCGACCGCTGGCTGACGCGACAGGCGGGTCCGCCGCCGCCGGTCGTGACTCCGGCGTTTCCCGGCTCGCCGGTGTTCACCGGCGCCCGCGCCTTCGCCGCCTACGGCTGCAACGGCTGCCACACGATTCGCGGCACGGGCGCCGCCGGCACCATCGGTCCCGACCTCACCCATCTCGGCAGCCGCGCGACGCTCGCCGCGGGCATCCTGCCGATGACCACCGCCAATCTCGCCGCCTTCATCCGCCATCCCGAACGCACCAAGCCCGGCGTGCGCATGCCCGCCTTCCCGCAGATGTCCGAACCCGAGGCCACCGCCATCGCCCGCTACCTGCAAGGCCACCTATGAGCCTCCACGACCAGGACGATCCTGCCCTCCGCGCCGCCCAGGAGGAGCGGCTGCGCGCGGTGTGGAAGCCGCCATCGGGCTGGTTCTTCCGCTGGACGGACGTCAACAACAACCGGGTCGGCATCTGGTACGTGCTGACCGCATTCGGTTTCATGCTGTTCGCCGGCGTGCTCGCGCTGGTGATGCGTACGCAGCTGGCGGTGCCGGACAACGACCTCGTCTCGGCGAACACCTTCAACCAGCTGTTCACGCTGCACGGCTCGATGATGATGTTCCTGTTCGCCGTGCCGATGTTCGAGGCGGTGTCGATCATCCTGCTGCCGCAGCTGCTCGGCGCGCGCGACCTCCCTTTCCCGCGCCTCTCCGCCTTCGGCTATTGGTCGTTCCTGCTCGGCGGCGTGTTCGTCGGCGGCTCGATCTTCTTCAACGCCGCGCCCGACGGCGGCTGGTTCATGTATCCGCCGCTGACCACGCGCACCGACCTTTCCGGCCTCGGCGCCGACATCTGGATGCTCGGCCTTTCGTTCATCGAGGTGTCGTCGGTCGCCGCCGCCGTCGAGCTGATCGTCGGCGTGCTCAAATGCCGCCCGCCCGGCATGCGGCTCAACCTGATGCCGCTCTATGCCTGGTACATCCTGGTCGTGGCGGTGATGATCCTGTTCGCCTTCCCGCCGCTGATCGCGGGCGACCTGTTGTTCGAGATGGAGCGGCTGCTCGGCTGGCCGTTCTTCGACGCGGCGAAGGGTGGCGATCCCTTGCTCTGGCAGCACCTGTTCTGGATCTTCGGCCATCCGGAGGTCTATATCGTCTTCCTGCCCAGCATCGCCCTCTTCGCGATGCTGATCCCGACCTTCGCCCAGCGTCACCTGCTCGGCTATCCGTGGATCGTGCTCGCCGCGGTCGGCACCGCCTTCCTGTCGTTCGGCCTGTGGGTCCACCACATGTTCGCGACCGGCCTGCCCAAGATCAGCCTCGCCTTCTTCTCCGCCGCCAGCGAGGCGGTGGCGATCCCGACTGGCGTGCAGATCTTCGCCTTCATCGCGACGTTGTGGGCGGGCAAGGTCAAATGGTCGACGCCCCTGCTCTACGCGAGCGGCAGCCTCGCGATCTTCGTCATCGGCGGGCTCACCGGCGTCATGGTGGCGATCGCGCCGTTCGACTGGCAGGCGCACGACACCTATTTCATCGTCGCCCATCTCCATTACGTGCTGATCGGCGGCACGTTGCTGCCGCTGTTCGGCGGCCTCTATTATTACTGGCCGCTCATCACCGGCAAAAAGCTGAGCGACCGGCTCGGGCGCATCGCCTTCTGGATCATGTTCACCGGCGTCAATCTCACCTTCTTCCCCATGCACCTGTCGGGGCTGGAGGGGATGCCGCGCCGCGTCTTCACCTATCCCGCAGACCTCAACATCGGCTGGCTGAACCTTGCCTCGACGCTGGGGTCGTATCTGTTCGCGACCGGCGTGCTGGTGCTGGTGGCCGACCTCGCGCTGTCGCCCCGCCGGGCCAAGGCACCGCGCAATCCGTGGAACGCCGGCACGCTCGAATGGCTGGCCCATCCCGACGACGAGGATTGGGGCATCCGTTCGGTGCCGCTGGTCGAGAGCCGCTACCCGATCTGGGACCAGCCCGGCTTCGTCGCCAAGGTCGACGAAGGCCGCTTCTTCCTGCCCGATGCGGAGGAAGGCCGGCGCGAGACGATCATCACCTCCGTCCTCGATGCGAGGCCCGTATCGGTGATCCGCCTCGGCACGCCGAGCGTCAAGCCGATGATGACCGCGGTGGCGCTGGGCGCGGTGTTCATCCTGACCACCTATCATCTCTACTGGATCGCGGCGCTCTGCGGTGTGGTGACTCTGGCCTGCATCTTGTGGTGGCTGTGGGATACCGCCGAGATCCCGGAAAAGCCCGAAAAGCCGATCGGCCACGGCATGACGATGCCGCTCTACATCGCCGGGCCGGCGGCACCCGGCTGGTGGGCGATGTTCATCACGATGATGGCGGACGCAACCGCCTTTTCCGGCCTGGTATTCGGCTATTATTTCTACTGGACCATCCACCCCGATTTCGGCGCGGGTTTCGCCGGACCGGGGGTCGGCGCGCCGATGATCGCGCTGGCCCTGTCGCTGGCGAGCTGGGCCGCGACGCTGGCGGCGCGCGAGGTCCATCATCGCGGCGGCGTCGCTGCGGCCCGGCTGCTGCTTGTCGCGGGACTCGTCGCCGCGATCGCCGGCCTGTTCGCCGGCCTCCGCTGCCTCGACGGCCTCGATCCGAAGGCGAACGTCTATCCCGCGATCGTCTGGGTGCTGGTGATCTGGACCGTCGCCCACGTCGCGGTCGCCGCGATCATGCAGGCCTATACGCTCGCCCGCAGCCTGGCCGGGCGGATGACTCCCAGCCACGATGCCGACCTGCGCAACATCACCGTCTATTGCCACTTCTTCGCGCTCACCGCCCTCGTCGCCTATCTGACGGTCGGATTGTTCCCGGAGGCGGGGCTGTGAGGCGTTGGCTGCACCGCGCCCGCCGCCTGCGCGTCACCTTGTGGACGCTGATCGTGCCGCCGACGACCTGGGCGGTGCATTTCCTCTTCTCCTATCTCTGGGCTGCGGTGTCCTGCGCGAAGATCGGCGCCTGGGCGCGCTTTCCCACGGCCTTCGCGGTCGGCACGGTGATCGCGCTGGTCGTCATCGTCGGCGCCGGCGTGATCGCCTGGCAGCAGGCACGCACCCCCGGCGATCCCGCGCCGCACGATGCCGGCACCGATATCGACCGCCTCCGCTTCCTCGCCTATTCGACGCTGCTGCTGTCGGCACTGAGCTTCATCGCGGTGGTCTTCACCGCCCTTCCCGTCCTCGTGCTGAGCGATTGCCGGTGACACGCGGCCTGCTCCTCGCGGCCGCCCTGCTGCTCGGCGTCGGCTGGAGCCTCAGCGGCGGGGCGATGACCGGCCATATGGTGGCGCACATGATCGCCGTCGCCATCGCAGCGCCGCTGCTCGCGCTGGCCGTGCAGGGCGCCCAATGGGACCCGGCCCTGCGCTGGCCGCGCCTCGCCTCGCCCCTGCCGGCGGCGCTGATCGAGGCGGTGGTAGTGTGGGGCTGGCACGTCCCTGCCCTGCGTGCGCTCGCCGCGCACCATCCTGCGTGGCTGGTCGCCGAACAGGCGAGTTTCCTCGCCGCCGGCCTGCTGCTCTGGTCGGCGGTGCTGGCGCCGCAGCATCGTGCCGCAGGCGTCGTCGCGCTGCTCGTCACCTCGATGCACATGACCCTGCTCGGCGCGCTGATCGGCCTCGCCCCGCGCCCGCTCTACATGCACCATGGTCCGCAGGCGCTCGCCGACCAGCAACTCGCCGGCGTCGTCATGCTGCTCGTCGGCGGCATCGCCTATCTGGCCGGCGGACTGGCGCTGCTCGCCCGCCTGCTCCGCACCCCCCAAGAGGCCGCCGCATGACGATCCGCATCACCTGGCTCCGGGCGCTCGCCGCCGCCCTCGTGCTCGGCGTGGCGGGCATGCTGTTCGCCTGGTCCGGCGTGATGAACCTCGCCGCATCGAGCGGCCATTGGAAGATCACCGATTGGTTCCTGCACTGGGCGATGCGGAGTTCAGTCCGCACCCATGCCGCCTTCACGTCGCCCGACGATCCCGCCGATGCGACGGGCCTCGTCAGCGCCGCCGGCCATTTCGCCAATGCCTGTTCGGTCTGCCACGGCGCGCCGGGGGTGAAACCGGCCCCGGTCATGCAGGCCGCCACCCCGCCAGCGCCCGACCTTGCGAAGAACGCGACGGAATGGAACGACAAGCAGCTGTTCTGGATCGTCCAGCATGGTGTCAAATACACCGGCATGCCTGCCTGGGCCGTACAGGACCGCCCCGACGAGGTGCGCCGCATGGTCGCCTTTGTCCGCCGCCTGCCCGGCATGACGCCGGCGCACTATCAGGCGCTGGTCGGCGAACCTGATCCGGCGTCGGACCTCGCCGCCTGCACCGGCTGCCACGGCGTCGACGGCAAGGGGCGCGGCGCCCCCGACGTCCCCGTGCTCGGCGGGCAGGACCCTGCCTATCTGCTCGCCGCATTGCAGGGCTATGCCAGCGGCCGCCGCTCCAGTGCGGTGATGCAGCAGGTCGCGATGCGCATGCAGCCGCAGGAGATGGCGGCGGACGCACGCCGATTCGCCGCCATGCTGGGCCTCGACGCGCGTCCGGCCGCTGGCGCCGCTACGGACGCCGAGGCGGCACGGATCGTCACCAGCGGCCTGCCCGCCGTCCAGCTTCCCGCCTGCGCCAGCTGCCACGCGCCGGGCAAGCCCTATCCGGTCCTCGCCGGCCAGCGCGCCACCTATATCGCGCAGCGCCTGCGCGACTGGCGCGGCGACAAGAATGTGGTGGATGCGCGCAAGAGCCATGCGACCATGCCGGTGATCGCCCGCCGCATCCCGCACGACATGATCGATCGCGTCGCCCGCTACCTGGCCGGCGATCCGCCGCAGCGGTGATGGCGTCGGGGGAAAGTGGCGGAGAGGGAGGGATTCGAACCCTCGGTACCCGTAAAGGCACGCCGCATTTCGAGTGCGGTACAATCGACCACTCTGCCACCTCTCCGCAGAAGACGTTTCCGGTGCGAACAGCGCCGGTCGGTCGGTCGAGGGCGCGCCTCTAACGGGTTCGCCATGCGGTGGCAAGCACCGTTCCGCTTGTGCAGCGCGGAAAGAGGCTTAAATTGCTCGCATGCCCCGCCACGACCCAACGGTTACGCCCCCCTTCGTCGAGATCGATGCGCCCGCCATCGCGCACGCCCGCTTCTCGATCGGCGATGTCGTGCGCCATCGCCTGTTCGATTTCCGCGGCGTGATCTTCGACGTCGATCCGGTCTTCGCCAACACCGACGAATGGTATGAGGCGATTCCCGAATCCGTGCGGCCGAGCAAGGACCAGCCCTTCTACCACCTGCTCGCCGAGAACATGGAATCGAGCTACGTCGCTTATGTCAGCCAGCAGAATCTGGTGGCCGACGAAAGCGACGAGCCGGTCGATCATCCGGCGATTTCCGGCCTGTTCACCGATTTCGCGGACGGTCGCTACGCGCTGCGCCGCGAACATCGCCACTGAGGCGGCACGAATCCGGCCCACCGGCAAAAACGCGCCGGCGGGAGGTTGACAGAAGGACGCGTTTTCCTTAGCTGCCGCCGCTCATCCCGCCGGGCATATCCTGCGCGGGCACATGTTTTTTGGGAAGTGACTAGAGCCATGTTCGCAGTCGTGCGCACGGGCGGCAAGCAGTACCGCGTCGCCGCCGGAGACAAGATCGTCGTCGAGAAGCTGGACGGCGAAGCCGGCGCATCGATTACGCTGGGTGACGTCCTGCTCGCGGGCGAAGGCTCCGAGCTCAAGAGCGTCGAGGGCCTGACCGTCGCCGCCGAGATCGTCGCGCAGGCGAAGGGCGAGAAGGTCATCGTCTTCAAGAAGCGCCGCCGTCACAATTATCGCCGCAAGAACGGTCATCGCCAGAACCACACGATCCTCAAGATCGTTTCGGTCGGCTGAGCCCAGCACGCGCGAACAGGAGTAGAGCAGCATGGCACATAAGAAAGCAGGCGGTTCGTCGCGTAACGGTCGCGATTCGGCCGGTCGTCGCCTCGGCGTCAAGAAGTTCGGTGGTCAGGAAGCGATCGCGGGCAACATCCTCGTGCGTCAGCGCGGGACCAAATTCTATCCGGGTGCGAACGTGGGGATCGGCAAGGATCACACGCTGTTCGCGCTCGTCGACGGCCGCGTGGCGTTCCACGAGGGCAAGCTCGGCCGTAAATTCTGCTCGGTGCAGATTATGGCGGAAGCCGCTGAATAACATCGGGTAACCAGCCGGGTTGCCCACCAGGGTGACCCGGTCGCACCGCCCAGGCGGTGCCAACCAAACAAGGGAGGCGGGTCACCCCGGCCTCCCTTTTTTCTTGCTCCCGACCCCGACTGTCCCTGCCGCGTCACAGGCGCGTGGCAGCGGCGTGGCCAAGGAGAGAGCAAGAATGTTCGCCAGAACCAAGAGACTGACGCTGCGGCCCGCGTGGCCGGAAGACGCACCCGCGCTGGCCGAGGCGATCGGCCATGAAGGCGTCGCCCGCATGCTGATGCGCGTCCCCTTCCCCTATTCGATCGACGATGCGCACGCCTTCGCCGCCGACCCGCGGGCGAACCACGAGCCGCGCTTCCTGATCCAGTCGCATGACGCCGGTGCCCCGACCCTGGTCGGCGGGATCGCGCTCACCGACTTCGGCGGCGAAGCGGGGGTGGAACTCGGCTATTGGCTGACCCCATCCGCCTGGGGCCGCGGCTATGCCACGGAAGCCGGCCGCGCCGTGCTCGATATCGCCCGTCACGCGCTGCCGCTGACGCGGATCGGCGCCTGGCATTTCGCCGACAATCCGGCATCGGGCGCCGTGCTGCGCAAGCTCGGCTTCCGCGCCACCGGACGGACGGTGATGAAGCGCTCCGTCGCGCGGACGGAGGCGGCACCGGCGATCAGCTACGCCCTGGACCTAGACGAGGACCAAAGCGAACCGATGCGAATCGCGGCATAGGTGCCGGGCCCCTCGCCCGCAGAAGCGCCGTGTCACCGCTGCTGGGGGGAGACTCTGCCGATCTCCCCCCCCGCTCCTGCCACCGGCGTCTCTAAACCCGCGCCGCCCGCGGCATCACCGCGGCCTCGTAATCGCTCTCGGCGAGGCCGATCAGCGCGCGATCGTCGTGCTTCCACGGGTGGAAACCCGGCAGGAAATAGGCCGCCCACACGCCCGCAACCTTGCGCGCCATGCCGGGATTGCCGAACGCATACCACGCCAGCCGCGCCCACACCCGCGGTCCGCTGAGCCCGTCCTGCCGCAGCAGTTCCAGCATGCCGCGCGTCCGCCCTGTGAAGAAGCGCCAGGTGGTAATCAGCATCACCAGCGCCTTGATCCGCCAGCGCCGGAATCGCGACCAGCCCTGCGTCGCGTGCAACCACGTGTCGTAGGCGACGCCCTTGTGCTCGATCTCCTCGGCGGCATGCCACAGCCACAGCGCCTTGGCCTGTTCCTCGCCGCCCGCCAGATGTCGCGGATCGGCGATCAGTTCATGCGCCAGCATTGCGGTGAAATGTTCGAGCGCGGTGGTCGCGGCAAGGCTGGCGATCGGCGGCCGCCCCTTGGTCAGCGCCAGCGCGGCATCCACGTCGCGGTCGAGCAGCGTCACGTCGTAACCCTGATCGGTGACATGGCGGTTGAAGGCGACATGCTCGCGCGTGTGCAGCACCTCCTGCTTGATGAAGGCGTTGATCTCCGCGGTCAGCTTGGGCGGCGTGCCCTCGCGGAACCGGCGCACGCTGTCGACGAAATAGCCCTCCCCCTTGGGGAAGGTCACCGACAGGGCGTTGTAGAAGGCGGTGGCGATCGGATCGTCGTTCAGCCACCAGCGCCGCATGGCGATGCCGCGGCCAAAGCGGCGGTCGCGCGGGGTGATGACCAGATCGGCGGGCGTGGTTGCTTTCGCCATGGATTCCTCCAAACACAAAGGGACGCTCGGCGTTACTTACATTTCTGTAAATAGGTCATCCTCCTGTCCACCGCAACCCTTCGCAAGCGCCTGTCCCCCGCCCAGAGCCGCGATGCCGCGTTGCAGGCCGCGCAGAGCCTGTTGATCGAAAGCGGCCCGCAGGCGGTGACGCTGAAGGCGGTCGGCGCGCGGATCGGGCGGACGCACGCCAACCTGCTGCACCATTTCGGCTCGGCCGAGGGGCTGCAGCAGGCGCTGATCGCGCGTATGGCGGGCTACATCACTTCGACGATCCGTGACGCCGTGCTGAACAACCGCGCCGCGGCCGGCGGGGCGGAGCCCGATCCGCGGGCGATCGTCGACCTCGTCTTCGACGCCTTCGACAGCGGCGGCGCGGGCGGGCTGGCGAGTTGGATGATCCTGTCCGGCAATCGCGATGCGCTCGATCCGATCCTGTCGGCGATCCACGATCTGGTCGATGAACTCGCCGATGGCGTGCAACCCGCCGAACGGCCGATCCAGGACGAAACGCTGCACCTGGTCCTGCTGGCGCTGGGCGATGCGCTGCTCGGTGCCGCCATGGCCGAGGCGCTCGGCCTGCCGCGTGGCAAGGCGCGCGATCTCGCGGTGGCGATGCTCGCGAGGTCGGACGCATCCGCCTGACCGGTGCGGCCTGACACATGGGCAATGGCGTGTGGCACCAGCGCAATGCCCTGCCCCCTGCAGCGTGCGTGGCTTGGGGGCTATGCGGACCTATCGATCGGATGGGTCAATGATGCAGTCATTCAAGCGTCTGGCGTGCGGGATCCTGGGTCACAAGCGCGTGCGGCGTCGCCTCCGGTCGGACGGATCGCGATGGAGTTCGGCTTGCGACCGTTGCGGGACCCCGTTGGTCAAGGCGCAGGGCAACGGCAAATGGATGCCGCTCGATCGAGCCGACCAGACGGTGCGCTGATCCGCGTTCCCGTACGGCTGACGCCGATCGATGTCGCGACGGGGGTCCGCGGTGCCGATCGGCGGCTACCGCGTCGAACCGCGACTGGCCGGTGACGACAGGTGCAGGGCGCGATAGTCGCCCGGCGTGATGCCATAGGCCTCGCGGAAGGCGCGGCCGAGATAGGCGGCATCGCAGAAGCCCCAGCGTTCGGCGAGGACCGCGATCGTCTGCCGGTCGCCGCCATCGCGCAGCGTGTCGGCGACCCGCGCCAGCCGGCGTTCGCGGATATAGGCCTGCACGCCGCCTTGGTCCCGCAACAGGCGGAACAACGTCGAACGCGAAACGCCGAGTTCCCGGCTCAGACGCGCGGTATTCAGCGAGGGCGAACCGAGGTTGCGCTCGATCGTGTCGCGCAACTGCACCAGCAACCCGCGCTCATGCTGTTCGGCGTCGGCAGGCGCCGTGCCCAGGCTCGCCGTTACCGTCATCGCCAGGAGGTCGATCACCGTCTGCGCCAGCACCGGCCCCGCCGTGGCGGGCAGATGCGCCGCCTGATCGTGCAGCGATGCCAGATGGCTGACCAGCAAGGCCGCCTGTGCCGGCGGCACGACATGGCCGTGCAGCCGCTCCATCGACGGCAGAAAGCGTTCCGCCACTTCGCGCGGCAGGGCGAAACCGGTGCTGACCGAGGCTTCGGAGAAATGATGCATCGGCCGCGCCATGTCGGCGAGCATGATCGATCCCGTCGACGCGATCACCCGGCGGTCGCCGGTGTCGACCCGCGCGCCGCCGACGTGACGGACGTTGACCACCAGCTGGTCGAAATCGTCGGCGGCCGCCTTCGCCCGGCTGCGGTCCCAATCCTGCGCGGTGATCCGCGCCTGCCCGAGGCCGAGCGTGCCGAGATCGAGCCAGTCCATCGCAACGGTGAAGGGTTCGTGCGGCACGGTGTCGTACCGCGTCGCGAGTCCGGCGACATCGGCATCGCGCCACATCGCATAGCGATCGGCGGGTGCCAGCGGCGTCGCATCGAAGACCGGCTGCCAGGCAAGGCGCGGCATCGGATCGGTGGCAGAAGGGTGCGTCATCGTCACTGTCGGAAACCTTAGCCCGCCCTGGCGGGACGGTCCATCACCTGCCGCCGATGCGGAGCCGATCGCCCGGCATGCCCCGGGGGCTGGCCGTTCGCGGCCATCACGCTAAAGAGGCGCCATGCATTTCCTCGACCAGGCCAAGATCTTCGTCCGTTCCGGTTCGGGCGGCCCCGGCGCCGTCAGCTTCCGCCGCGAAAAGTTCATCGAATATGGCGGCCCCGACGGCGGCAACGGCGGCAAGGGCGGCGACATCGTGTTTGAAGCGGTGGCCGGGCTCAACACGCTGATCGATTTCCGCTACACCCAGCATTTCCGCGCGCCCCGCGGCCATGGCGGATCGGGCAGCAACCGCACCGGTGGTGGCGGCGACGACCTCGTGATCCGTGTGCCGGTCGGCACGCAGGTCCTGTCGGAGGACAAGGACGAGGTGCTCCTCGACTTTACCCGCGTCGGCCAGCGCGAGGTGTTCCTGCGCGGCGGCGACGGCGGCCGCGGCAATGCGAGCTACAAGACCTCGACCAATCGCGCGCCGCGCCAGCACGGCACCGGCTGGCCTTCGGAAGAGGCCTGGGTGTGGCTGCGCCTCAAGCTGCTCGCCGATGCCGGACTGGTCGGCCTGCCCAATGCCGGCAAGTCGACCTTCATCAACGCCGTCACCAACGCGCAGGCGAAGGTGGGCGCCTATGCCTTCACCACCACCCGGCCGCAGCTCGGCGTGGTGCGCCACCGGCAACGCGAATTCGTCGTCGCCGACATTCCCGGCCTGATCGAGGGCGCGGCGGACGGCGCCGGGATCGGCGACCGGTTCCTGGGGCATATCGAGCGCTGCCGCGTGCTCCTGCACCTGGTCGACGCCAACGATGCGGATGTCGCCGAAAGCTATCGCATCGTCCGCGCCGAGTTGGAGGCCTATGGCGGCGGCCTTGCCGACAAGCCGCATGTCGTCGCGCTCAACAAGATCGACATGCTCGACGACGAGTTGATCGAGGCGCTGTCCGCCGAACTGGCGGAGGAAAGCGGCACCGACGTGATCCCGCTGTCGGGCGCGGCCGGCACCGGAGTCGACTGGGTGCTCGACCGCCTGCTCGACGCCATTCCCGCCGCCGAACCGGTCGGCGACGAGGACGAAGGCGAAGACGAGATCAGCTGGTCGCCGCTGGGCTAGGCGATTAGGGCCGAACCGGATACGACGGCATCATGTTCTCCTCGCCGTCCTATCCGCGCCTCACCGCAGACGACTTCCTCCGCATGACGTTCGGTGAGAACAAGGCGGAACTGGACGTGGGTGTCATTCGGATGATGGCTGGCGGTACTGCGCGCCACGTCCAAATCCAAGGCAACCTCCTGCGGACGCTCGGCGCCTTGCTGCGCGGCGGCGGCTGCAAGCCGTATCCGTCAAGCATGGCGACGCGGACGCACGACCTGTCCGTCCGCTATCCCGACGTCAGCGTCTTCTGCAATCGCACCGACCCGGCCAACGACGATGCCAAGGCGTTCGACGATCCGCGCGTGCTGTTCGAGGTGCTGTCGGCCGGCACCGCACGCACCGACCTCAGGGTGAAGCTCGACGAATACAAGGCGCTGGACAGCGTCGATACGATCGTGTTCGTCGACATCGCCACAGAGCGGCTGCGCGTCATCCAGCGCACCGGGCCTCATGCGTGGCAGGACGAGAGTCACGATGCCCCCGTCGACCTGTCGCTCCCGGCACTCGGCGTGGTGGTGCCGCACCACGAAATCTTCGCGCGCGATTGATCCGTTCGCCGCCGTCGGGCTAACGGCGGCGTGATGCTGTTCGCTCCCCCTTCCTGCCCGCGGCTGATCGTGAAGGTCGGCTCGGCCCTGCTCGTCGCGCCGGATGGCGCGGTGCGGCGCCAATGGCTGGCGACGCTGGTCGCCGACGTTGCGGCGCGGGTGGCGGCGGGGCAGCAGGTGGCGATCGTCTCGTCGGGCGCCATCGCCCTCGGCGCGCGGCGGCTCGGCCTCGCCAAGGGCGGCCGCGCCAGCCTGGAGGATGCGCAGGCGGCGGCGGCGACCGGCCAGATCGCCCTCAGCCAGACCTGGGCCGAACTGCTTGGCGGCCACGGCCTCACCGCGGCGCAGATGCTGGTGACGCTGGACGATCTGGAGGATCGGCGCCGCTACCTCAACGCCGCCGCGACGCTGAACCGGCTGCTCGGCCTCGGCGTCGTCCCGGTCATCAACGAGAATGACAGCGTCGCGACCGAGGAGATCCGCTTCGGCGACAACGACCGGCTCGCCGCCCGCGTCGCGCAGGCGGCCGGCGCGCAAGGGGTGGTGCTGCTGTCCGACGTCGACGGCCTGTACGATGCCAATCCGCACACCAACCCCGCCGCGCGCCATATCGCGCGGGTCGAGCGGGTCGACGCCGTCGCCGCCATGGCCGATGCGGGATCGGCATCCGGCATGGGATCGGGCGGCATGGTGTCCAAGATCGCCGCGGCGCGGATCGCGACCGGCGCCGGTGCGCACCTCGCCATCGCCAGCGGGCGGCACGACCATCCGCTGGCCGGCGAGCCGCGACACACGCTGTTCGTCGCCGAGCGCACCGCCCCCGCCCGCAAGGCGTGGCTGGCCGGCGGCCTGACCGCGCGCGGCCGCATCCACGTCGACGCCGGCGCCGCCCACGCGCTCGGTGCCGGCGGCAGCCTGCTCGCCGCGGGCGTGACGGAAATCGAGGGCAGCTTTGCGCGCGGCGATCTGGTGACGATCGAGGGGCCGGGCGGCATCGTGGCCCGCGGCCTGTCGGAATATGACGCGGGCGACGCGACGCGGCTGATCGGCACGCGGTCCGACGAGCAGGCGGCGATCCTCGGCTATGCGCCGCGCGCCGCGCTGGTGCATCGCAACCACCTGGCGCTGGTGTGATGGCCGACAGCACGCCGCAGCATCCCCCTGCCCGCGCAGGCATCGCCACCCTCGCCGTCACCGGCGCCACCGGCTTCGTCGGCAAGGCCCTGCTCGACCGCGCGCTCGCCGCCGGCCACCCCGTCCGCGCGCTCACCCGCCGCCCGCAGCCGCCGCGCGCCGGCGTGACCTGGATCGAGGGCGCACTCGACCGGGCAGACACCCTTCGCACGCTCGCCACCGGTGCCGACGCGATCGTCCACGTCGCCGGCGTCGTCAGCACGCCGACCCGCGCCGGCTTCGTCGCCGGCAATATCGACGGCACCCGCGCGATGCTCGCCGCCGCCGCGCACGCCGGGGTACGCCGGTTCGTCCACGTCTCCTCGCTGTCGGCGCGCGAACCCGGCCTGTCGATCTACGGCTGGTCGAAGGCGGAGGCGGAGGCGTTGGTGACGGCGAGCGGGCTCGACTGGAGCATCATCCGCC
Organism: Sphingomonas cellulosilytica; assembly: GCF_052321755.1. Lineage (NCBI taxonomy): Bacteria > Pseudomonadati > Pseudomonadota > Alphaproteobacteria > Sphingomonadales > Sphingomonadaceae > Sphingomonas > Sphingomonas cellulosilytica. The sequence goes on from NZ_JBQRTT010000002.1 coordinate 14,185, forward strand.
CGAGCGGCGTCTACGGCCCCGGCGACATGGAGATGCGCGACCTGTTCCGCGCCGCGCGGCTCGGCATCGCCCTGCTGCCGCCGCGCGGAATCGTGTCGCTGGTCGCGGTGGACGACCTCGCCCGGCTGCTGCTGGCGCTGGCCGTCAGCGACGGGCCACCCGCGACCTATGAGGTCGACGATGGCCACCCCCTATCGCACGCGGCCATGGCGCAGGGGATCGCCCGCGCCGTCGGCCGCCGCCGCGTCGCCGCGCTGCACTTGCCCAGGGCGCTGCTGATGCTCGGCGCCCGCCTCGATCGCGCCCTGCGGGGCACGGGTGCCAAGCTCACCGCCGACCGGGTCGGCTATCTGGCCCATCCCGACTGGTCGGTGCGCCCCGCCTTGCGCCCGCCGTCCTCGCTCTGGACGCCGCGGATCGCCCTCGACGCAGGCCTTGCCGATACCGCGCGATGGTATCGCGCCCACGGGCTGCTATAGCGCCGCAACCCTGCCGCATTTGGCCGCCATTCGGATGACCATCATGACCGACCGCACCCAGATCCTCGACACGATCAAGAGCCAGATCGAACCGTTCAACAAAAAGGGCGTCACGCTGACCGAAGCGACGACCTTCCAGGGCGATCTCGAATGGGACAGCCTGACGGTCATGGATTTCGTCGCCGCGATCGAGGACGAGTTCGACATCATCATCACGATGAACATGCAGGCCGAGATCGAGACGATCGGCCAGCTCGCCGATGCGGTCGCCAAGCTGAAGGCGGACGCATGACCGAAACCGGTCTCCAGCCCGAGGCGCTCGATCTCACCCCGGCCCCGGTGCCGGCCGAACGCGACCTCATGTCGAAGTTCGACGGCCTGATCGCCGAGCGGCAGGCGCTGATCGACACCGGCGTCACCGATCCGTTCGCGATCGTCATGGACGAGGTGCGCTCGCCGACCGAGGCGGTGATTTCCGGCCGCGAGACGATCCTGCTCGGCACCTACAACTACATGGGCATGACGTTCGATCCCGACGTCGTCGCCGCCGGCCATGCAGCGCTCGACCAATTCGGTTCGGGCACCAACGGCAGCCGCATGCTCAACGGCACCTTCCGCGACCATATGGAGGCCGAGGCCGCGCTGCGCGACTTCTACGGCACCAGCGGCGCGATCGTCTTCTCGACCGGCTATATGGCCAATCTCGGCATGATCTCGACGCTGGTCGGCAAGGGTGAATACGTCATCCTCGACGCCGACAGCCATGCCTCGATCTACGACGGCTGCAAGCAGGGCTATGCCGAGATCGTCCGCTTCCGCCACAACAGCGTCGAGGATCTCGACAAGCGCCTCGGCCGCCTGCCCAAGGATGCGGGCAAGCTGGTGGTGCTGGAGGGCGTCTATTCGATGCTCGGCGACATCGCTCCGCTCAAGGAGATGGTTGCAGTCGCCAAGAAGCACGGCGCCATGGTCCTGTCCGACGAAGCGCATTCGATGGGCTTCTACGGCCCCAACGGTCGCGGCGTGTACGAGGACCAGGGGCTGGAGGGCGAGGTCGACTTCGTCGTCGGCACCTTCTCGAAATCGGTCGGCACCGTCGGCGGCTTCTGCGTCTCCAACCATCCGAAGTTCGAGGCGATCCGCCTCGCCTGCCGCGCCTATATCTTCACCGCCAGCCTGCCGCCGTCGGTCGTCGCCACGGCCGCCGCATCGATCCGCAAGCTCAGCACCGCGCATGCCAAGCGCGAACGATTGTGGGCCAACGCCCGCCAGCTGCACGGCGGCCTCAAGGCGCTGGGCTTCAGGCTCGGCACCGAAGCGCCGGACAGCGCCATCGTGGCGGTGATCCTCGACGATCAGGAACAGGCGGTGACGATGTGGCAGGCGCTGCTGCACGCCGGCGTCTACGTGAACATGGCGCGGCCCCCGGCGACCCCGGCGGGCACGTTCCTGCTGCGCTGCTCGCTCTGTGCCGAACATACGACGGCGCAGCTCGATGCCGTCATCGCGCGCTTCCAGGCGGCCGGACAGGCCGTTGGCGCCATCGGCTGACATCCGTCCCGTCGGCGCCGTGCGTCTTTCCATGACCGCCGAATCGCGGTAGCATCGCTGCCGTGATGCGGGACGACGCCGAAACGGTCCCGGGGGGGGCCCTGGGTGGCGACGCGGCCTGGCGGACGATCACGCTCGTCGTGATGGGTCTGCTCGGCGCGGCGGTGCTGGTCGCGCTGATCGTCACGCTCGGCATCGCCAACCGCCAGCGCGATCGCGCGCTCCAGGCGCAGGCGCACAGCTACGACGTGATGATCCTCGCTCGCACCGTGTCGGGCACGATCGCGCGCGCGGAGGCGTCGCTCGGCCGCTATGTCATCAGCGGCAAGACCGAGCAGGAACTCGGCCAGATCTACGTCGACCAGTGGCGCCTCGCCGGGACGCAGCTCGGGCGGCTGGAACAACTGACGCAGCCGACGGGTGAACAGAGCGCCCGCGTCGCGCAGCTGCGCAATGCCTATATGCAGCGCGGTGAAGAGCTGTCGCTGACCGCGCTCAGCACCACCTACGGCAAGAACAGCCAGGCCCTCGCCCGCTATTACAAGGCGCGCCAGTCGCCGACGCTGACCGCGATCGACCGGTCGCTCGACGACATCATTTCAGGCGAACGCGCCCTGCTCGACGCACGCACCGCCGACGCGATGCGCACCGTCAGCCGATCGAGCCGTATCGCCGGCGTGCTGGCGGTGTTCGGCGTCCTGATCGTCCTCGGCGCGCTGGTGCTCGGCTGGTTCACCTTGCAGGCGGTCGGCGAGCGCGCACTCGCTCGCGCCGAAGCGGATGCGGAGCGCGAACGCGCGGAAGAGCTGGCCGCCGCCGTGGCGCAGGCGACCGATGAGCTGCGCTTGCAGGAAGCCAAGCTGCGCCAGATCCAGAAGATGGAGGCGGTCGGCCAGCTGACCGGCGGCATCGCGCATGATTTCAACAACATGCTGGCCGTCGTTCTCGGCGGCTTGGAACTTGCCAAGCGGGCGGTGACCGGCGATCCGGCGGCGGTGGCACGCCACCTCGACAATGCGGCCGACGGCGCCAATCGCGCCGCCGCCCTCACCCGCCGGCTCCTCGCCTTCAGCCGCGAGGAATCGTTGAAGCCGGAACCGATCCGGCCCGGCCAGCTCGTGTCCGGCATGTCGGAACTGCTCGACCGGACGCTGGGCGATGCGGTCACCGTGACCACCCGCGACACCGCACCCGCCTGGCATGTGCGCGCCGATCGCGTGCAGCTGGAAAATGCCGTGTTGAACCTGGCGGTCAACGCGCGCGACGCGATGAACGGACGCGGCGACCTGCTGATCGCGACGGGCGCCGCAACGCTGGCCGAGCACCAGGTCGATCATTGCGCCGCGGGCGATTACCTGACCATCGCGGTGACCGACACCGGCACCGGCATGACGCCGGATGTCGTCGAGCGCGTCTACGAACCCTTCTTCACCACCAAGGAAGCCGGCAAGGGCACCGGCCTCGGCCTCAGCCAGATCTTCGCACTGGTCCGCCAGCTCGACGGCTCGATCGCGATCGATACCGCGCCGGGGCGCGGCACGACGGTGACGCTGTACCTGCCGCGCGATACCGCGGTGGAGACGCCGGCCGCGGCCGCGCTGGTCGAGATCGCGCCGGTCGCCCCTGTGCCGCACGACCTGGTCGTGCTCGTGGTGGAGGACGATCCCCGCGTACTCGCCGCGACGATGGGGGCGCTGGAGGAACTGGGCCACCACGGCATCGCCTGCGATGCGCCCGCCAAGGCGGCGGGATTGCTCGCCGACAGGCCGGATGTCGACCTCATCATCTCGGACGTGCTGATGCCGGGTCAGACCGGACCGGAAATGATCGCTGCGCTCGGGCCGCGCTATCCCCATATCGCCGTTCTCTTCGTCACCGGTTTCGCGGGCGAGGCCAATGCCGCCGAATTCGGCGACCACCATCTGCTGCGCAAACCGTTCACGCTGACCGGGCTGGAGCGCGCGATCGGCGCGGCGATGGCGCGCGAGCGGCCTGCCCCGCCGCAGCAGATCGCCGCCGAATAGGCCTACGCCTTTTTAGCTGACGCCCCGCGCCGCCACGCCTATACGCGAGGCTCCCCGTCCCGGCCCGAGCCCCTGCCCGCATGACCTCCCTCGACCGCTACATGGCCCGGCTGATCGCGCTGCCGCTATTCTCGACGCTGACGATCGCCGCCATGTTGCTGGTCCTCGACCGCATCCAGCGCCTGTTCGTCTTCGTCGCGACGGAGGGCGGGCCGATCAGCGTGGTGTGGCGGATGCTCGCCAACCTGCTGCCGGAATATCTCGGCCTCGGTATCCCCATCGGCCTGTTGCTCGGCATCCTGCTCGCCTTCCGCCGCCTTGCCGCCAATTCCGAACTGGACGTGCTGCGCGCCGTCGGCGTCAGCTACACGCGGCTGCTGCGCGTGCCGTACATGTATGCCGTCATATTGGCGCTGCTCAACATCGCGATCGTCGGCTTCGTCCAGCCCAAGGCGCGCTATTATTACGAGCAGCTCCGTTTCGAACTGCGCACCGGCGCGCTGGGTGCGTCGATCAAGGTCGGTGAATTCACGCATTTCGGCGACCGCATGACGCTGCGCATCGAACAGAGCCACGACAAGGGTCGCAAGCTCGACGGCATCTTCGTCTATTACAATGACAAGGGCACCAGCTATTCGGTCACCGCGCAATCTGGCCAGTTCCTCGCGACCGATGATCCCAACACGATCATCTTCCGCCTGACCAAGGGGACTTTGGTCCACAAGGCGCCCAACTTCACCGTGCCGCGCGTGCTGACCTTCACCTCGCACGATCTGCCGATCCCGCTGCCGCGATACGAGAATTTCCGCCAGCGCGGCGGACGCAACCTGGAATTCACGCTGCCCGAACTCGCCAAACTGGGCCATAGCTCGCACAGCGAGGAACAGCGCGACAGCAGCCGGTCCGAATTCCACTTCCGCCTGGTGGAGGTGGCGACGATGTTCCTGCTGCCGTTGCTGGCAGTGGCCTTGGGCGTACCGCCGAAGCGATCGAGTTCCGGCTTCGGCGCGTTCCTGGCGATCGTGATGATCGTCGCCTATCACAAGGTGAACGAATATGCCGCCTCGATCGGCGAACTGGGCAGGGTCGATCCGCTGATCGCGCTCTGGGTGCCCTTCTGCATCTTCGCCGGCATCATCCTGTGGATGTATTATCAGATCGCCTATGTTCCCGGCGGTCAGCCGATCGGCGCGCTGGAGCGGGGCTTCTCCAAGCTCGTCAAGCTGTTCGTCCGCTACATCCCCGGCCGTGGCCGCAAGAAGGGCATGGCATGACCGCCTTCTTTCCCTCGCGCATCGTCTCGTTCTACATGGTGCGCCTGTTCCTGACGCGCACCTTCGGCCTGCTCGCCGCGCTCGTGCTGATCCTGCAGACGCTCGACCTGCTCGGCGAATCGGGTGCGATCCTGGCGCATCCCGGCAACACCCAGGCGCAGGTCTGGACCTATGTCGGCCTGCGCGCGCCGCAAATCATCGCGTTTTTGCTGCCTTTTTCAGTGTTACTCGGTGCAATCGCTACCTTCTTTACGATGAACCAAAACAGCGAAGTCATCGCACTGAAAGCCGCGGGCTTGTCGGCGCATCAGGTGCTTGCGCCGCTGCTGATCGCCAGCCTGGGCGTTGCCGGCATCAGCTTCGCCTTCAACGAACGCATCGTCAGCCGCGCGACCGCGACACTCGATCAGTGGAAGGACGTCGATTACGGCGCGCTGCCGATCGATCGCGGCGAGCGGACCAACGTCTGGGTACGCGACGGTGACGACCTGATCGCGGTGCAGCAGGTGCGCGGCCGCGGGCAGGCGACCCGGCTCGGCAACGTCACGGTCTATGACCGCACCGGCGGCGAACTCGTCGCGATCATCCGCGGTGCTCAGGGCCGCCATGTCGGCAATGGCTGGGCGATCAGCCCGACCACCCGCTTCGACGTCGCGACCGGCAAGGTCACCAACCTCGGCACGGTAACCGTCGCGCCGGGCGTACGGCCCGACCAGTTCACGCTCGGCAACGTCAACCCCGATGGGCTCGATTTCGCGCAGCTTGCCGCGGCGATCGGCGACCTGCGCGATGCGGGACGCCCCACCAAGTCGCTGGAGGGGACCCTGTGGCATAAATTTTCCAGCCCGCTGTCGGCGGTGCTGATGCCGCTGCTGGGCGCGGTGGCGGCGTTCGGCATCGCGCGCTCCGGCCAGCTGTTCGTCCGCGCGGTGATCGGCATGGCATTGGGCTTCGCCTATTTCGTCGCCGACAATTTCGCGCTCGCGATGGGCAATCTCGGCGCCTACCCGCCCTTTCTCGCGGCCTGGGCGCCCTTCCTGCTATTCCTGCTGATCGGCGAAGCCGTGCTGATCCGCACCGAGGAATAAGCAAACGGACAGCGGATTACGTCCGCATCGAGCATTTCGTTAACCATGACCCGTTAAGCCCGCCGTGGCGCAGGCAGGGAGAGCCTGCACGTAACCGGGGACACGCAATGCCGATAGCATCAAGCGCGCAGCCTGCGCATGGCTGACCTGATCGCCCGCCAGCAGACCGCGTCACTGCTCGCCAAGACGCAGGTCGCCACCCGCTACGGCGGTAACGGTGTGGCTGCTGCGGCCGCTACCCCGATAGCCACCGCTTCAAAGGACAAGGTCACTACGCCCAACGGCGACGTGGCGACCATCTCGCTCGGCGCACGAAGGGCTGCAGCGCAACTCGCGGACGCGAGGAAGGATTTCGGCGCGTTGGCCAAGGAGGTGCGCGCCTCGCTCGATTCACACAGCCAGGGCAGCACCGGGCTGGAGGCGATGTCCGGACGCGCGCTGGCGGCGATCGCGCTCGATCACGGCGACGTCTTTTCGCGGACCGAAGTCGTGGCGGCAAAGGCCGAGTTGCAGGCGCGCGAGCGGCAGGGCGTGACGAGCGCGATGCGCAGTGGCGGCGGCCTCGCCGGCCTCGCCACGTATAGCCAGACGCTGGTGTCGGATTACGACACCATGAGCAGCGAAGAACGACAGGCGCGCGGCTGGAGCGACCGCACGCGATCCGCAGCGGCTGCTCTGGTCACGCAAACCCCGGGTCAGACCCAGCCGAGCCTGTCCGACCGGATGGACTGACAGCAATCCGCCCGACGGGAGAGCCGGGCCGATAGGGGAGAAAAGAGCATGGAAATCACCAACACGACCGCGGTGACCGCGAAGGGTTCGACGACAGGTACGTCCGCGTCGACGACCACCGGCGCCTTCGCCAAGGCGCTGGCCACGCAAACGCAGACGGTCACCGCACGCAGCAAGACGACGAAATCCGCCCGGGTGATGCGGCCGATCATGGTTCCCAAGGCCGCTTCGTCGAAGCAGACCAGCGGCACGGCCACTACCCAGACGCCGATGACCGCCGCGCAGACGCGGGCCGCTTATGGCGAAGGCACCCTCGCCACCATCCTCGCGCGCATCAGGCGGGTCTGATCCGCACCCGGCCGCGGTTCAGCGCGGCTGGAAGGTGCTGCGAACGATCTTGTTCACCAGCCCCGGCAAACCGGCATAGCTCGCCTTGTGATAAGGCGATCCGTGTTCCAGCGCCGCAGTGATGCGTCGGTGCGCCTCACCCAAGGCATGATAGGGCAGGCTCGGCAGCAGGTGGTGCAGCGCGTGGTAGCGCAGCCCGACCGGCGCCCACAGCGCAGGCAGCAGCGCCGGCGGCGGCACGTTGACCGAGTCGAGATACTGCGCGGTCACCGACATCGGCTCGCCGTCATTCTCCCACAGATGCGCCACCAGCGTGCGGACCTGGTTGACCACGGCGACCCCGGATCCGATCGCCAGGGCGATCAGCACCGACCGCAGCGGAAACACGCCGGTCGCGGTCAACACAACGACGGCGATCGCCCACAGGCTGGCTGCCGCCTCCACGCGGTTCCACATCGCCCGCGCCTCGCCCTCGGGCGCACGCCGACGGAACGAGGGATTGATGGCGAGCGCCGAATACCGCTCCATCACCGTCGTGCGCAGCTTCGGCGACAGCAACGACAGGGGCGCCAGGATCGCATAACGGATCAGCAGGCCGATCGGCGCCAGCGCGGAGATGACGACGAACGCGGGCAGCGTCCACGGCTTCATCAGCGCCAGCGGCAGATATTCGGGATCCTCCGACGTACCATAGCGCGTCTTGGCGTGATGCAGGTTGTGCACCCCTTCATACATGAAGCTCGGCACCAGCATCGGCACGCCGACCAGCGCATTCCAGCCGCCACGGAAACGCGGCAGCGCGCTATGCTTCATATGGCTGACTTCGTGGATGAAGCTCAGCGCACGGTACAACGCCAGCGCCGACACCATAGCCGCCAAGACCACCACGCCCGTTTTTGCGGCCGTCACCGCGACCGCCAGCGCGCCATAGCCGACCACCACCGACGCGATCAGATCCGCCCAGTAGATGCCAGGGCGCGGCGCGATCAGATCGCGCGTCGCCTCGGCCGCCGCGCGCAGCATCGCCTTGTCGTCGGCGATCCGCTGGCGCGCGGGCCGCGGCGCGGCTTCTCCGGCAGGCGCACGGGAGAGGGTCAGCGAGCTTTCCATGACGTGATCCATTGCCTCCAGATAGTGGCGACAGCGTGGCATTCACAGGTCTGCGGTCGGTCCATCCGCCGCAACGTTCCGATCACAGATGACGGAAACGTCACTCGCATCATCGCCGCGACCTGCTAGATCGCGCGCTTAAAAGGGAGGCCCCATGAGCGACCTGACGATCACGCCCGTCACCACCAAGAGCGAGCGCAAGGCGTTCGTCGACCTGCCGTTCCGCCTGTACGCGAACGATCCCGCCTGGGTGCCGCCGTTGAAGGGCGAGGCGCTCGGCCTCATCACCCCGGCGAAGAACGGCTGGTACAGCCATGCCAAGGCGCAACTTTTCCTGGCGCACGAGGGTGGCCGGCTGGTCGGCCGCATCTCGGCGCATATCGACACCTTGGCGCTGACCATGCCGGCGGAACAGGGTTTCGGGCCCGGCGTCGGCTTCTGGGGCCTGATGGATGCCGAGCGGGAGGATATCTTCACCGCCCTGCTCGCCAAGGCGGAGCAATGGCTGCGCGATGAGGGCATGACCCGTGCGCTCGGGCCGGTGTCGCAGTCGATCTGGGAAGAGCCGGGATTGCTCGTCCAGGGGTTCGACCATGCGCCGACGATCATGATGGGCCATGCGAAGCCGGAATATCAGGGCTGGATCGAACGCGCCGGCTACGAACAGGTGAAGCAGCTCTTCACCTACGAACTGGATATCACCCAGGAATTTCCGCCGATCGTGAAGCGGATCATCAAGTCCGGCGAGGCTAACAAGCGGATCGTCGTCCGCGAGGTGGACAAGCGCAAGTTCGAGGAGGAAGCGGCGATCATCCTCGCGATCCTCAACGACGCGTGGAGCGACAATTGGGGCTTCGTGCCCCTCACCCCGCCCGAGATCAAGGACGTCGGCGTCAAGCTGAAGCCGATCGTGTTCAACGACCTGATCCGCATCGCCGAGCTGGACGGCAAGCCGGTCGCCTTCATGATCACCCTGCCCGACCTCAACGAGGCGATCGCGCCGCTGGGCGGTTCGCTGTTGCCGCTCGGCTGGGCGAAGCTGCTGCTGTGGCTGCGGAAGCCCAAGGTGCGGACGATGCGCGTGCCGCTGATGGGGGTGGTGAAGGAGCTGCAATCGTCGCGGATGGCGAGCCAGCTCGCCTTCATGATGATCGAATATATCCGCCGCGCCTCGGTGCAGCATTATGGCGCCAGCCGGGGCGAGATCGGCTGGATCCTCGACGACAACCAGGGCATGCGCTCGATCGCCGAGACGATCGAAAGCCGGGTGAACAAGGTCTACACGGTGTACGGCAAGGGGTTGTAATAAAGCGCAAATCCTCCCCTGCGGAGCAGGGGAGGAGCTTTGGGTTACACCGTGAAGCTTTCCCCGCACCCGCAGGCGCCCTTGGCGTTCGGGTTCTGGAACACGAAGCCGGCGGTGAAATCGTCCTCGACCCAATCCATCGTCGATCCGACGAGATAGAGGATCGATCCGCCATCGACGAACAAAGTGCCGCCCGGCGTCTCGATCCGCTCGTCGAAGGGCTTGGCCTCGGTGACGTAGTCGACCGAATAGGCAAGGCCCGAACAGCCGCGGCGCGGGGTGGACAGCTTGACGCCGATCGCGCCCTCGGGCGCGCGCGCCATCAGGTCGGCGATGCGGGTATCGGCCGCAGGGGTCAGGATCAGCGGCGCAGGGCGCTGGCGGAGTGTGGTGGCCATCAGTTCGTCTCCAAAGCCCCTCCTCTTCAGAGGAGGGGTTGGGGTGGAGGAGTCATCGAGCGCCAGTCTCGGTGAGACGTCCCCCACCCCCTACCCCTCCCCTGAAGGGGAGGGGCTAACATTGCTACAGCATACCCAGTTCGAGCTTCGCCTCGTCGGACATCTTCTGCGGGTCCCACGGCGGATCCCAGACGAGGTTCACGTCGGCGAAGGCGATGCCCGGCACCGCGGCGACGCGCATCTCGACCTCGGCGGGCATCGACTCGGCGACGGGGCAATGCGGCGTGGTGAGCGTCATCGTCACCACCGCCTGCCCCTCGCCGGTCACCTCGACGCCGTAGATCAGGCCGAGATCGTAGATGTTGACGGGGATTTCCGGGTCGTAGATCTCCTTCAGCGCCTCGACCACGCCCTCGTAGAGCGCGCCGCCGGGCTCGCCGGGGGCATCGCCCTGCGGCTTCTGCTGGAGGAAACCCGACAGATAGTCCCGCTCGCGCGGGGCATCCTCGACACGCGCGCGCGGCGGCGGGGTCACCGCCTCCACTTCCTCGATACGGATCGTATCGCTCATCCGAATATCCTCGTTACTCTCTCGACGCCGCGGACCAGCGCCTCGATATCCTGCGGCCCGTTGTAGACGGCGAAGCTCGCCCGCGCCGTCGCATCGACGCCCAGCACGTCCATCAGCGGCTGCGCGCAATGGTGGCCGGCGCGGATCGCCACCCGGCCTTCGTCCAATATGGTGCCGACGTCGTGCGGATGCACCCCCTCGACCGCGAAGCTGACGATGCCGGCGCTGTCCTCCGGCCCGAACAGGCGGACCGAATTCAGCGACGACAGCGCGGCGCGGGCATCGCGGACCAGCGCCGCCTCGTGCGCATGGATGCGCTCGACGCCGATCCCCTCGACATAGGCGACCGCCGCGGCCAGCCCGAGCGCGCCGACGATATGCGGCGTCCCCGCCTCGAACCGGCCGGGCGGCGGGGCGTAGGTGGTCTTGGCGAAGGTGACGCGGTCGATCATCGACCCGCCGCCCTGGTAGGGCGGCATCTGCGCCAGCAGTTCGCCCCTGCCCCACAGCACGCCGATCCCGGTCGGGCCGTAGAGCTTGTGCCCCGAGAAGACGTAGAAATCGCAGCCGATCGCGGCGACGTCGACGGCGAGGCGCGGCACCGCCTGGCATCCGTCGATCAGGATCTTCGCGCCGACCCGATGCGCCAGTTCGGTGGCGCGGCGTGCGTCGAGGACCGAGCCGAGCACATTGGAGACATGCGCCAGCGCGACCAGCTTGTGCTGCGGGGTCAGCATCGCCGCCATCGCATCCAGGTCGATGCGATGATCCGCGGTGAGCGGCACCACGTCGATCGCTGCGCCGACGCGTTCGGCCGCCATCTGCCACGGCACGATGTTGCTGTGATGCTCCAGCATCGACAGCAGGATGCGGTCGCCCGCCTTCAACTGCTGCGCCGCCCAGCTGTGCGCGACGAGGTTGATCCCCTCCGTGGCGCCGCGGACGAAGACGATCTCGTCCGGCGTCGCGGCGCCGATGAAGCGCGCGACCGTGCCGCGCGCCGCTTCATAGGCGAGCGTCATGTCGGCGGAACGCTGGTACACGCCGCGATGGACGGTGGCATAGGTTTCGCCATAGGCGCGGGCGATCGCGTCGATGACCGGCTGCGGCTTCTGCGCGGTCGCCGCGGTGTCGAGATACGCCCAGCCGGCGGGGATCGCGGGGAAGTCGGCGAGCGTGTCGAGCGGGGTTTCGCCAGCGGTCATGCGGCCTCCCGGAGCGCGCGGAAGTTGGCGAAGTTTACGGCACGTGCGCGTCGAAAACTCCTCCCCGGCACGGGGAGGTGGCGCGCCGAAGGCGTGACGGAGGGGCAGCCAAGCAGCCATGCTGCCTGCGGCTGCCCCTCCACCATGCTGCGCATGGTCCCCCTCCCCGTACCGGGGAGGATTGAGGACAGCCCGCTCACAGCGCTTGCTCCAGCCACGCATCGGCATCCGCCGCGAACGCCTCGCGCACCTGCTCGTCCGCGATGCGGTCCAGCGCATCCGCCACGAACGCCCGCGTCAGCAGCGCCTTGGCCCGTGCTGCCGGGATACCGCGGCTTTGCATGTAGAACAGCGCGCGTGCGTCGAGTTCGCCGACCGTCGCGCCATGCGCGCATTTCACGTCGTCGGCGAAGATCTCCAGTTCGGGCTTCAGGTTCACCGTCGCGGTGCGCTGGAGCAGCAGGCCGCGCAGCGACTGTTCGCCGTCGGTCTTCTGCGCATCGCGCGCGACCTCGACCGCGGCGGCGAGGCTGACGGTGGAGCGATCGGCGGCGACGGCCCGCCACAGCTGGTGGCTCTGCCCGTTGGGCTTGGCGTGGCGGACGCGCACGGCGCATTCCTGCCGCTGCGCATCGCGGGTCAGCAGCGCGCCGCCGAGTTCCGCATAGGCGCCGTCGCCCTCCAGCGTCAGCGCGGCATCGAAACGCGTGCCGGCCGCCGTGGCGCCGAGCGCGACGGAGACGAAACTCGCCGCCTCGCCGATCGTCACCTCGTCGCGAGTCGAAACGAAGCCCGCCGACTGCACGACGCGCACCGACCGCATGACGCGGGCGCCCTTGCCGAGATCGAAGCGGGTCAGCGCGTTCGACCAGCCGGCGCCGGCATAGCTTTCCACCAGGGTCAGCACCGCATCCTCGCCGACCGTGATGACGAGCGGCATGTGGCTGTCCTCACCGGCGTTGACGCGGACGATCTCCACGGTCGTGACGGTGCGGGGTGCGAGCGTCAGGCGATGCCCCTGCCCTGCGGCAAAGCGCGCGAGAGCGTGATCGCTGTCGATGGAACCGCTCTCGATCGACAGGTCGCCGGGGCGGCTGGAGTCGGTGTCGAGACGACCGTCGACGAACACGAGCCGATCCGCATCGGCCAGGATCGCCGCCGGCACCGCTGCCGGGGTCGGCGGCAGCGCACGCGCGGCTTCCAGCGCGGGCATGTCGGCCCAGCGGAACAGCTCGTTACGGGGCGTGGGCAGGTCGAGGACGGCGGTCATGCGGCGAGGCCCGGCAGAGGATGTTCACGCGAAGACGCGAAGACGCGAAGCGAAGAAGGGTTTCGTTCGCGCGGAGGCGCGGAGGCGCGGAGAAGAAGAGGAGAGATGCTGCCTGCGGCGCTATGATCCTGGTCGCGCGTCAGCGCTTTCGCCCCGGATGCGACGGTCCGCGAGAGCGTATCACCAGCGACGCGCCCTCCGCGCCTCCGCGCCTCCGCGTGAACAAAAAGGCCGCCGGGTAGCGACACGCTCGCCCTACGCACACCCTCTTCGCGGCTTCGCGGCTTCGCGTGAATCATCACGCCACCACCCCGGCATAGCCTTCGCGTTCCAGTTCGCGCGCCAGGTCGGCGCCGCCGGAGCGGACGATGCGGCCGTCCGCCAGCACGTGGACGTGGTCGGGCTGCACATAGTCGAGCAGGCGCTGGTAGTGGGTGATGAGCAGCACCGCCTTGTCGGGCGCGCGCATGATGCGGTTGATGCCGTCGCCGACGATGCGCAGCGCGTCGATGTCGAGCCCGGAATCCGTTTCGTCGAGGATCGCGAACCTGGGATCGACGACGCCCATCTGCACCATCTCGTTGCGCTTCTTCTCGCCGCCCGAGAAGCCGACGTTGACCGGGCGCTTCAGCATCTCGGCGTCCATGTCGAGCTTCTTCGCCTCCTCGCGCGCGAGGCGCAGGAATTCGGCGCCCGACAGCGGCTTTTCGTCGCGGGTCGCGCGCTGGGCGTTCAAGGCCTCGCGCAGGAACTGGACGTTGCTGACGCCGGGGATCTCGACCGGATATTGGAAGCCGAGGAACAGGCCGGCGGCTGCGCGCTCGTTGGGTTCGAGTTCGAGCAGGTCCTGTCCGGCGAAGGTGATCGAGCCCCCGGTCACCTCGTAACCGGGCCGGCCGCCGAGGACATAGCCGAGCGTCGACTTGCCCGCGCCGTTCGGCCCCATGATCGCATGGATCTCGCCCGCGTTGACGGTGAGGCTGAGGCCCTTGAGGATCGGCTTGCCGTCGATTTCGGCATGGAGGTTTTCAATCTTGAGCATCTTCTATCCTTTAAGCCCCTCCCCTTCAGGGGAGGGGTTTGGGGGTGGGGCGTGTCTCACCGAGACCTCCGCCCGCGTCCCCCACCCCAACCCCTCCCCTGCAGGGGAGGGGCTCGACCATCATCCCACGCTGCCTTCGAGCGAAATCCCCAGCAGCTTCTGCGCCTCGACGGCGAACTCCATCGGCAGCTGTTGCAGCACCTCGCGCGCGAAGCCGTTGACGATCAGCGCGACCGCCGCCTCCTGATCCAGCCCGCGGCTCATCGCATAGAACAGCTGGTCCTCGCTGATCTTCGACGTCGTCGCCTCATGCTCGATCTGCGCGCTCGGGTTCTTGACCTCGATGTACGGCACGGTGTGCGCACCGCACTGGTCGCCCAGGAGCAGGCTGTCGCACTGCGTGAAGTTGCGGACGTTCTCCGCGGTCGGCGCGACGCGCACCAGGCCGCGATAGGTGTTGTCGGAGCGGCCGGCGCTGATCCCCTTCGACACGATGGTCGACCTGGTGTTCCGCCCCAAGTGGATCATCTTGGTGCCGGTGTCCGCCTGCTGGCGGTTGTTGGTCACCGCGACCGAATAGAATTCGCCGACGCTGTTTTCGCCCGCGAGCACGCAGCTGGGGTATTTCCAGGTGATCGCGCTGCCGGTTTCGACCTGCGTCCACGACACCTTGCTGTTCCGGCCCTGGCAGAGCGCGCGCTTGGTGACGAAATTGTAGATGCCGCCGAGGCCGTTCTCGTCGCCGGGATACCAATTCTGCACGGTCGAATATTTGATCTCGGCATCGTCCAGCGCGACCAGTTCGACCACCGCGGCGTGGAGCTGGTTCTCGTCGCGCATCGGCGCGGTGCAGCCTTCGAGATAGCTGACGTACGCCCCCTTGTCGGCGACGATCAGCGTGCGTTCGAACTGGCCGGTGTTCTCCGCATTGATGCGGAAATAGGTCGACAGCTCCATCGGGCAGCGCACGCCCTCCGGAATGTAGACGAAGGTGCCGTCCGAAAAGACCGCACTGTTGAGCGTGGCGAAATAATTGTCGCGCTGGGGCACGACCTTGCCGAGCCATTTGCGCACGAGGTCGGGATATTCGCGGATCGCTTCGCTGATCGAGCGGAAGATGACGCCGGCGGCCTCCAGCTCCTTGCGGAAGGTGGTGGCCACCGACACGCTGTCGAACACCGCGTCGACCGCGACGCGGCGCTTGGGCTCCGACCCGTCGTCGACGCCGGCGAGCATCTTCTGCTCCTCCAGCGGGATGCCGAGCTTTTCGTAGACGCGCAGGATTTCGGGATCGACCTCGTCAAGGCTGCCGAGCTTCGGCTTCGCCTTGGGCTCGGCGTAATAATAGGCGTCCTGATAGTCGATCGGCGGCACGTTGAGCTTGGCCCAGTCCGGCGCCTCCAGCGTCTGCCACAGGCGGAAGGCCTTGAGGCGCCAGTCGAGCATCCATTCGGGCTCGTTCTTCTTGGCGCTGATGTAGCGGACGGTGTCTTCGCTCAGCCCCTTGGGCGCGAAGTCCTGCTCGATATCGGAGGTGAAGCCCCATTCGTAGGTCTTGGAGACGGCCGCATAGGCTTCGGCGTTCTTGGTGGCCATGGTTACACCTGTTCGGGAACGCGCGCGGGCGAGGCCGGTGCGCGGGAGAGATGGGCGAGGGAGACGCCGGCGAGCGCACCGCGCACCGCTTCGTTGACGACGCCCCAGTGCGGGCGGACCTGGCAATTGCCCTCGATCGCGCAATCGTGGCGGCTGCCCTCGACGCAGGAGGTCATCTGGATCGGCCCCTCCACCGCCTCGACGATATCGGCGAGGCTGATCGCCGAGGGGGGACGCGACAGGCGGAAGCCGCCACCGGTGCCGCGCGCGCTTGCGATCAGGCCGGCAGCGGAGAGGCGGCTGACCAGCTTCTGCGCGGTCGGCAGCGGCACGCCGGTTTCCTCGGCGAGCAGGGTCGCGTTCAGCCGTCCCGCCCCGCCGCAATGGCGCGCGGCGGCGGACATCATCACGACCGCATAATCGGCGAGGCTGGAAAGGCGCATGGCTCCGAACTGTATGTCGCGCGCGGCTGTTGAGAACCGGTCGCAAATCGGATCAATTCGATCCGATTGCCAGATAGGCTTTTGTGCGCCGCGGTCAAGCGCGGGAAAGGCGATCAGTGTGAGTGGATGCCGGTGCCCCCCTCATCCCGTCATCCCCGCGGAGGCGGGGATCCATACGGGCTGCCCTCTCGCTTCCATTCACCGCGACGTGATTATGGATCCCCGCCTCCGCGGGGATGACGAAGGGGGGAAGCACGTCTCCCCGTCATCCCGGCGAACGCCGGGACCCATGGACGCACTCGGCTGGCGATGGCGTATATCCCGGCACCTTCATCCCCTCCATGGGTCCCGACGTTCGTCGGGATGACGGGAGGGGGGCACTTTGACGTCTGCGCGCTGCGATGCGATGGGCATCGCCATGTCCTATGCCCTTCGTCCGCTGCTGTTCGCCCTCGACGCCGAGCGGGCGCATGCTTTGACCCTGAAGGCGCTGGCGGTGCGCGCCAGGCTGCCCTTCCCGGCGGTGCGTCACGACCGGCGGCTCGCGACGCGGATCGGCGCGCTCACCTTCGCCAATCCGCTCGGCGTCGCGGCGGGGCTCGACAAGGACGGGGTCGCGATCGAGGGGCTGTTCGGCCTCGGCTTCGGCGCAGTGGAGATCGGCACGCTCACGCCCGTGCCGCAGGCGGGCAACCCCCGCCCGCGGCTGTTCCGGCTGGTCGCCGACCGCGCCGTGGTCAACCGGATGGGCTTCAACAACGGCGGCCTTGAGGCCGGCCTCGCCCGCGCCAAAGGGGCACGCCGCGGCACCGGACGGCTCGGCATCAACGTCGGCGCCAACAAGGATGCGACCGACCGCATCGCCGATTACGTCGCCGGCGTGTCGGCAGCGGCGCCGATCGCCGACTACGTCACGATCAACATCTCCTCACCCAACACGCCCGGCCTGCGCGACCTCCAGCATGGCGCGGCGCTCGCCGAACTGCTGGCGGCCTGCACGGAAGCGCGCGGCGACACCCCCCTCTTCCTCAAGATCGCGCCCGATCTCGACGCAGGCGCGATCGACGGCATCGTCCGCGCGGCGATCGGGCAGCGGATCGACGCGATCGTGATGGGCAACACCACCATATCGCGCCCGCCGCTGCGCAGCCCGCATGCCGCCGAGACGGGCGGCCTGTCGGGTGCGCCGCTCGCCGCGCTCGCCCGGCAGCGGCTCGCCGACGTACGCAGCGCGAGCGGCGGCGGCATCGCGCTGGTCGCCGCCGGCGGGATCGACAGCGGGGCGGAAGCCTATGCCCGCATCCGGGCAGGTGCCGCCTTCGTGCAGCTCTATTCGGCGCTGATCTATGCGGGGCCGGGACTGGCGCGGCGCATCCTCGTCGATCTTGCCGCCTGCCTTGCCCGCGACGGCTTCGCGCGGGTGGAGGACGCCGTGGCGGCGTAACCGCTTGCCCTCGCCGGGCCAGCCGTTAGGTTTTGCGGCGATGAAGACCCTGATCGCGCTCGCGGCGGCCTCGTTCGCCTGCACCCCCGCTCTGGCCAAGGCGCCGATCGTCAAGGCCCCCATCGCCAGGACCCCGACCATCGGGGCGCCGGGCATGGTCAGCGCCGCCGACCCGCGCGCGGTCGCCGCCGGTGTCGAGATCCTGAAGGCGGGCGGCACCGCCACCGATGCGGCGATCGCGACGATGCTGGCGCTGAACGTCGTCGAGCCGCAGAGTTCCGGCATCGGCGGCGGCAGCTTCTGGGTCAGCCATGCGGCGAAGAGCGGCACGGTGACGACGATCGACGCGCGCGAGACCGCGCCTCACGCGGCCACCCCGCGTTGGTTCTATACCGCGGACGGCACGCCGCTGACCCATGCGGAGGCGGTGCCGGGCGGGCGCAGCGTCGGCGTGCCGGGCGCGCTGCGCGGCATGGCGCTGGCGCACCGCCAGTCGGGCCGGCTGCCCTGGGCGCGGCTGTTCCAGCCGGCGATCCGGCTGGCGCGCGACGGGTTCAAGGTCAGCCCGCGCTTCCGCAATTCGGCGGAATCGTTCGGCGGGCATCTGACGCCGGAGGCCGATGCCACGTTCAAGGTCGGCGCCGACGGCATCCTGCGCAACCCGGCGCAGGCGGCGCTGCTGACCCGGATCGCCGCGCACGGCCCCGACAGCTTCTACGTCGGTCCGCAGGCGCAAAAGCTGGTGACGACGGTCAACACCGCCACGCGCAACCCGTCGCAGATGACCACCGGCGATCTCGCCAGCTACGAGGCGAAGCCGCGCGATCCCGTCTGCGTGCCGTATCGCAGCTACCGCATCTGCGGCATGGGGCCGCCCTCGTCGGGCGGGGTCACCGTGCTGATGATCCTCAAGCAGCTCGAACGCTTCGATATGGGCAAGCTCGGCAAGGATTCGCCGGTCGCCTGGCACCTGTTCGCCGAAAGCTCGCGCCTCGCGTACGCCGATCGCAACCTGTACGTCGGCGATCCCGATTACGTGCGCGTGCCGATCGAGGGCATGCTCGATCCCGCCTATCTGGCATCGCGCTCCGCCTTGATCTCCCCCGACACGACGCTGGCCAAGGTCACCGCCGGGACGCCGCCGGGCGCGCCCGCCCGCACGCCGGCGCCGGTCAGCGAGGTCGCCGGCACCACCGACCTCGCCGTCGCCGATCGCGACGGCAACGTCGTCGAGGTGACGACCACCGTCGAGGGGCCGTTCGGGTCGGGGCTGGTGGTCGACGGCACCGTGCTCAACAACGAACTGACCGATTTTGACATCGTGCCGGTGGATGCAGGTTACCTCGTCGCCAACCGCGTCGAGGGCGGCAAGCGGCCGCGCAGTTCGATGGCGCCGACGATCGTCTATGACGCATCCGGCAAGGTCCGCCTCGCCCTCGGCGCGGCGGGCGGGTCGACGATCATCGCGCAGATCGCCAAGGCGCTGATCGGCGTGCTCGACTGGAACCTCTCCGCGGAGGATGCGATCCGGCTCGGCCTCGTCTACGCGCCCGGGCCGGTCGCGACGCTGGAGGCGGGAACGCCCGCCGCCACCCTGCAACCGGCGCTGGCGAAGCTTGGCGAACGGACGCAGGTCGCGCCATTGGGGCTGAAGGCGAACGCGATCGAATGGCGCGGCGGCCGCTGGGTCGGTGCCGCCGACCCGCGCAGCGAAGGCGTCGCGATCGGCGAGGACGGCCGCATCGCCCGGCCGCAGCCGATGGCACCGGTCGCCAACCGCCCGTCCGAATAGATACGGCAGGCCGGCGAACGGCCGCCCCCTCCCCGGGAGAGAGACCCATGCGTAGCCTCGAATATTTCCCCAACCTCGTCACCCTGTTCTTCACCCGCGCGCGCGAGAAGGGCGATGCCCCGTTCCTGTGGAGCAAGACCGGCGGCCAGTGGGTGGCGATCAGCTGGGCCGAGGCGGCGCGCCAGGTCGCGAGCCTCGCCGCCGGCCTGAAGGCGATCGGGATGAAGCCGGGTGACCGGGTGATGCTGGTCAGCGAGAACCGGCCGGAATGGGCGATCTCCGACCTCGCGATCATGGCGGCGGGCTGCGTGACGGTGCCGACCTACATCACCAACACCGAGCGCGACCATGCGCATATCATCGCCGATTCGGGCGCCTGCGCGATCATCGTATCCACCGACAAGCTGGCCAAGACGCTGCTGACCGCGGTGCTGCGGTCCAACCAGGGGCAGACGGTAATCGGCATCGACCCGATGCGCGCGCCCTCGGGCAGCATCGACTTCCACGACTGGCGCCAGCTGATCGCCGATCATCCGATCGACCCGGAGGTGACGGCCGCGCAGGCGACGTTCGGCCGGAACGATCTTGCCTGCATCATCTATACCAGCGGCACCGGCGGCGCGCCGCGCGGGGTGATGCAGCACCACGGCGCGATCCTGCACAACGTCAAGGGCTGCGCCGCGGTCATTTCCGAGGATTTCGGCTGGGACGACGAGGTGTTCCTGTCCTTCCTCCCCCTCTCCCACGCCTATGAGCATACCGGGGGGCAGCATTTCCCGATCGGATTGGGCGGCCAGATCTATTATGCCGAGGGCCTCGACAAGCTCGCCGCCAATATCGAGGAGGTGCGCCCGACGATCATGTTCGTCGTCCCCCGCCTGTTCGAGGTGCTGCGCACCCGGATCAGCAAGGCGATCGAGAAGCAGGGCGGCACGTCCGCCTACCTGCTCGACAAGGCGCTCGACATCGGCGTCAAGGAGAACGAAGGCCGCGTGCGCCTGTCCGACCGGCCGGCGCAGTTGCTGGTCCGCACCCTCTTCCGACCCAAGATCGCGAAGAAGTTCGGCGGCCGGATGAAGGCGATGGTGTCCGGCGGTGCGCCGCTGACGCCGGAGGTCGGGCTGTTCTTCCAGGCGCTCGGCCTCACCTTCCTGCAAGGCTATGGGCAGACCGAGGCGGCGCCGGTGATCTCGTGCAACCGGCCCAGGGTCGGCGTGCGGATGGACTCGGTCGGCCCGCCGCTCGACGATACCGAGGTCAGGATCGCGCCCGATGGCGAGATCCTGGTGCGCGGCGAACTCGTCATGCACGGCTATTGGCGCAACCAGGCGGAGACCGACCGCGTGCTGAAGGACGGCTGGCTGCACACCGGCGATATCGGCGAATTCGACGACAAGGGTCGCCTGAGGATCACCGACCGCAAGAAGGACCTCATCATCAACGACAAGGGCGAGAATGTCGCCCCGCAGAAGATCGAGGGGATGCTGACGTTGCAGCCCGAGATCGTGCAGGCGATGATCGCCGGCGACCGGCGGCCCTATATGGTCGCGCTGGTCGTGCCCGACCCCGAATGGACGCAGGAATGGTGCGCGGCCAACGGCACCTCCTGCAAGTTCGAGCGCCTTGCCGAAAACAGCGAATATCGCACCGCGATTGGGCATGCGATCGAACGGGTGAACAAGGACCTGTCGGTCACCGAACGCATCCGCCGCTTCGTGCTGGCCGACGCGCCCTTCGCTATCGAGAACGAGCAGCTGACGCCCAGCCTGAAGATCCGCCGGCACGTGATCCGGGGGGTGTACGGCGAGCGGCTGGATGCGCTGTACAAGGGGTGAGGATCGGGGATCGAAGGTGAGCGCATCGCCTACCTCCCCCTCCGTCACGCCTTCGGCGCGCCACCTCCCCCTGGCGGGGGAGGGGTGAAAGGAGGTCCTCCCCCGCCAGGGGGAGGTGGCAGCGCGGAGCGCTGACGGAGGGGGAGGTAAGCATGAAGCTGGGTGGCTCGAAGCAGAACCTCGCTGACGCCAAAGGCCTCCGTAGAACCCTGACGCTGCCGGAGATCATCCTCTGGCGGGAACTACGCCAACTGCCTGTCCGCGTCCGCAAGCAGGTTCCCGCCGATCCCTATGTTCTCGACTTCTACTGCGCAAAAGCTCGCCTCGTCATTGAAGTCGACGGAGAGGCCCACAGCCGTGGCAACCGGCCGTGCCGTGACGCAGCACGCGACGCGTGGCTCGCCGAACGAGGCATCGCCACCTTGCGCATCCCCGCGGTAGACGTGCTGCGGAAATTGGACGCGGTGATGCGCCTGATCCTCGCAGAGCTGGCCGCCCGCGGAACCACCCCCTCCACCACCCGCTGACGCGGGCGGTCCCCCTCCCCCGCTACGCGAGGGAGGACTTGCCTTGTCGCTGCCCCCGGCCGGGGATAAGCGCCCGCCTACTTCCCCTTCTTCGGCAGCACCGCGAGCGTCCAGTCCTTCTCCGGCACCAGATATTTCGCCGCGGTCGCCTGCAGCACGTCGGGCGTCACGTCGCCGAAGTCGCGGCCGAGGTGGCGGATGGCGTCGAACCGCCGCTCGTCATAGGCGCCGCCCGACAGTTCGCGCAGCCAGAACAGGCTGCTGGTCGAGGCGCGGGCGTAATATTGCTGCAACGGCCCCTTGATGCGGGCGAGCTCGTCCGCGCTCACCGGGTTCTTGGCGAGGTCGGCGGCGATCTCGCGTGAGAGGCGGAAGAACAGCGGCACGTTGGCGGGCGCGACCTGGCTGATCGCCATCAGGCGGCCGCCGCCGGGCAGGCCCTTGGGCCATTGGCTGGCGACGCCGGGGCTGTAGCTCGCCCCCGCGGCCTGGCGCATCCGCTCGAACAATCGGTCACTGAACACCTGCGCCAGCACGTCGAGACGCCGCGACTCTGCGATGTCGGCGAGGCCGGCACCCGTCGGCCAGGCGATCACCGCACTCGCCTGGTTATCGGGGCCGTTGTGGTAGCGGAGCACCGGCGTCGCGACATGCGCGGGGAAGTTGACCGGCGGCGGCGCCGTATCGGTGACGGTGCGCGGCGGCAGCGCGCCCAGGCTCTTCGCCACCGCGGCGATCGCCTCGTCCGTCTTGACGTCGCCGAACACGTCGACCTCGATCGGCCCGCTCGCCAGCAGCGGCGCCCAGAACGCCTTGAACCGGGCCGGCGTCAGCGCATCCACCGCCTTGGCATCCGGAGTCTGCCAGCGCGGATCGCCGGCATGCAGCAATCCTTCCAAGTCGCGCGACAGCACGCCGTCGGCCGAGGAATCATAGCCGGGGATCGCGGTGAGCGCCGCCGACTTGGCCCGTGCGACCGGCGCCGCATCCCAGCGCGGCTGGCCGAGCTTCGCCGCGACCAGGGTCAGTTCGTCGGCATAATCCTTGGGGCTGGAAAGCGCCGCGATCGAGAAGGTATCCTCGTCGATCCCGAAATCGAGGCCGAGCTGGCGACCGGCGGTGAGCTGGTCGAGGTCGTTCTGGCCGAGATTGCCGATGCCGCTTTCCATCAGGGCGAGGTCGCCGGCCCAGGCGGGGCTCGGCCGGTCGGCGGGCAAGGCATTGTAGCCGCGCCCGAAGCGCACGCGCACGAACACGCGGCCGGTGTCGTCGGGATTGGCGAACACCAGCATGCGCACGCCGTTGGAGAACACCACCTTCTCCGCCGGCAGCCCCGTGATCGGCGTGCGGCTGGTGACGGTGGCCGGGGCGCCGAGCGCCGGCAGCTTGCTGAAATCCACCGCCGCCTGTGCCGCGCGCTTGATCGTCAGCGTCGACACATCCGCCTTCAGCGCGGCGGCAAGCTTTTCCGCCGTGCCCTTCTCGGCGGTGCGGGTGTTGACCAGGGCGCGCGTCGCATCGCCGCGGAAGATCTTCTTGGTGGAGGCGAGCACGGCGGCGGGATTGAACATCCCCTTGGTCTTCGCATCGACCAGGATGTCGTAGCTGTTCTGCGGCGCGGTCACCGTTTCGCGGATGTCGAGCGCACCGGCCATGTCGTCGGCCTGCTTGGCGCTCGCCTCGACCCGCGCGGTTTCGACGCCGTTGCGCATCGCGACCTCGTAATCGGCATATTCGCGATCGATCTCCGCCTGGGTCGGCGGCGATTTCTCGGCATCGGCGATCACCGCGCGCACGTCCTTCAGCGCCTGTTCCCACTGGTCGCCGACCGGCAGGATCGTCACCGTCGTCATGTTCGCCGACCGCGACCGGTCGTCGAGGTCGACGCTCGCCTGCACGAAACTGGCGCCGGCGCGCGCGCGCCGCTCCAGGCGGCGGCTGATGACCTTGGCGGCGATGGTGTCGACCATCCGCTTCTGGTTGAACAGCTTGGTGTCGTCATTGTACTGCCAGGGCCGCATCACGCCCATCAGCACCAGCGGCGGCAGGCCGGGTTCGACGATGGTCGCGGAGGTCGGCTGCTTGGCATCGGGCTTGCCGAAATCGGGATCGGCGGGATTGGCGCCATGGCCCTGCCAGCCGGCGAAATGCTTGGTGACCAGCTGGGCGAGCTGGGCTGCATCCATATCGCCCGAGATGATGACGACCGCGCGTTCGGGGCGATACCAGCGATCGTGGAACGCCTTGATGCTGGCCCCCGTGGCGGCGTCCAGCGTCTCGACGGTGCCGATCGGCGACCGGTCGGCGAGCGGCTGCCCGGCGAAGAACAGGCCGTTCATCGCATCCTGCAACTTCACCTGCGGCCCGGGCTGTTCGCGACGTTCTGCAAGGACGATAGGCCGCTCGGCCGACACCGCGGCATCGGTGAGCGTCGGCTGCGCCATCATCCCCGACAGGATCTTGAGGCTTTCGTCGATCGTCTCGGGCGTCGCGGACGGCAGGTCGAGCTTGTAGAGCGTCTGCGTCGGCGTGGTGGAGGCGTTGCTGTCCGACCCGAAGGTCGCGCCGAACCGCTGCCACACCCGCTTCGCCTCGCCGTCCGGCACATATTCGGACCCGCGGAAGGAGAGATGCTCGATGAAGTGCGCGTAGCCCCGCTCGCTGTCCTTTTCGTTGAGCGAGCCGGCATCGATGCGGACCCGGATCGAGATCTGCCCCGGCGGCACGTCGTTCTTGCGCACCGCATAGCGCAGGCCGTTGGGCAAGGTGCCGAACACCCAGGCGGGGTCGTGCGGCAGATCGCTGCCCTTGTAGAGCCATGGCGCGGGATCGACCTTGACCGCCGGCGCCGCCGCGGCGGGTGCAGCGGATGCCGGTGCCTTGGCGGGGGGTGCCTTGGTCTGGGCGACGACCGCCGAGGTAAGGGCGAGAACGAGAACGGGCGCGAACGCGCGGGAAAGGAACGCCATGACCCGCCTGTAGCGATTGCCGCCGCCCGCCGCCAGCATCGTGCCCCATCCTCCTCGTTTCGGACATCATTTCGCCCCGGTACGGGGTTAGCAGGCAGGCAACGGCAGCGGCCCCGGGGGAAACGGCGGGCCGAATTCGATGATGGTGCATGCGATGACGACCCGAACCGAAGAGACGCCGCCCGCAATGTGGCGGGAATCCGGCAGCGCGCCGGTGGTGCGGCAGCAGCAGCGGGGGCGGCCACGACCGATGCAGGCCGAGCGCGGGCGACCGCTCATCATCCGCGTCGGCAAGCATCTGCGCGGCGTGTTCGACCGGCTGATCGCGGCATCGTCGCTGGTCGCCAACGATCCGGTGCTCGACGTTCGCGACTTCGCCTGGACCGCGCTGCTCCGCGACCATTGGCGCGAGATCCGCGACGAGGCGATGCGCGTCGCCGCCCACGGCCAGGCGCCGAGCCTCGCCACCATATCCCCCGATCACCGCTCGATCGCGGAGGTCGACAAGTGGCGATCGTTCTTCCTGTGGGGCTACGGCTATCCGATCCCCGACAATCTCGCGCGCTGCCCGGCGACGCGTGCGCTGGTCGAGCGGATCCCCGGCCTCAACAGCGCCTTCTTCTCGATCCTCGCCCCCGGCACGCACATCCCGGCGCATCGCGGCGTGACCAAGGGGCTCATCACCTGCCACCTCGGCCTGATCGTGCCGCGCGACGGCGATGTCCGGATGCGCGTCGCCGACCGCTTCGTCCGCTGGTCGGAGGGCGAGACGCTGGTGTTCGACGACACCTACGACCACGAGGTGTGGAACGACACCAGCGGGACGCGCGTGGTGCTGCTGGTCCAATTCGAGCGGCCGCTGAGGAATCCGGGCAAATGGTTCGCCGACCTGTTCATGGGCTTCGTCAAGCGATCCGCCTTCGTGCAGGAAGCGCGCGCCAACATCGGCAGCTGGAACGCCGCGGTGAAGCAGCTGGAGGTGTGACGCAAAATCCTCCCCGGAACGGGGAGGTGGCGCCGCGCAGCGGTGACGGAGGGGCAGCCGCGGGCCGTGGTTCTGCTTGGCTGCCCCTCCACCAGCTACGCTGGTCCCCCTCCCCGTTCCGGGGAGGATTGAGGGTGCGAAACAATCCCTTTCCCCTCGCGCGCTTGATCGCCTCGCGTCCACGCGCCACATGGGCGCCATGCTGATCGAGACCGAAACCACGCCCAATCCGGCGACCCTCAAGTTCCTGCCCGGCCGCATCGTCATGGATGCCGGCACGCGCGACTTCGCGACGCCCGAGGAAGCGGAGGCGAGCCCGCTCGCCGACATGCTGTTCGCATTGGGCGACGTGACGGGCGTGTTCTTCGGCCGCGACTTCGTGTCGGTCACCGCCGCGCCGGGCGTCGAGTGGGCGGGCCTGAAGCCCGACGTGCTCGCCATCCTGCTCGACCATTTCGCCGCCAACATGCCGCTGTTCCGGCAGGGCAGCGCCGGCTTCAGCGTGCCCGCAGACGACGAGATCACCACCGACGATCCCGCCGATGCCGAGATCGTCGCGCAGATCCGCGAGCTGATCGACACCCGCGTCCGCCCCGCGGTGGCGAACGACGGCGGCGACATCGTCTACCGCGGCTTCGACAAGGGCAAGGTGTTCCTGCGCATGCACGGCGCGTGCGCCGGCTGCCCGTCGTCGACCGCGACGCTGAAGAACGGCATCGAGCAGCTGCTGAAATATTATGTTCCCGAAGTCACCGAAGTGAGGGCCGTCTGATGCGCCAACCCCTGTCCGACGACGCGCTCGACCGCATCTTCCGCACCGCCCGCAGCTACAA
Organism: Sphingomonas cellulosilytica; assembly: GCF_052321755.1. Lineage (NCBI taxonomy): Bacteria > Pseudomonadati > Pseudomonadota > Alphaproteobacteria > Sphingomonadales > Sphingomonadaceae > Sphingomonas > Sphingomonas cellulosilytica. Next base: position 41,007 of record NZ_JBQRTT010000002.1, read on the forward strand.
CGGCTATACCGATCAGCCGGTCGCCGAGGATCAGCTGCACGCGATCTGGGACCTGATGAAATGGGGCCCGACCAGCGCCAACCAATTGCCCGCCCGCCTCGTCTGGTGCGTCAGCGAGGACGCGAAGGCGGAGCTCGCCGCCTGCGTTTCCGACACCAACGCGTCCAAGATCCTGAAGGCGCCGGTCAGCGTCATCATCGCCATGGACGTGGAATTCCACGAGTATCTGCCCGAACTGTTCCCGCATACCGATGCCAAGGCGTGGTTCGACGGCAACACCGAATTGCGCACCGCCTCGGCCTTCCGCAATTCGACGTTGCAGGGCGCCTATTTCATCATCGCCGCGCGCGCGCTCGGCCTCGATACCGGGCCGATGTCGGGCTTCGACCAGGGTGCCGTCGACAAGGCGTTCTTCGCCGACCGGCCGGGTGTGCGCTCCAACTTCATCTCCACCCTGGGCTATGGCGACCCGGCGAGCGTCTACGATCGCCTGCCCCGCCCGGCGTTCGATCGGTTCAACACGATCGCTTGAGGACCCCGCGCGCATCGCGCCTCTTGTTCCACCGGCCGCCGTGCCGCAAAGCAGCGCGACGACCATGACCGACGCCTCCCGTACCCTCGTCATCGATACCGCCACCGCCGCCTGCTCGATCGCGCTGATCGCAGGCGGCACGGTGATCGCCGCGCAGCATCGCGAGGTCGGCCGCGGCCATGCCGAACAGCTGCTGCCGATGATCGCGGACCTGCCGGACGGCGGCCGCGCCGCGCATATCCTGGTCGACGTGGGCCCCGGCAGCTTCACCGGGCTGCGCGTCGGCATCGCCGCGGCGCGCGGGCTGGCGCTCGGCTGGGGGGCGCGCGTGCAGGGCTATTCCAGCCTGTCGCTGATCGCCGCCGCCGCCTTCGCCGCCGGCCATGAGGGCGAGATCGCGGTGATGCTGGAGGGCGGGCATGGCGAGGTCTTCATGCAGGCCTTCGCCGCCGGCCCCCGCCACCTCGATGCGCTCGCCTCGTTGAAGCCGGAGGCGGCGATCGCGGCGCTCGCCGGGCGCCACCCGGTCGGCAACGGCGTGCGCTGGCTGCAACAGGTGGCGCCCGACCTGCACGGCACCCCCGCCCTGCCCCGCGCCGCCGATGCGCCGCTGCTGCCGACGGCGCTGGCGACCCTGCCGCCGCGCCCGCTCTATGGCCGCGCGCCCGATGCCAAGCTGCCGGGCGGGAAGGCGCCGGCCTGATGGCGACGCGCCAGGTCCTGCTGCGCACCGGCGACGCGCGCGACGTCGCCACCGTCGATGCGCTGATGAGTGCCGCCTTCGACCCGCGCTACGGCGAGGCGTGGACGCGCAACCAGTGCATGGGCGTGCTCGCCATGCCCGGCGTGCGGCTGACGCTGGCGCTGGTCGACGACATGCCGGCGGGCTTCGCCATGGTGCGCAGCGTCGCCGACGAGGCCGAGCTGCTGCTGCTCGCGGTCGATCCCGCCCATCGCCGCCGCGGCATCGCCACCGCCCTGCTGCGCGCAGTGATCGCCGAGGCGCAGGCGGGCGGCATCGCCGACCTTCACCTCGAGGTGCGCGCCGGCAATGCCGCGGTCGCCCTGTATACCGCACAGGGCTTCGCCAAGGTCGGCGAACGGCGCGGCTATTATCGCGGCAAGACCGGCCAGGCGTTCGACGCGCACACCTATCGGCGGCCCGTCTAGGCGGTACCGGCCGGCCACCGCCGTCATTATTGCGAGTCGGTTTCGCTTTTCGCAACAAGCACGATCCACTACATTGTGCCCATGCCTCGCAAGATCGACCTCGAAGCCCTGTGCAACCAGAAGGGCCTGCGCATCACCGAACAGCGGCGCGTGATCGCCCGCGTCCTGTCGGAGGCGGAGGACCATCCCGACGTCGAAAAGGTCTACGAGCGCGCCTCGGCGATCGACCCCGGCATCTCGATCGCCACCGTCTACCGCACCGTGCGCCTGTTCGAAGAGGCAGGCATCCTCGACCGGCACGATTTCGGTGACGGCCGCGCCCGCTACGAGCCCTCACCCGAGGCCCATCACGATCACCTGATCGACGTGGAGACGGGCAAGGTCATCGAATTCGTCGACCCGGAACTCGAACAGCTGCAAAAGGCGATCGCCGAAAAGCTCGGCTTCCGCCTCGTCGACCATCGCATGGAATTGTACGGCGTCAGCCTCGACCGCAAGGCTTGAGGCGCCGCGTGCGTCCGGCCGCGGTCGCGGCGTGACGGGCGTCGCGTGATGGGCAACGTGCGCCTCACGCTGCGACTGGCGGCGCTGATCGGCACGTTGCTGGTCGCGCTGGCGCTGCACGGCCTGTGGCGGCTGTTCCGCCGGCCATCGCCATGGCCGCGCCGCTTCCTCGGCAGCGTCGCGCGCATCGTCGGTGCGCGGGTGCGCGTGATCGGCACGCCGCTGAGGCGCGATGTCGTGTTCCTCGCCAATCACCTCAGCTGGATCGACATCCTCGCCATCGCCGGCGCCACCGGCAGCGCCTTCGTCGCCAAGGGCGAATTGCAGGGCGTGCCGCTGGTCGGCTGGCTGTGCACGCTCAACCGCACGATCTTCGTGACGCGCGAGGACCGGTTGCAGGTGACCGCGCAGATCGCCCGCCTGCGCACGGTGCTGGCCCAAGGGCGCGGCGTCACCATCTTTCCCGAAGGGACGACGGGCGACGGCACCACGCTGCTGCCCTTCAAGGCCGCGCTGCTCGCCGCGCTCGACCCGCCGCCGCCGGGCGTATGCGTGCAGCCGGTCCGGGTCGATTACGGGACGGCGACGGGCGAACTCGCCTGGATCGGCGACGAACCCGGCCAGTCCCATGCGCTGCGCGTGCTCCGCCGCCGCGGCACCTTCCCGGTCACGCTGCACATGCTGCCGCCCTTTGACCCGGCCATCGCCGGCGGTCGCAAGGGCATCGCCGCCCGGGCACGCACGGCGATCGCGGACTAGTCCGCCGTCTGCCGCGGCTCAGCGCACCCCCGGCCCGAAGGAATAGGACAAGGCCACGCCCCCCGACAGCTGGTTGCGCGACCCGAACGCGCGCACCACCGGCGACCGGCCCGGGTCGGCGACCAGCCGGTCGTATTTGGCATAGCCGACCAGTCCCCAGCGCGGGGTAAGCTGCTTCAGCGCGCCGGCCGTCGCGCCCACCGCCTGCACGCCGCCATCCGCATCGAACGCCGGCAGTCCCGATCGCACCGCGTCGGCAGGGGCGACGCCGAAATAGGCGCGATTGTAGCGCGCGCTCGCCAGCGTCAGCCGCGGCCCGATCGACAACAGCCAGCGATCGGCGTCGCGCATGACGTAATCGGCGCTCAGCACGGCGATCAGCCCCTTGTGCCCGCCCAGCCCCTGCCGCACTTCGCCGCGGACCCGCACGGCATCGGTCACCGCATATTGCGCGAAGCCGCCCGCCTCCACGGTGAAGCCGACCGTCGGCAGCACGCCACCCACGTCGCGGCTGCGCCGCCGCCCGACGAAGCCGGCCGATGGCCCCAGTTGCAGGCGCGCATCACGGCGCAACAACGGAAAGCCCACGCTCTCATCCGGCGCCTCGAAGGCGAAGGGGGTGTCGCCGCGGGTCCGCGACACGTCGATATAGGGACGAAGGCTCACCGAATCGGCGCCGGGATAGGTCGGCTTCACCTGCGGCCCCAGCGCGACACGCGTGCGTCGCGGCGCGCTATCATCAGCCTCCTGAGCCCGCGCCGGCGCGCTGGATAGCGAGGCGCCGGCAACGGCCAGCAAGGCAAGGGTCGCGGAGCGGGTCATGTCCATGACCCCGGACCCTACAACTTTCGCACGCTTTGGCGAGTCGCCGCCGGCGTCGCCCGCTTATTTCGCTTGTAGCGTGGCCGGCCGCGGCAACGGGCCGGTGACCGGATCGAGCGTATCGACCTTGCGGTGATAGCAGGCGAGCACGGTGGCAGTCGCATCGTTTCCCTCGCGCACGCAGGCGCGCACCAGGGCGCAGCCGATCCGGTCGATGCGGGGATCGCCGCTGGAGACGTCGGCATGACACCAGCGGAACAGCGCGCCGTCACTGGCATAATGCAGCCGCATCACCCGCAGCCTGCGCGCGACCACGACGATATCGTCCTCCCGAGCCTCGGCCCGGCGCTCGGCCGGGGCTACGGCCCGCGCCCCATTCGGTGCCGGGGAACGATCGGTCACCCCCGGTTGCGGACCGGATGGCAGCGGCTCTTCCGGGCGGCCCGGATCCGCCCGGATCAGCGGCTCGGCCGGCGTCGATACCGGCACGGGCGTCAGCACGGGTATCGACGCCTGCGCCCCCGCACAGTCGCCCACGCGGCGGGCGGTCACACGCCAACGCATCTTGCCCCCGTCCAGACCCCGCACATCGTTCTCCAGAAGGTAGTCCGCATCGAGGCCGAGTTCGGCGATATGGGCACGCAGGCGCGTGGTTCGCGTGATCGCGACGCCGGCCGGCGAGGCGATCATGCAGCGGCGGTTGCCCCGCACGCGGTTGCGCGCGATCGACAGCGTCAGGCGCGAACAGCTGGCGGTGCCGTCGAACATCGCGCGCTCGCCGACAAGCTGATCCAGGATCGCACGCGTATCGCCCTCGGCGATGCAGCGTTGCCAGCTTTGCCCTGGCCGCGGCGGCGGCATGCGCTGTCCCGGCGGAGGATCGAAGAGGATCGGGCTCGACTGAAAGGTCCAAAGACCGGCCACCATCCGCGGCGGCGCGCCCTCGACGACGATGTCCGGCCCGGCCGCCCCATCCTGCTGGGCCGCGAGCGCCGCAGCGAACGCGCCCGCGACGATCCCGATCGAAACCCAGGCCACGCGGCTCTTCATCGATCCCTCTCCCTTGCGCGCAGCATTCCATGGATCGCGACGGGAGACCAGCAAGTCATCGGCGACCTCGGCCCGGCCGGAACACCTTCAACGTCGGGTCGTTACCGCCCCGCAATAGGGAGAAGATCATGCGCAAGGTGTTGATTTGCATTAGTGTTCTGGCGCTCGCCGGGGCATCGGCCGGCGCGATGGCGCAGGATTCGGGCAGCATGACCGCCGCCCAGGTCGGCGCCGCGCCGATGACCGGTACGCCCGCCCAGAATTACGTCGCCTGGGCCGCCGACAGCGACATGTACGAGATCCAGTCGAGCAAGCTCGCCCTGTCCAAGGCGAAGAACCAGGCGACCAAGGATTTCGCGCGCGAGATGATCGCCGATCACACGCAGACGACCAAGTCGCTGATGGCGGCGCTGCCCAAGACCGAGCCCAAGGTGATGAAGCCCGGCAAGGCGCTGTCCGAACCCAATGCCGCCAAGATCGCGGCGCTGAAGGACGCTTCGCCCGACGCCTTCGACGCGCTCTACATGCAGCAGCAGGCCGAGGCGCACAAGGCGGCCTGGTCGCTGCACAAGGGCTATGCCACCGATGGCCAGGACCCAGCGCTGCGCCAGGTCGCGACCACCGCGGTGCCGATCATCGAAAAGCACCTGGCGCATGCCAAGGGCGGCGCGGGTGGCGCGATGGGCGGGATGTAATCCGGCTCCGGGCTCCCGCACGCGCGGGAGCCCGGTCGTTCGGGCGGGTAGCGATCCGCCCCTCGATCCTGTATGCGCCGCGCCATGAGCGCTGCGGACAAACCCCGGACCTTTCACGTCAAGTCGTTCGGCTGCCAGATGAACGTCTACGACGGCGAGCGCATGGCCGAACTGATGACGGCGGACGGACTCACCGCGACCGCGGATGCCGACGCCGCCGACCTCGTCGTCCTCAACACCTGCCACATTCGCGAGAAGGCGACCGAAAAGGTCTATTCGGATATCGGCCGCCTCCGCAAACACGGTCGCGCGCCGATGATTGCGGTCGCCGGCTGCGTCGCGCAGGCCGAGGGCGAGGAGATCGTCCGCCGCGCCAAGGTGGACGTCGTCGTCGGCCCGCAGGCCTATCACAACCTCCCCGATCTCGTCGCGAAGGCCGCCGCCGGTACGCCCAGCCTCGATACCGACATGCCGCTGCTCTCGAAGTTCGGCAGCCTGCCGGCGCGCCGCCGCGTCGGCCCCTCCGCCTTCCTGACCGTGCAGGAGGGCTGCGACAAATTCTGCACCTATTGCGTCGTTCCCTACACCCGCGGCGCGGAGGTCAGCCGGCCGTTCGCCGCGATCGTCGACGAGGCGAAGGCGCTGGTCGATGCCGGCGCGCGCGAGATCACGCTGCTGGGGCAGAACGTCAACGCCTGGGCCGACGACACGCGCGGGCTGCACGACCTGATCCGGGTGCTCGACCGCATCCCCGGCCTCGCCCGCATCCGCTATACCACCAGCCACCCCAACGACATGGCGCAGGGGCTGATCGACGCGCATGGCGACGTCGAGAGCCTGATGCCGTTCCTCCACCTGCCGGTGCAGGCGGGCAGCGATCGGGTGCTGAAGGCGATGAACCGCAGCCACACGCGCGATTCCTACCTGCGCCTGCTCGACCGCATCCGCGTGGTGCGACCCGATATCGCGCTGTCGGGGGATTTCATCGTCGGCTTCCCCGGCGAAACCGAAGCCGAGTTTGCCGAGACGCTGAGCCTCGTCGACGCGGTCGGCTATGCCCAGGCCTATTCGTTCAAATACAGCCCCCGCCCCGGCACGCCCGCCGCCGACCTGGCCGGCGCGGTGCCGCCGGAGGTGATGGACGAACGGCTCCAGCGGCTACAGGCGGCGCTGGGGCGCGACCAGCTGGCGTTCAACGCGGCCAGCGTCGGGCGCACCTGCGACGTGCTGATCGAACGCCGCGCCAAGCTGCCCGGCCAGATGCTCGGCAAGTCGCCCTGGCTGCAATCGGTCCACCTGATGACCGATGCCGCGATCGGCGACATGGTGACGGTCGATATCCTGTCGGGCGGGCCGGTGTCGGTCGGCGGTGCGGAGCGGGTGCGCGCCGCCGCCTGATCCGCGCCTGATGCAAGCGAACGGTTTTGCGGCTTTCCTTTCGTCCGGCCGCATCCCACATTCGGTCCTCAGCCATTCCGGCATGAAAGGACCGCATGAGTCGCAAGCCCGTCCCCGCCCGCTCCGGTGAACGCAGCCGGGCAGAGGTGTTGTTCGACAAGCCCCAGTTGCTCGCCACGCTGTTCGGGCAATACGACCAGAATCTGGTGGCGCTCGAAAACCGGCTGGGGGTCTATATCACCGCGCGCGGCAATCGCGTCGGGCTGGAGGGTACGGCAGAGAATGTCGCGCTCGCCCGCGACGTGCTGCAAGACCTCTATCACCGCCTGCAGCGCGGCGAAGAGGTCGACACCGGCCTCGTCGATGCCTCGATCGCGATGGCGTCCGAACCGACGCTCGACGGCATCGTCAGCACCGAACGCAGCGGCATTCCGTCGATCATGATCCGGACGCGCAAGAAGACGATCGTGCCGCGCACCCCGGCGCAGGCGCACTACATGCGCGAACTGACCACCAACGACATGATCTTCGCGCTGGGGCCGGCGGGGACGGGCAAGACCTATATCGCCGTCGCGCAGGCGGTGTCGCAGCTCATCACCGGCAGCGTCCAGCGCCTGATCCTGTCGCGCCCGGCGGTGGAGGCCGGCGAAAAACTGGGCTTTCTGCCGGGCGACATGAAGGAGAAGGTCGATCCCTACCTGCGCCCGCTCTACGACGCCCTCCACGACTGCCTGCCCGCCGAGCAGGTCGAGCGGCGGATCGCCAGCGGCGAGATCGAGATCGCGCCGATCGCCTTCATGCGCGGGCGGACGCTGGCGGATGCCTTCGTGATCCTCGACGAGGCGCAGAATACGACCCCGGCGCAGATGAAGATGTTCCTTACCCGTTTCGGGCAGAACAGCCGCATGGTGATCTGCGGCGATCCCAACCAGACCGACCTGCCCGGCGGCGTCGGCGCATCGGGGCTTGCCGATGCGACGATGCGGCTCGACGGCGTCGAGGGTATCGCAATGACGCGCTTCACCGCCGCCGACGTCGTCCGCCATCCGATTGTCGGGCGGATCGTCGAGGCGTATGAGGAGCCGAACGGTTGACGCGGCGGGATATCCTTTCTACACCCTAAGGATATACGGAGGGTTGGTAGTGGCATCCCTGTACGTCAAGGACGAGGAGACCAACGCGCTGGCCGCTCGGTTGGCGCGACGCCGCGGGATATCGAAGACCGCCGCGGTCAAGCAAGCACTGCAACATGAACTCGCGCGGGATGCGGCGAACCTGCCGCTGCGGGAACGCATGCGGATCTGGCGAGAGGAGCATCCGCTGGGCGAGCCGACCGGCTTGAAGGCGGACAAAGCTTTTTATGATTCGCTGAACGACGAGGACGACGATTGACCATCTTCGTCGACGCCTCCGCTATCGTCGCGATCGTCGATGACGAAGCGGAGGCGGACGCCTTCGCCGACGCGATCGAGCAGCACAATGACCGGTGCTATTGCGCTGTAGGGGCGTGGGAAGCGACGCGTGCGATCGTACGTTTGCGCAAAACGACCGTGACCAAGGCAAGCATCGCCCTGGAAAGCTTCGTCCAGACCGCCGGCCTGCGCATGGTGGCGATCGGCGAAGCCGAAGCGCAACTCGCGATCGAGGCTTATGCCCGCTACGGCAAGGGCCACCACCCCGCCCGCCTCAACATGGGCGATTGCTTCGCCTATGCCTGCGCCAGGACAAACGACGCCAGGCTGCTCTACAAGGGCGACGATTTCTCGAAGACGGACCTTGCATGATCCACATCGAACTCACCCGCGAAGAGCCCTGGCCCGACGGCACCGATTGGGACGCGCTGGCCGTCCGCGCCGCGCGTGCCGCGATCGAACGCACGCCGCATGGCGACCTCCTCACCACCGCCGCGGTGGTGGAGATCAGCGTGCGGCTGACCTCCGACGAGGACGTGCACGCGCTCAATCGCCAGTATCGGCAGAAGGACAAGCCCACCAACGTCCTCTCCTTCCCGATGGTGCAGCCGGACCTGATCGACACCGTCAGCCAGAACAGCGACGACGGCGAACTGCTGCTCGGCGACATCGTCCTCGCCCACGGCGTCTGCGTGGCGGAGGCACGGGACAAGGGCGTCACCGTCGAGGAGCATGCCACGCACCTGCTGGTGCACGGCACGCTGCATCTGCTAGGCTACGACCATCTGGACGATGACGAGGCCGATGCGATGGAAGAGATCGAGCGTCAGGCGCTCGCCACGCTCGGCATCGCCGACCCCTATTTGATACGAGAGGACTGATACCGCCGCCATGGCAGACGACCGAAGTAGCGCCGGCAACGGCGACCTCCACGAATCCGGCATCTGGCGAGGGCTGAAAACCCTCATATTCGGCGGCGCGCAGGAAGAATCCCTTCGCGACCAGTTGGAAGAGGCGATCGATCGGCACGAGGACGATCCCGGTCCCGATGCCAAGGGCGACCTCACCCCGCTCGAGCGGCAGATGGTGCGCAACCTGCTCCACTTCGGCGAGCGCGATGCGGGCGATGTCGGCGTGCCGCGCGCCGACATCATCGCGGTGGAGGAAGGCACCACCTTCGCCCACTTGGTGCAGATCTTCGCGGAGGCCGGCCACAGCCGCCTGCCCGTCTATCGCGGCGAACTCGATACGATCATCGGCATGGTCCATATCAAGGACGTGTTCGCGATCCTCGCGACCGGTGCCGAGCACCCGGCCAGCATCGCCGGGCTGATCCGCGAGCCGCTGTACGTGCCGATGAGCCGCGGCGCGCTCGACCTGCTCGCCGACATGCGCCAGCGCCATGTCCACCTCGCCATCGTGCTCGACGAATATTCGGGCACCGAAGGCCTCGTCACGATCGAGGACCTGATCGAGGAGATCGTCGGCGAGATCGAGGACGAGCATGACGAGGCACCCACCGCACTGCTGGTGCCGATCGACGATGGCGCCTGGGAGGCGGACGCGCGCGCCGAACTGGAGGATGCCGCCGAACTGATCGACATCCGGCTCGGCGAAGCGGACAGCGACGTCGACACCCTGGGCGGCCTTGCCGCGGTGCTCGCCGGCCATGTGCCGGCGATCGGCGAATGCGTCGACCATCCCAGCGGCTGGAAGTTCGAGGTGCTCGACGCCGACGAACGGCGCATCCACCGCCTGCGGCTGCACCCGCCGGTCGTGCGCGAGGTGGAGGAGGCCTGACCGTCGCCAAACCGCTGCTTGCCGCCGCTCAGCCACCGTTCATCGCAGCGGATCACTCTGCGACCAAGCGACAGGGGAGATGGATGGCATGCGGTACGGAACCTGGCTCATCGCTGCGGTGGCGATGCTGGACGGTGGCATGGCTCATGCGCAGGCATGGAGCACGATCAATGGCGGCCCCGTCCGGCGGCCGAAGGAAGAGTGGCAGACGATCAGCAGCTTGCCGCCTACGGCTCCGGTCCATTCAGAGCTCCGCCGTACTCGCCGGATGATCGACGGCGCGCGACGCGCCGGTCAGCTGACCCGTGACGAGGCGCGCGAGTTCCGGCGCGAATCGCGGCGGATCGATGCCATGGTCGGTCGCTCCGGCGGCAGCGAGACGGACCGGCAACACGCCCAGGCCGCAGCCCGCGCGCTGGAAAGCAGGATCAACGCCAAGCGTGGCACCGCGCCCCGCTGATCGCCTTACCCGATCACACCTTTCGCGATTAAGCGTTTTCCCGATCAGCCGGACTGCGATAGCAATCGCAACATGACCGCGGCACGGTGCGTTCACCCCGCCGCGGCCCGACCGAATCGAGGAGAGACAAGCCATGGACGCGATCACCGAAGGCAGCCCGATCAACGATCCCAAGAAGCAGCCGCTCGCCATGCGCCGCCTGCTCGGCCAGACCGCCAAGGACTGGTGGCCCGAATCGCTGTCCATCGACATCCTTCACCAGAAGGGCGTCAGCGGCAATCCGATGGGCGACGACTTCGACTATCGGAAGGAATTCCTCAGCCTCGACTACGACCAGCTGAAGGCCGATCTCACCGCGCTGATGACCGACAGCAAGCCGTGGTGGCCGGCGGATTACGGGCATTACGGCCCCTTCCTGATCCGCATGGCGTGGCATTCGGCCGGCACCTATCGCACCGGTGACGGCCGCGGCGGCTCCTCGGCCGGCCAGCAGCGGTTCGCGCCGCTCAACTCGTGGCCGGACAACGGCAATCTCGACAAGGCGCGCCGCCTGCTCTGGCCGATCAAGCAGAAATATGGCCGCAAGCTCAGCTGGGCGGACCTGTTCATCCTCGCCGGCAACGTCGCGATCGAATCGATGGGCGGGCCGACCTTCGGCTTTTCCGGCGGGCGCGAGGACGTCTTCGAGCCGGAGAAGGACGTCTATTGGGGCACTGAGGAGGAATGGCTCGGCCAGACCCGGATCGACGAGGAAGCCGGCCTCGCGCTCGAAAGCCCGCTCGCCGCGATCCAGCACGGCCTCATCTACGTCAATCCGGAAGGTCCCGGCGGCTGCCCGCATCCGCAAGGGTCGGCGCGCGACATGAAGGAAACCTTCGCGCGCATGGGGATGAACGACGAGGAAACCGTCGCGCTCACCGCCGGTGGCCATACCTTCGGCAAGGCGCATGGCGCGGGTGATCCGAAGCTCGTCGGCAAGGAGCCGGAGGGCGCCGACATCGCCTCGCAGGGCCTCGGCTGGGCGTCGACGCACGAGAGCGGCATGGGCGATCATACCATCACGTCGGGCATCGAAGGCGCCTGGACGCCGACACCGATCACCTGGGACATGAGCTATTTCGACATGCTCTTCGACCATGAATACGAGCTGGTGAAGAGCCCGGCCGGTGCGCACCAGTGGCAGCCGGTCGGCAATCCCGACGAAACGCTGGCGCCCGCCGCGCACACCGCGGGCAAGCGCGTGCCGACGATGATGACCACCGCCGACATGGCGCTGAAGGTCGACCCCGCCTACAATGCGATCTGCCAGAAATTCCGCGCCGACCCGGCCTATTTCGCCGACGTATGGGCACGCGCCTGGTACAAGCTGACCCATCGCGACATGGGGCCGAAGATCCGCCTGATCGGCCCGGAAGTGCCGCAGGAGGAGCTGATCTGGCAGGATCCGATTCCGCTCGCCGACTATCCGCAGATCGAGGCGGGCGACATCGCCGACCTCAAGGCGGCGATCGCCGATGCCGACCTGTCGATCGAGGACCTCGTCACCACCGCCTGGGCCTCGGCCTCGACGTGGCGCGGATCGGATCATCGCGGCGGTGCCAACGGTGCACGCATCCGCCTCGCCCCGCAAAAGGACTGGGAGGTCAACCAGCCCGAGCAGCTTGCCCGCGTGCTGGCGGTGTATGAGGGCATCAAGGCCGACTTCGACGGCAAGAGCGCGAAGAAGGTATCGCTCGCCGACCTGATCGTGCTCGGCGGTTCGGTCGGGATCGAAGCGGCGGCCAAGGCGGCCGGCAATGCGATCGAGGTGCCGTTCACGCCGGGCCGGACCGACGCCTCCGCCGAACAGACCGATGCCGAGGGCTTCGACGTGCTCGAACCGCGCGCCGATGGCTTCCGCAACTATCTGCAGGTCAAGTTCAACGTGCCGACCGAGGAGCTGCTGGTCGATCGCGCCCAGTTGCTCGGCCTGTCGGCGCCGGAAATGACGGTGCTGGTCGGCGGCCTGCGCGTGCTCGGCGCGAACCATGCCAAGGCCAAGAACCACGGTGTCTTCACCGACCGTCCGGGCCAGCTGACCAACGACTTCTTCGTGAATTTGCTCGACATGGGCACCGCGTGGAAGCAGATCAGCGACGAAAGCGACGAGGAGTTCGTCGGCACCGATCGCGAGACGCATGAGCAGAAGTGGACCGCCTCGCGCACCGATCTGGTGTTCGGCTCCAATTCGCAGCTGCGCGCGCTGGCGGAAGTCTATGCCGCGTCGGATGCGGGCGAGATGTTCGTCAGGCACTTCGTCCAGGCCTGGACCAAGGTGATGAACGCGGATCGCTACGACCTGCTCTACGGTTCGGAAGCGTAAGCGCACGCCGGCATCCGCCGGCATGACACAGGGCCGTCGGCGCTTCCCCTCTGGCGCCGGCGGCCTTTTCGTATCCGCCCCTTCCGCACGTCGCCGCGCGTGCCTATCGTAGGGGCATGCTGAAGCACATCCTGCGCGTCGCCGCGCTCGTCGTCGTCATCGCGGTGGCGGTCATCGTCTATCTCGCCTGGCCGGACACGGCGCAGGTGCCGTTCGACCGCGTCACCGGCAAGCGTCCCGCGATCACCGAGGCGCGCGTGCAGACGATCCCGACCGTGAAGGTCGCCGATGTCGTCGGCTGGCAGGGCAACGAAGCCCCCACCCCCGCCGCCGGACTGACGGTGCGGGCCTTCGCCAAGGGCCTCGACCATCCGCGCTGGCTCTATCGCCTGCCCAATGGCGACGTGCTGGTCGCCGAAACCAATTCGCCGCCACGCGATGGCGGCGGTATCCAGGGCTGGGTAATGCGCCACCTGCTCGGCAAGGCGGGCGCCGCAGTGCCGTCGGCCAATCGCATCACCCTGCTGCGCGACGCCAACGGCGATGGCGTGGCGGAGGAACGCCACGTCTTCATGACCGGCCTCAACTCGCCGACCGGCATGGCGTTGCTCGGCGGCCAGCTCTACGTCGCCAACACCGATTCGGTCGTGCGCGTGCCCTATGTCGAGGGCACGACGCGGATCACCGCCAAGCCCGAGCTGATCGTCAAGCTGAACGGCGGCGGCAACCATTGGGCGCGCACGCTGGTCGCTGCCCCCGACGGGCGCACGCTCTACGTCGGCGTCGGATCGTCGTCCAACATCGCCGAGAACGGGCTGGAGGCGGAGAAATTCCGCGCCAACATCCTCCAGGTCTATCCCGACCAGAAGACGTTCCGCATCTTCGCCTCCGGCCTGCGCAACCCGCAGGGCATGGCGATCAGCCCGTTCAACAACCAGCTGTGGACGGTGGTCAACGAGCGCGACATGCTGGGATCGGACCTCGCGCCCGATTACCTGACGCAGGTCGAATTGGGCGACCAGTTCGGCTGGCCCTGGTTCTATTGGGGTGGCTATCCCGATACGCGCGTCGACCCGCAGCGCCCGGACCTGCAGCAATATGCGAAGCGCCCCGATTACGCGCTCGGGCCGCACGTCGCGGCGCTCGGCCTCACCTTCTCTGGCGACGTGACGCTCGGGAATCGCTTCGCCAGCGGCGCGTTCGTCGGCGAACACGGTTCGTGGAACCGCAAGCCGGTGTCGGGCTACAAGGTGGTCTTCATCCCCTTCGCTCCTCGCGGCTTCCCGGTAGACGGCGCTAAGCCGGTCGACGTGCTGACCGGCTTCCTGGACAAGGACGGCAAGGCGCGCGGGCGCCCGGTCGGCGTGATCGGCGACAAGGCCGGCGGCCTGCTGGTGGCCGACGACGTCGGCAACACGATCTGGCGGGTGTCGCAGGCGAAATAGGCGTGCGCACTGTGGTGGCAGCCCTGATCCCCGACGGGTCAGGGTGACACCTGGGTGCGCAGCACTGGTGGAGCCCGAACCGTTTGCCCTGAGCCTGTCGAAGGGCGGACTGCCACGGGCAGCAGGCTCGCGGCACCCTGCCCTTCGACAGGCTCGGCACGAACGGATCAAGCCGGCCGTATTCTACCATCTAGCGCACGTCGCGGAGCGGCATCGGAAGACCTCTGACGCTCCCAAACGCCTCCGGGCGCCAGGAGGCGCTTATTGCGCCGGCGCCGGCTCGGTAAACTTGATCGCGGTGCCGGTGGCATTGGTCTTGCCCCAGCTGACCGCGGTCACGTGGGAATTGCCGTAGCGCGCGTTGATGACCGCATCCGCGCCCATCTTCTCGGCGCGCTCCCACAATTCGCGGAAGATCTTGGCCTCCGATGAGGCCTTGCTGAAGATCGTCGCCTTGCGCACGCCTGCCTTGACCTCGCCGATCACGCGATACGGCCGGTCGGCGATATCGCCTGCGAACACTGGAACGCCAGCCTCGGGATTGACGACGGCATAGGTCTTGCCATCCTTCGCCGACGCAGCCGGTGCCACGGCCAGCATCAGTGCGACGGCCGCGATCGATCCGATATGTTTCATGTTTGCCTCCCCCCATGCGCCCGTTGGCCGGACGCCGCATGATGGTCGCGCAGCAGCGGCGGCCAGTCAAGATTGGGGCCATTACGGCCGTGCATACGGAGGAGAAAAGCGGCGCGATCCGCCGCGTCAGGAACCGGATGGTGGAGCCGAGGGGGATCGAACCCCTGACCTCTGCAATGCCATTGCAGCGCTCTCCCAGCTGAGCTACGGCCCCATCCGTTCCGGGAGGCGCCCCACTAGCGGGGGCGCCGGAGCATGGCAAGCGCTGTTTTCGCGCCTGCCATGCTTATCCACAATTAATGTTCGTCGTCGTCATTGGGCGCTTCCACGCCCAGGTCGTCGTCACCGCCGAGATCGACCTCGTCGTCCGCCGAGGGCTCTTCCTCTTCGCCCAGCGCTTCCAGATCCTCGTCCTCACCCTCGAGGTCGCGATCCGCCTCCTTGGTGTCCGGCTTGATCTGCTCGAACGGCAGCGGCTGCTTGGATTTCAGGATCGGTTCCGGGTTCCACGTCGTGCCGCAGTTGATGCAGGTGACGGGATCGTCCTTTTCGAGGTCATAGAAGCGCGTGGCGCATTTCGGACACGTACGCTTCGTGCCCCATTCCGGCTTGATCATGCCGTATAGTGCCTTTCGGAATTGGGTTTCGCCGGGCAGAACGTCCCCTTGGGGTCGCCCCGACCCTGCGAGGTGGGCGGCGCCTTGCCATAGCGCAAGGTGGCTGTCAAAGCCCTCGGCCCTATGGCGCATTCCTCCCCTCCCCAGCCGCGCAGCATCGCGCCGCGCGGGCCGCTCACCGGCACGCTCACCGTTCCCGGCGACAAGTCGATCAGCCACCGGTCGCTGATGTTCGCGGCGCTGGCGGTCGGCACCAGCCGGATCAGCGGCCTGCTGGAGGGCGAGGACGTGCTCGCCACCGCCGCCGCGCTGCGCGCGATGGGCGCGACGATCGAGCGCACCGGCGACGGCGAATGGCGGGTCGACGGCGTCGGCGTCGGCGGGTTGCTGCAACCCGCGCAGGCGCTCGACATGGGCAACAGCGGCACCTCGACGCGGCTGCTGATGGGCCTCGTCGCCAGCCACCCGATCACCGCGACCTTCACCGGCGATGCCTCGCTGTCCGCCCGGCCGATGGGCCGCGTGATCGAGCCGCTGGCGCAGATGGGCGCTGACATCACCGCCAGCCCCGGCGGCAAGCTGCCGCTGATGGTGCGCGGCCTGACGCCGGCCGTGCCGATCACCTACACGCTGCCGGTCGCCTCCGCGCAGGTGAAGTCGGCGGTGCTGCTCGCCGGCCTCAACACCCCCGGCCTCACCCGCGTGGTCGAGCCGGTGGCGACGCGCGACCACAGCGAGCGGATGCTGCGCGGCTTCGGCGCCGACCTGACCGTCGAGGACAGCGACGCAGGCCGCGTCATCACGCTGCGCGGCGAGGCGGAGCTGAAGCCGCAGACGATCACCGTGCCCGGCGATCCCTCGTCGGCCGGTTTCTGGCTGGTCGCCGCCTCGATCGTGCCGGGATCGGACCTCGTCGTGCGCAACGTCGGCCTAAACCCGACGCGCACCGGGCTGATCGCGGCGTTGCGGCTGATGGGCGCCGACATCACCGAACTGGACGCGCGCGAGGTCGGCGGCGAGCCGGTCGCCGACCTACGCGTCCGCCACGCTCCGCTCACCGCGATCGAGGTGCCGCCGGATCTCGCGCCGAGCATGATCGACGAATATCCGGTGCTGTTCGTCGCCGCCGCCTTCGCCGCCGGGCGCACGGTGGCGCGCGGCGCGCATGAATTGCGGGTCAAGGAATCGGACCGGATCGCCGCGATGCGCGCTGCGCTGGAGGCCTGCGGCGTACCTTGCGAGGAATATGACGACGGCCTTGCCGTCACCGGCACCGGCGGCGGTGCCATTCCGGGCGGCGCGACGATCGCCTCGCTGCTCGACCACCGTATCGCGATGAGCATGAGCGTCGCCGGCCTGCACGCCGCAGCGCCGGTCGCGATCGACGATGCCAGCCCGGTGGCCACCAGCTATCCCGTGTTCTATCAAACGCTTGACGCAGTGACGGGAGCGTAGATGATTATCGCGGTGGATGGCCCGGCCGCATCGGGCAAGGGCACGATCGCACGGGCGCTGGCGCGCCATTACGGCTTGCCGCACCTCGACACCGGCCTGCTCTATCGCGCGGTGGCGCTGACCGTTGAGCGGCTGGAGCTCGATCCGGCGCGGGAAGCGGATGCGGTGGCCGCCTGCGATTTCGACGAGAGCCTGCTCGCCGATCCCGCGCTGCGCAGCGATGCGGTCGGCCAGCGTGCCTCGATCGTCTCCGCGCATCCGCTGGTCCGTGCCGCACTGCTCCAGCGGCAGAAGCGCTTCGCCCGCCAGCCCGGCGGAGCGGTGCTCGACGGGCGCGACATCGGCACGGTGATCGCGCCCGACGCCGACGCCAAGCTGTTCGTCAAGGCGAGCGCCCATGTCCGCGCGACGCGCCGCCACAAGGAACTGACCGGCCACGGCGCCGACGTCGCCTTCGACCAGGTGCTCGCCGATATCCGCGCCCGCGACGCACGCGATTCGGCGCGCTCGGTCGCACCGCTGACCATGGCCGCCGACGCCGCGCTGCTCGACACGAGCGCGCTGACCATCGAGGCAAGCGTCGCCCGCGCGATCGCGCTGGTCGATGCGCGGGTGGCGGGGCGCGGTTAGAGCGCCAGCGCCATCCAGATCGCCATGGCGATCATCATCAGGTTCTCGGTCAGCGACAGGAAGCCGAGCGGCACGTTGCTGCCCCCGCCGACGCAGGCGCATTTCAACTCGCGCCGGTCGACATACACCGCCTTGACCACCGACACCGCGCCCACCGTGCCGATGAACAGCGCGATCGGCACCGACAGCCACGTCACCACGCGCCCGATCATCAGCACGCCCGCCAGCCCCTCGGCGAAGGGATACAGGTAGGAATAGCGCACCCAGCGCCGCGCCAGCAGGTCGTAGTTGAGGAACATCGTCGCAAAGCTTTCGATGTTCTGCAGCTTCATCAGCGCCAGCACCGCCATGCTGAAGCCGATGAACCATTCCGCACCGCGTACGGTCAGCGGCGTGCCGTAGACGCCATAGCTCGCCGCCGCGGCCATCAGCGCGGTCATCGCAAACAGCGCCAGCACCGGCGTATAGCTGGTCGCCTTGGGATCGGGCACCGACTTGCCGAAGAAGCGCCGCACGTCGTCGTAGCCGCCGATCCGCTGGCCGCCGATGAAGGTCTGCGGCGTCGTCTTGACACCATGCTCCGCCTTGAACGCGTCGGTCGCCTCGCGCGTCGTCAGCCACTTGTCCTCGACCGCATAGCCCTGCCGCCGCAACAGGTCCCGCGCCTTCAGGCCGAACGGGCAGATGTGCGTCGGCATGACCATGCGATAGAGGGTGGCGACGCGGGGTTCGGCGGAAGCGGTCATGGCAAGCGGCCCTGGCTGGAAACATCCGATATGGGGACGGTGGAGCCGACATGAAAAGGCCCCCGCTCCGTGTCGCAGCGGGGGCCGTTTCGGGTCACGTGGCGGATAAGGATCAGGCCGCGTCGAACCGCTTGCCTGCCTCGTCCCAGTTCACCACGTCCCACCACGCCTTGAGATAGCCGGGGCGGTCGTTCTTGTAGGTGAGGTAATAGGCGTGTTCCCACACGTCGTTGCCGAGGATGGGCGTGCCCTTGTCCTTGGCGTCGTCCATCAGGGGATTGTCCTGATTGGGGGTCGAGGTGACCTTGAGCGCGCCGGACGCATCCTTGATGATCCAGGCCCAGCCCGAACCGAACTGGCCGGCGCCCTTGGTGTTGAAGTCTTCCTTCAGCGTGTCGAGCCCGCCATAGGCGTCGATCGCCTCCTTCAGCGCGCCGGACGGCTGGGTCGAGCCCTTCGGCCCCATGATCTTCCAGAAGAAGTCGTGGTTCCAATAGCCGCCGCCGTTGTTGCGGACGAGCGCGGGCAGCGACGAGATGCGGCCGAGGATGTCCTCGATCGACAGGCCTTCCAGCGACGGATCGGCGGCGACGCCCTCGTTCAGCTTGGCGGTATAGGCCGCATGGTGCTTGTCGTGGTGGAAGGTCATCGTCTCCTTCGAGATGACCGGTTCCAGCGCATCATAATCGTAGGGCAGCGGCGGCAGTTCGAATGCCATGGCATGATCTCCTTTTTGGAAGAAACGGGGTCGTCCCCGCCTCAACGCGAGACGCGGCCTAACGCTCCCACGCCGTTACGCAAGCGTGATGAACAGGGCGTCGCCCCAGCCTGCGCCGGGGTGGTGGACCGATCACGACGCGCGGCTAGCCGCCCGCGTTGATGAGATCGTGTCGCCGCAGCGCGTGGCGAAGCTGGTCGTAGCTGAGGCCCAGTGCCTCGGCGGTGACGCGCTGGTTGAAGCGGTTCTCGGCAAGTGCGCGGGCGAGCAGTTCGCGTTCGAAGCGGGCGACGCGCGACTTGAAGTCCGAAGGGCCGGTGTCGCAGGCGACCACGGGATCGTCCTCCACCTGGGGTGCGGCGGCGGGGGCGGGCGTGCCCTCCTGCGCCGAACGCGCGGGCGCCTGCCCCTGCGGGCGGTAGGGCGAGGCGAAGGGGTCGATCTCGATCGAATCCACCGCGCCCTCGCCGTCCCAGCGATAGACCGCGCGCTCGACGACGTTGCGCAACTCGCGCACGTTGCCCGGCCAGCGGTGGGTCAGCAGCTGGTCGATCGCCCGCGGTCCGAAGCCGGGCCAGCGCTCCCAACCGATCTCCGATGCCATCCGCCGTCCGAAATGATCGGCCAGCACCGCGATGTCGCCGGCGCGCGCACGGAGCGGCGGCAACGTCACCACCTCGAACGACAATCGGTCGAGCAAGTCGGCGCGGAATTCGTGGGCGTCGACCTTGTCGGGCAGATGCTCGTTGGTCGCCGCGACGATGCGCACGTCGACGCGCAGCGGCCGCGACGATCCGATCCGGTTGATCTCGCCATATTCCACCGCGCGCAGCAGTCGGTCCTGCGCCGCCATCGACAGCGTGCCGAGTTCGTCGAGGAACAGCGTGCCGCCATCCGCCTCCTCGAAGCGGCCGGCGCGCGCCTTGGTCGCGCCGGTGAAGGCGCCCGCCTCATGGCCGAACAATTCGGCCTCGATCAGCGATTCGGGCAGCGCCGCACAGTTCATCACCACCAGCGGCTGGTCCCAGCGCGGCGACAGGCGGTGGAGGCGCTCCGCCACCAGTTCCTTGCCGGTGCCCCGCTCGCCGATCACCAGCACCGGCCGGTCGAGCGCCGCCGCCCGGCTCGCCCGCTCCAGCGCGTCCAGGAAGGCGCCCGATTGCCCGATGACCTGTGTCGTCCGCTGCATCGCCAACATCTGGCGTAAAACGCCAAGCTTGTGCAAGCATTCATCCGTGGTTCATGCGACTAATACACGCGAAACGCCCGGAAAACGGCCGTTTTTGCAATTGGCACGCCTCCTGCAAAGCTCCTGGCATACCGCATCGAGCGGTCCACAGGTTCAAGCTCCGGGAGGTTCCCATGTTCAACACCGAGATCGGCCGCAAGCTCACCGCCATCGTCTGCACCGTCCTGTTCAGCGCGACCTGCGTCGCCGGAGCGGTCGGGCCGGCGACGGGGTATAGCCAGGCCGTCGAGACGGCCGCCCGCCAGACGGCGTAAGCGGCCCGAAACCGGGGCGGGCCACAATCCCTCGCCCGTCCCGGCCATGTTTTCACGCGAGGAGCATCAACACCGATGGGCATCTTTTCCCGCACCCGCGACATCGTCGCCGCCAATTTCGCCGACCTGCTGGAAAAGGCGGAAGACCCGGCGAAGATGATCCGCATGATCATCCTCGAAATGGAGGAAACCCTGGTCGAGGTTCGCGCCTCCGCGGCGCGCACGATCGCCGACCAGAAGGAAATGCGCCGGCACATCAACAAGCTGGATCAGTTGCAGGCGAGCTGGACCGAAAAGGCCGAACTCGCCCTCTCCAAGGATCGCGAGGATCTGGCCAAGGCGGCGCTGGTCGAGAAGCAGAAGGCCGCCGACATGGCCGAACAGCTGATGATCGAGGTGAAGGTGCTCGACGATGCGCTGCGCGCGTCGGAAGAGGATATCGCCAAGCTGCAGAAGAAGCTCAGCGAAGCGCGCACCAAACAGTCCAACGTGCAGACCCGGCTGGAAAGCGCCAACAACCGCTACCGCCTGCGCGAGATGTACGCCGGCCCCAAGACGCACGAGGCGTTCAGCCGCTTCGACGTGCTGGAACGCCGCGTCGACGATGCCGAGGGCCGCGCCGAGGCGATGGGCCTAGGCAGCGGACCCAAGACGCTGGAGGAAGAGATCGCCGAATTGCGCCAGAGCGACAAGGTCGATGCCGAGCTCGCCGCGCTGAAGGCGCGCCTCAACGGCAACACCAACCGGGAGGGGTGAGATGGGATCCGAAATCATCGTCATCCCCGCGATCTTCCTGGGGATGCCGTGGATCATCTTCCATTACATCACCAAGTGGAAGCAGGCGCCAAAGATCACCGACGAGGACGAGCGGCTGCTCGACGAGATGTACAATCTCGCCCGCCGCCTCGAGGAACGCGTCAACACGGTCGAGCGGATCGTCGCCGCCGACAACCCCGACTTCAAGCCGAGCCTGACCGCTCAGCAGCCCCAGTATCAACTCGATCGGAGAAATTGAGATGGCCGCCCGTACCAAATTCTACCTGGACAAGCAGGATGCGAAGTGGATGGGCGTGTGCTCCGGCATCGCCGACTACACCGGCTTCGACCTGACACTGGTCCGCGTCGCGATGATCGTGCTGACGCTGGCGACCTCGGGTTGGGTGTTCGTCGCCTATGTCGCGGCGGGCTGGCTGGCGCCCAAAAAGCCGATCGGCCTCTACGAGACGCAGGAAGACGCCAAGTTCTGGCAGGGCGTCCGCTCCAATCCCAAGCGGTCCACAGCCGAGGTGCGCAGCAAGTTCCGCGACATCGATCGCCGGCTCGCCGACATCGAGCTGCACTACACCAGCCGCAACAGCCGGCTGGCCGAGGAAATCGACAGCCTGCGCTGAGCCGGGCTGGCCAAAGGGGAAGAAAACGATGTCCGACCTTGCTCTGCTGATCCCGATCACCGCCATCGCCATCGGCCCGGTATCGTGGATCGCGAACAACTGGCTCCGCGCCAAACACGGTTACGCACCGCTGGACTACAGAAGCCGCCGCCGCCGGGGCAATGCCCAGGACGGCGGGGATCTCGAGGCCGAGCGCAAGATCATGCTGCTGACCAACGAGAACGACAAGCTGACCGGGCAGGTCGGCCGCCTGGAGGAGCGGATCGCCGTCCTCGAACGCATCGCCACCGATCCCGCCGAGCGCACCGCCCGCGAGATCGAAGCGCTCCGCGACAAATAAGGGACCGCGAGATGAACCCCGAGCATTTCTTCTGCATGGGCCTGGGCGCGCTCATCACGCTCGCCGTCCAATATTACGGCCGGCGCAAGGTCCGCCAGGCGATTGCGGCACCCGACGTCGAGGCCCGGCGCGACATCCAGCTGCTCGATGCCGAGAACGTGCAGCGCATCGGCCAGATCGACCGGCTGCAGGAGCGGCTGGCGACGGTGGAGAGCATCGTCACCGATCGGGCACACCGGCTGGCCTCCGAGATCGACTCCCTCCGGATCAAGGCGAACTGACATGTCTCCTTTGCTCATTCCGATGCTCGCCTTGTCGATCCCGATCGTCGCGATCATCGGCGGCGTCTTCATCAAGCCCTGGTTCGCCCTGCAGGAGCGCCGCATGGAGATCGAGGCGAGCAAGGTCGCCGAAAAGGCCGCGCAATATGCCGCGCAGACCGAGCGGCTGGAGGAGCGCGTCCGCGTCCTCGAACGCATCGTGACCGATCGCGGCGCCGATTTGGCGCAGGAGATCGAGGCGCTGCGCGACGAACGCCCCGCCGCTCGCCTGCCGATCAACTGACCCCCTGCCGATCAACTGACCCATAGTCGAAAGGCTCGACCATGAATCCCGCAGAGATGATCGTCGCGATCGTGGCGCTGGTGGTGATCGGCGGCGTGCTCCGCGCCCGCTTCGCCGCCCACGCGCCCCGCGACACCGCGGCATCGCCGTCCGACCCCGACGCGCGCCGCCTCGCCCAAGACGTGCAGCAACTGAAGGAGCGCATCCAGGTGCTGGAGCGCGTCATCACCGACAACCGCCGCAGCGTCGATCTCGACTCCGAGATCGAACGGCTGCGGAACCGCTGAGGAGGCGGACCATGACCGACCCCAATGTGTATCTCACCGTGTCGCTCTCGTCGCTCGCCGGGCTGGCGATGGTCACCAGCGCAGGGCTCTCGGGCTGGCGCAGCTGGCTGGCGCTGAAGCACCAGCAGCTCGACCAGATCGACGAAGCGCTGCCCCCCGCGCCCTCCGCCGGATCGCGGATCGAGATCGCCGACCTGAAGGAGCGCATCCGCAAGCTGGAGGCGATCGCCGCGGGCGTCGAGCTGTAGGGACGAGCAGGCGGCGCCACCGCCCGCTTGCCCCCTCCCCGCCCCGCCTGTACCGCGCCGGCCATGACCAGCATCGCCGAAATCCGCGAAGAGTATGAATTCCTCGATGCCGACGACCGCTATCGGCTGCTGATCGACCTCGGCCGTGCGCTGGAACCGATGCCGGATGCGCTCAAGACCGAAACGACGCTGGTGCGCGGCTGCTCCGCCTCGGTGTGGGTGTATCCGACGCGGCGCGAGGACGGCACGCTGCATTTCCTCGCCGACAGCAATGCCGCGATCACCAAGGGGATCATCGCCCTCGTCCTGCTGACCGTGCAGGACGCGACGCCCGAGACGATCGTCGCCGCCGATATCGAGGGCGCGCTGGCGCCATTCGACTTACGCAACCAGCTGAGTTCCAACCGGACGCAGGGCATCCCCAATATGATTGCGCTGATCCGCGAAACGGCGGCGCGCTACGTTTGAAGGGAGCGGTGACGAGACGACAGGGCGGATTGCCGATCCACGCGGATCTCTTCGTTCGAGACAAGCGATAGGAGTCTCACCTGTGCTTCGACAGGCTCAGCACGAACGGGGGTGGCTGGCGTGCCCGACGCCAAGCGATCCGGGTGCCGTGAGCGGATGCCAACAATACGCGTTTGCCCTGAGCCGACGCCAAACAATACCCACTTGCCATGAGCCGACGCCAAACAATACCCGCTCGCCATGAGCCGACGCCAAACAATACCCGCTCGCCATGAGCCGACGCCAAACAATACCCGCTCGCCATGAGCCGACGCCAAACAATACCCACTCGCCATGAGCCGACGCCAAACGCTACCCGCTCGCCGTGAGCAGACGCCAAACAATACCCGCTCGCCATGAGCCGACGCCAAACAATACCCGCTCGCCATGAGCCGACGCCAAACAATACCAGCTCGCCATGAGCCGACGCCAAACAATACCAGCTCGCCATGAGCCAACGCCAAACAACACCCGCTCGCCATGAGCGGGCGCTAAACAATACCCGCTCGCCCTGAGCCTGTCGAAGGGCTGCTCTCCACGAGCTTCATGCCCCGATAGCTCCACTACGGCGCCAGCCGCGCCGCCAGTTCGGCCACATCCGCGCCCTCCCGCACCACCAGCCAGCGCTCGGGCGCGCGGCTGTCGACCAGCACGACGCCTCCCTTGGGGCATATGCCGAGGCAGCGCGTCTCCACCACGCCCAGTGCCGCCTTGCGCCCCGGCTTCAGGCCCAGGATCTTGCGCAGCACCTTGGCGAGCGGGCGACGCCCCTTCTTGCCGAAGCCGCCATCGAGCTTTTTCGAACATCTGCCGCAGACGAGCACGGCCCCCCGCCACTCACTGCGAACGGCGGTCAGCGGGGACGCCACTCGCGTCGCTCCTCCGCCGTCCGCAACACCTCATAGGCGGCTTGTACCGTCTGGAAGCGCACGGCCGCCTGCGCATCGCCCGGCCGCACGTCGGGGTGATTCTCCTTGGCGAGCCGGCGCCATGCCGTCTTCACCGCGTCGAAGTCGGCGTCGCTCTCCAGCCCCAGCGCCTCCAGCGCACGCAATTCGTCGCGCGAGCGGCTGCCGTCGCCGGGGCCGCCCCACGCATAATGGCTGGCATTGGCATAGCCGGATGCGGTGCGGCTCTCCGACGCTTCACGGGCGGCGGCGTCCTCGGCCGACAGCCCTTCGAAATAATTCCAGCCGCGATTGTATTCGGCGGCATGTGCCTCGCAGAAATACCAGCGGTCGGGGCTGTTGGGCGATTTGGGCGCCGGGCAGTTGCCGGGCGCCTCGCAGCCATGACGGTCGCAGAGCCGCACCGTCGTCGCCTCCCGCGCCGAGCCATAGCCACGCCAGCGGGGAAAACCCCAATCGTTCGAACGGGACGGACTGCGCGCCATTCCCGGTCACATAAGCGCTGTGCGGCGCGGGGCAACCTCGTGTCGCTCAGTGCGGTATCCTGAACACGACGTTTCGTGTCTCCGCGCCGCAGGCCAGCGCGCCTTCCGGCCGATAGGTCTTGGCGAAGGTCGACGTGCTCGCCGTCTCCGCCCCGGCTTTGGTGAAGATGAACGGGGGATAGGACACGATCGCACGGGAATTGAGCACCTTGCCATTCGCGGCGATGTCGAACTGCGTGCGGGTGAACCCTTCGAAGCCCCAGGACTGCGCCTCCTCGGGGAAGGCGCCGCCGGTGCGCACCATCTTGGGTGCATCGCCCACCAGCGCGCACTGGCTGGCGGTCAGGCCGGACTTGGCGAACGCCGCCTTGGCCGCCGCATCGTCACCGCGCTGTTGGGCCAGCGAGGCGAGGCGGATCAGCGCGCCCGCGCGCAGCGGATCGGTCGGTGGCAAGGCGGGGTCGGCGACCACCTGATCGAGCAGCGTGGCCACGCGTTCGCTGCCGCTACGCTCGCGATCGGCGAGCAACAGCCGGATCGCCGCACGCGAGCGCGGATCGCCAGCGTAGGGCGCCTGTTCCAGCAGCGGCGCGACCGTGCGGCGGAACGTCGCCGGACGCCAGATGTCGGCACTGGCGTTCATGCGCATTTCCAGATCGAGCGCGAGCTGGGCCGTCGCCGGCGCCTTGCTGGCTTGCGCGAGTTGCAGCGCCGTCGCGGCGAACGCCGTCTTCTCCTCCCGCGGCACCACGGGCGAACGGATGAGCGCGACGAGCGGCGGGAGCGCGGCCGGTCCGCTGCCCGCCGCCGCCAGGGCCGCGCGCTGTGCGGCGAGCGCCTGCGCCGGGTTTTCGGGCTCGTCGGGAATCGGCGCACCACGATCGGCCGACCACGCGATCAGGCTGTCCATCAGCCCGTCGGTGATCGACGGTCGCGGGAAGGCGGCGTTGCAGCGCAGTTCCACCCGCGCATTGTAGCGCAGGAACTTGGGCATCGCCTCCGCCTGCTCGCGGCTCCACGCCCATTGCCGCACCGCGCGCGCGAAGGCGAGCGCCACCGCAGGCCCACCGGCCGCATAGATCGGTTCGGCGAGCAGCACGCTGCCGTCGTCGGCGACGGAGAATTGCACCACCGCCATGTCGGCCGGCTTCAGGCCCGCCTCGCCCCCGCAGTCGGGCGGGGCCATGGCGGCGCCGATGTTGAAGTTCCCCGACGGCACGCGGCCCGCACCGGTCATCGCCATATATTCGCGCGCATCGTCCTTGTTCCCGGACAGCAGCAGCGCCAGCGCCGCGTTGGAGCGGGCCGCGGCATCACGCAGGTCGGTCTTGCTGGTCAGGCCGCCGAGCAGCTTCACCGCCGCCTTGGCCTCGCGCGTCGCGCGCGGCAGGTCGCCGGTGTTGAGCGCCAGGATCGCGCGGGCGGAGGCGAAATCGGCCAGCAAGGGATTGTCCACCTTGTTCGCGGCGATGACCGCATCCGCACGGGTCACCGCGGCCGCCGCGGCGGCGGGATCGGTGAAGGTCGCGGTCTGGATCAGGCCGCGCAGGGCGCCGAGCGTCTCGGCCGGCCCGCCCGCTTCCTGCTCGGCATGGCGATAGGCATCCGCCGCGGTCGCGAAATCGGTGCTCGCCTGCGCCACGCCGGCAAGATTGGAATAAGCGTCGTACCGATCCTGGCGCAACGTCTTATCGCCGGTCGGCAACAGGGCCAGTCCGGCCCGCGCCGCAGCCACGCCCTCGTCACGGCGATCGAGCGCGATCAGCACCGCGCTCTTGCGGACCAGCACGATGCCACGGCTGCGCGGATTGCCTCCGACCCGCGCCTCCATCGCCTGCCACGCGGCCAGCCCGGCGGCCTTGTCAGGCCCCGCCGACAGCTTTTCGGCAGCCTCGAACGCCTGTTGCACGCTGAGCGCCGGTTGCTGCTGCGCCGCCGCGAGGCCACCGATCGCCGCGCCTGCCAGCGCCATCGCCATCACCACCGTGCGCATCTCTTCCCCCCCTGTGCCCGGTGCGACCGTGGAACAGGCAGGCGGGAAATGCCAGAAGGTCTGTAAGCCGGGTTCTGTCCTTTCCCACATAGGGAAATGGGCGACCATTCCTCTAGGACGACGCTTGCGCGCCGCCTCCAGCAACCAACCCGGACGACGAGCTGGAACGAAGCCCGTATGCCGTCCCTATTCGGTTTTGCTCCCGGTGGGGTTTGCCATGCCGCTTCCGTTACCGGTCGCGCGGTGCGCTCTTACCGCACCCTTTCACCCTGGCGTGGCCGAAGCCGTCGCCGTCTGCTCTCTGTGGCACTGTCCCTGGGGTCGCCCCCGCCGGGCGTTACCCGGCACCGTCGTTCCGCGGAGCCCGGACTTTCCTCGCGCACCCGAAGGTGCCCGCGGCCGCCCGACCCTCTGACCCGCAGGTCCTTACTCATCCCCCTGCGGTTTGGGAAGCAGCAGCGCGAGCAGGATCATCCGGCATTCGGCGTCGATCTCGCCGTCGATCAGCTCGGGGCGGAACCGGCGCTGGAACGCCATGATCGCCGCCATCGGCTCGGCGACGTCATAGCCGAACCGCTCCAGCGCCAGCAGGAATCCGCCCTGCGTCCACTGCGGGTCCATCAGGTTGCGCGTCGGCCGCGGCAGCGCCAGCCGCAGCCTGGCGAGCCGCGCCCAGGGAAACAGCTCGCCGGGGTCGCGCTTGCGGGTCGGCGCGATATCGGAATGGCCGACCACGTTGCCACGGGTGATGCCGTGCCGTTCCTTGATCGCCGCGACCAGCGGCACCAGCGCGTCGATCTGTTCCTCGGCAAAGGGGCGATAGCCCCATTCGTGCCCCGGATTGACGATCTCGATGCCGACGCTCGCCGAATTGACGTCGGTCACCCCGCGCCAGTGCGATCGCCCCGCATGCCACGCGCGCTGCGTTTCCGCGACCAGCCGGCAGACGGTGCCGTCCTCCTCGACCAGATAGTGCGCCGACACCTTCGCTTCGGGATCGCGCAGCCGCGCCAGCGCGGACGGGCCGTCCTGCATCCCGGTGTAATGAAGCACGATCATGCTGATCGGCAGCGTCCGCTCGTCGAAGTTCGGCGAGGGCGTGTCGAGGATGGTCATGCTCACGTCTTAGCCGAGCCTGCCGGCACGCGTAAGGGGGACTTAGGCGGCGACCCGTCCCGTCTTGGCCACCGCGCCGGTGCGCTCGTAGAAGCCGCGCAAGGCACGGCTCGGTTCGAAGGCGGTCGTCTGCCCGATCACCGTCTCGCCGGCGCCCAGCACCAGGATGCCCCCCGGCCGCACCGCCCCGGCGAAGCGGTCGAAGACCTGCGCCTTGGTCCCGGCCGACAGGTAGAGCAGGACATTGCGGCACAGCAGCACGTCGAACTGCCCCGCCAGCGGCCGGTCGGCGACCAGATTGTGCCGGCGCACCGACACCAGCCGGGTGAGCTCCGGCCGCGCCGCCCAATCGGCGCCATCCGATTCGAACCAGCGCATCATCCGCCGGATCGGCAGGCCGCGCTGGATCTCGAACTGGCTGTATTTGCCGGCACGGGCGCGCACCACCGCGGCGTCGGAAACGTCGGTGGCGACGATCTCCGGCATCGGCCGCCCGGCTTCCGCCCGCTCGGCGAAGAGCATGGCCAGCGACAAAGGCTCCTGCCCGGTCGAACAGCCCGCGCACCAGATCCGCGCGCGCCGCCCCTGCGCTTCCGCCGCCTCGATCGCCTGCACCACCATGTCGAACACCGGCGCATCGCGGAAGAACGAGGTTTCGCCATTCAGCAGCGCATCGACGATCTGGTCGCCGATGCCGGCATCCTGCCCGTCGAGCAGCAACGCCACCAGCTGGTCGAGCGTGTCGAGCCCGCGCTCGCGCAGCAACGGCTTCAGCGCGGTGTCGACCCGCCACGACCGGTAGCTGGAGATCTGCTGCCCGGTCCGCGCCTCCAGCAAGGCGCCGAAGACGTTGAGCGCGACCTGGGATGGCGCCGCGCCGGTCATGGCCGCGCCCTTGCCGCGGCCAGCCGGCCGATCGCCTCGGGGCTCATCACCGCATCGGCATAGCCGCCGTCGGCGACCGCGCGCGGCATGCCCCAGATCACCGAGCTCGCCTGATCCTGCACCACCACGCATCCCCCCGCCTGATGCACCTGCCGTGCGCCCTCGGCACCGTCGCGGCCCATGCCGCTCAGCACGACGGCGAGCATGCGCGGGCCGAACACCCCGGCCATCGAGGCGAACATCGGATCGACCGACGGCATGCAGCCGCTGGCGCTGGGTTCGGCGCTGAGCCGGATTGCGGTCGATCCGTCCGCCAGCGGCACGCAGCGCATGTGCGCCTCCCCCGGTGCGACGACGATGCGGCCGGGGCGCAGCCGCAGCCGGTCGACCGCCACCTCGCACGGCCGGTTCGCGATCACCGCGATCTGCGCCGCGAAATAGGGCATGAAGGATGCGGGCAGATGCTGGGTGATGAGGATCGGCAGCCGGAACTCCGCCGGGATCGCGCGCAGCATCAGGGTGAGCGCGTGGATGCCGCCGGTCGAGGCGCCGATCGCCACCACGTCGTAATCCTCGCTCGCGGCGCGCGGCTTCGGCGCGGACGGGCGCGGGGCCGGCATCGGCGGTGCCGGCGGCGCATCGCCGTCGCTCAGCCGGTCGAGCTTGTCGATCAGCGCGTCGCCGAACTGGCCCATGCGCTCGCCGGTGCCCGGCTTCAGCAGCGTGTCCGCCGCGCCCAGCGCCAGCGCCTGCACCGTCGTGGCGGCCCCTTCGCTCGCCTGGCCGGAGACGATTAGCACGCGGGCGCCCTGCCCGGCGGCGATCAGGTCCGGCAGCGCGGTCAAGCCGTCGACGCCGGGCATCTGCACGTCGAGCAGCACGAACGCGACCCGCTCGCGCGCCAGGAACGTCAGCGCGGCGGCCGCGGTGCTGACGCTGGCTGCGACGACGAAGCGGCCGGTCGCACCGATGATCCGCTCCATCACGGCACGCGCCACCGCCGAATCGTCGACGATCAGCACGCGCGGGTGGGGCGGCTCCGCCAGCAGGGATCGCGACGCGGTCGCCATCGGGGTTCTCCCCGCCTCAGGCCATGCCGACGATCTGGAGCTTCGATTCCAGCGTGTCGCGGTCGAACGGCTTCATGACATATTCGTCGGCGCCCGCCTCGATCGCGGCGCGGATATAGGCCATGCCGTTTTCCGTGGTGCAGAACACCACCTTGGGGCGCGAGGCGATGCTGGCATCGCGCAGCGCGCGCAGGAAATCCATGCCGCTCATCACCGGCATGTTCCAGTCGAGCAGGATCACGTCGGGCGGCGAGGCGAGGCAGGCGTCCAGCGCCTCGCGGCCGTCGCACGCCTCGGTGACGGTGAAGTCCAGCGTTTCCAGGATGTGGCGGGCGACCTTGCGGATCACCTTCGAATCGTCGACGACGAGGCAGGTCTTCATGGATGGGCTTTCTTCACGAGCGGGTAATCGCAAGGGATGGTGGTAACGGCCAAGCGTAAGCGTCGCGTTAAGCCGCGAGCGCAGGCTGGGGCACCAGCGCGGCGAGATCGACGATCAGCATGGGTTCGCCGTCGCGCTCGACCAGGCCGACGCCCACGTCGGCCCAGCCGCGATCGAGTGCGAGGCCTGAAGAGAGCGGCTGGCGTTCGAACAGGGCGACATCCTCCAGCGAATCGACCAGGATCGCATAATGATGCCCGTCGACGCGGGTGATGACCGCGCGCCGGCCGGTGTCCGGCGAGGGTTCGAGGCCCAGCGCGGTGCCGGTGTCGATCACCGTCACCACCCGGCTGCGCAGCGCGACGAGCCCGCGCACCGCCGCTTCGGTCCGCGGCACGGCGACGACATCGGCGATATCGACCACCGAATCGACCTGTCCGGTTTCGATCGCGACGCCCCGCCCGGCGATATGAGCGATCAGGAACAATTCCATCAGCATGCCTCCACCGCATGGGCCAGCGCATCGAGCAGACCGGCACGATCGTAACGATAGACGCTGCCTGTCCCCGCCGCGGCGGCGACCTCGCGCCGCAGCCGGACGATGTTGCGCGCGGCGGCGGGCGCGACCGGCGCATCGTCCATCACCAGCGCGACATCGGCAGGCCCGTCGGCCGGGGGCTGCGCCACGCAGCGATAGCCCGACGCTTCCAGCATCGGGCGCAGGAACGTTTCCATCCAACCGCTGCCGTCGGCCTGCAGCCAGCACAGCCGCCGGCCGGCATTGCCCAGCGATTCGCCCGCGAACAGCGCATGGGCGTCGAGCAGTTCGACCTGTTCGCCCTCGATCATCACCACGCCAGCGACCGGCCCCGCCCCGCGCGCCGGGGCGATGGCGGTCGGCAGGTGGACGATCTCGACGGGTTCGTGGATGGCATAGGCGATCTCGCTCATCCCGTCGGTCAGGCGCAGCACCGGCACCTCCGCCCGCTCGCCGATCGGCGCGGCGGAATGGAGAGGCACCAGGTTGCCGCCGATCGCCAGGCGCATCTGCCCGGCGGTGAAGCGGATCGCGTCGGTCGCCACCGGCTCCACCCGGTCGATCGCGGCGAGCGGCAGCACGCGCCGCTGGCCGTCCAGATCCTCGAACATCAGCGCCGCGACGCCTTCGGCATGGTCCGGCGCCTCCTGCTCCTCATCGGCGGCGGTGCTGCGATGGAAGCGCAGGCCCGCCATCGTCGCGATGCCGGATCCGTCGAGCAGCAGCATCGGCAGGCCCGAATCGGGCAGCGTCTGCCCGGCATAGACGCCCGTCGCCATCACCGCTGGCGCGGCGGGTTTCACCACCAGTTCCTCGGTATCGATCACCTGGTCGATCGCCAGCGCATAATCGCCATCGCGGGTGGAAACGATCGCCAGCGTCCGCTCGTCGCCGTCGCCGATGCCGAGCAGCCGGCCGAGCGACACCAACGGCAAGCGCCGCCCGCGCACGGTCGCGACCTCGGCGTCGCCGATCCGGTCGATCCGCACCGCCTCGCCGCGCACGCGCAGGATCTCGTCCACCGACTGGCGGGCGATGGCGAAGCGCTGGCCGCCGACGCCGACGACGATGGTCGACATGATCGACAGCGTCAGCGGCACGTAGATGACGATCGCCAGCCCCTTGCCCGGCTGGTTGGCCAGGTGGACGCGGCCGCCGATATGTTCGATGTTGGCGCGCACCACGTCCATGCCGACGCCGCGGCCGGAAATGGCGGTCACCGCATCGCGGCTCGACAGGCCGGCGTGGAAGATCAGGTCCAGCCGCGCCGCCATGTCCATCGCCGCCAGTTCGGCCTCGCCGAACAGCTTCTGCGCCTTGGCCTTGGCGACGAGCCGGTCGACATCGATGCCGCGGCCGTCGTCGGCGATCTCGATCAGGATCTGGTTGCCCGATTGGCGTGCCGACACCAGCAGCCGCCCCGCCTCGCGCTTGCCTGCGGCGCGGCGGTCGGCCGGTGCCTCGATGCCGTGGTCCACCGCGTTGCGGATGATGTGGACCAGCGGATCGCGCATCAGCTCGATCATCTCGCGATCCAGTTCGACGTCAGACCCGTCGATGGTCAGCGCGACCTGCTTGCCCAGTTCGGCCGCGGTATCGCGCACCATGCGCGGCAGTGCCGAAAAGAGCGCATCGATCTTCTGCATGCGGGTGCGGGTGACGGTGTCGCGCATCTCGGCGACGGTCAGCGACAGCCGCTCCAGCGCCGCCTCGACCTGCGGGTCGACCTGTTCGTCGCGCAGCCGGCGGGCGAGCTCGTTGCGGGCGAGCACCATCTCCGACATGCCGCTCATCATCCGGTCGAGCAGGTCGACGTTGAGCCGCACCGACCGGTTTGCGGTGCGTACCACCGCGGCAGGCTGCGCCTGCGCGACGGGCTGCGCATCCTCGGCCAGCGCGGCGATCAGCAGGTCCTCGCTCGAATCGTCCAGCGCCGCGCCCGAATCGATCGCCTCGACGATCTCGCCGATCCGGTCGACGATCGCGAGCACCGCGTTGACCAGGTTGGTGTCGGGCGCGCGATGGCCGTCGCGCACCGCCGCCAGCACGTCTTCGGCGGCATGGCTCAGCCGGGCGAGCCGCGGCAGGTCCAGGAACCCGCAGCTGCCCTTTACCGTGTGGACGAAGCGAAAGATCGCATCCAGCCGCGCGCGGTCGGTCGGCGCCGCTTCCCACGCCACGATCTCTCCGGACAGCGATTCCAGAGTCTCCCGCGTCTCGGCAATGAATTCCTGCAGCAGGTCGTCCATAGTCCCCCGCGATTGTCGCAGCGGGGTGATGGCCGATCAGGGGTTAAAGGGGCGTTTACTGGCGCCTCGCGGTCAACCGCCCGCGAAGCTCGCGCCGAAGATCATGACGTTGTCGGCAGGCTCGCTGATCTGCACCGAACCGCCGGCCTGCGTCGCCAGAGTATGGACGAGATAGGCGGCCGCGGCGCGCGGGGTCACGCCGGTCTCGCGCTCGCCGTCGGTCAGCGTCTGGCGCAATTCGGGATCGAGGATGATCCGCGGCCCCTCGATCTTGACGACGACCTCCAGGTGCCCGCCATTCTCCTCGCCGCCGACGTCGAGTGTGCCGCCGCGGACCAGCGCCTCGCTGGCGATCAGCGCCAGGTTGAGCATCACCTTCAGTGCGGGCTTGGACAGCGTCTCCGCCTCGACCCACCAGTTGAAGGTGGTGCGCTTGTTGTCGGCGAGCAGCCCCTCGATCGCCGTCTTGCCCTCGCGACTGTCGACCTGTTCGCCGAAGCCGCCCGCCGCACCGAAGGCGAGGCGGAAGAACTTGAGCTTGTTGGCGGACGCACGCGCGCTTTCGCTCAACAGCTGGAACACGCGGTCGCGCATGTTGGGATCGTTCTCGTCGCCGAGCAGCTCCAGCCCGTTGTTGAGCGCACCCACCGGCGAGAGCAGGTCGTGGCACAGCCGCGAACACAGCAGGCTGGCAAAATCGACCGGGCTGACGGACATGCAATTCCCCTGAATGATCGCGCACAGATGTGGCGGGGTTGAGTCGCGGACGCAAGCCGGCTCGGTTCGGGGCGGCGTGGTCAGCGGCGCAATGCGACCTCTTCGAACCGCCCCGTCACCGGCCCGTCCGCCACGGCACGCCAGGCGCGCACCTCACCCCCCGCCGCGATCAGCCACAGCGAACCGTCGGGCGCGGCGGCCGCAGCGTCACGCGGCGACGGCACGGCATTGCCGCTGGGATGCGAGTGATAGTGGCCGACGATCGTCGCCGCTCCGTTGCGCGCCGCCCGGTGCGCGGCCAGCAGCGCGGCAGGATCGATCTCGAAGTGTCGCGCCGGATCGGCGGCGACGTTGCGGCACGCCGTCACCGCAATAATCCTCTGCGGCGTACCGAACAGCAGGCCGCACACCTCGACTTGCGGCGATGCAGCCGCCGCATCGGCGATGCGCTGGAGGAGCGCGCTTGCAATCTGCACCGTCATCCCCACATCGCTATCGTATGGACCGGGGGGTTTCCATCATTGAAGCGACGATAGCGCCACAGTCCGACGGGTGGCGTCTGGATCGTGCGCTGGCCGAGGCGGTGCCGACCCTGTCGCGCGAACGGCTGAAGGTGCTGATCGCCAGCGGCGCGGTGACCCGCGACGGGCAGATGGTGCGCGATCCGGCCAAGCGCGCGAGTGCGGGCGACCGGCTGGCGGTGGCGGTGCCGAACCCGACGCTGCCGCACAACGAGGCGCAGGATATCCCGCTGGTCGTCGCCTATGAGGACGAGCACCTGATCGTCATCGACAAGCCTGCCGGCCTGGTGGTTCACCCGGCGGCGGGCAATCTCGACGGGACGCTGGTCAACGCGCTGCTGCACCATTGCGACGGAAGCCTGTCCGGGATCGGCGGCGTCGCGCGACCCGGCATCGTCCACCGCATCGACAAGGACACGTCGGGCCTGATGGTCGCCGCCAAGACGGACCGCGCGCACGAGGGGCTGGCCCGACAGTTCCACGATCACAGTATCGACCGGCGCTATCGTGCGATCGTCGGCGGCCTGCCGCGGCCGGCGGAAGGCAAGGTCGATGCCCCCCTCGCCCGCTCGGCGACCAATCGCAAGAAGATCGCCATCGTCGCCGGCGGCAAGCGCGCGGTGACGCATTACCGCACGCTGGAACGGCTGCACGAGGCGGCGCTGGTCGAATGCCGGCTGGAGACGGGGCGGACGCACCAGGTGCGCGTCCATATGGCGTCGATCGGTCATGCCTTGCTAGGCGACCCGGTGTATGGTAGAACAAAGAGTGCTCAAAAGGCGCTTCTCGAAACCCTCGGTTTCCGCCGGCAGGCCTTGCACGCGGCGCATCTGGGGTTCATCCATCCGGTGAAAAGCACCGCTTTGGCCTTCGATAGCCCGATGCCTGCTGACATGCAGGAACTGTTCACCGAGCTTCACGTATAGGTTCGAGCCGTTCGTTACCGCGCTGCGGTAGGAATGCCTCCGCAAGACAAGGGAGATCAGATCATGGCAGCCCGCAGCAACGTCCCCGCGACGATTCCTGCCCTCGGCGGAGAGCAGAGCCTCAACCGCTATCTCGCCGAGATCAAGAAATTCCCCATCCTGCAACCCGAGCAGGAATATATGCTCGCCAAGCGCTTCCAGGAGCATGGCGATACGGAGGCGGCGGCGCAGCTCGTCACCAGCCACCTGCGCCTCGTCGCCAAGATCGCGATGGGCTATCGCGGCTATGGCCTGCCGACGTCCGAACTCATCAGCGAGGGCAACATCGGCCTGATGCAGGGCGTCAAGAAGTTCGAGCCCGACCGCGGCTTCCGCCTCGCCACCTATGCGATGTGGTGGATCCGCGCCTCGATCCAGGAATATATCCTGCGATCGTGGAGCCTGGTGAAGATGGGGACGACCGCGGCGCAGAAGAAGTTGTTCTTCAACCTGCGGCGGATGAAGTCCAAGCTCGATGCGTTCGAGGATGGCGACCTCAGGCCCGAGCATATCACCAAGATCGCCACCGACCTGGGCGTCGCGGAAAGCGATGTCGTCAGCATGAACCGCCGCATGGCGATGGGTGGCGACACGTCGCTCAACGTCTCGATGCGCGAGGATGGCGAGGGCCAGTGGCAGGACTGGCTGCAGGACGATGCGCCGCTGCAGGACGCGGTTGTTGCCGACCAGCAGGAGGCGGACGTTCGCCACACCATGCTGGTCAGCGCGATGGACGACCTCAACGATCGCGAAAAGCACATCCTCACCGAACGCCGCCTGACCGACGATCCCAAGACGCTGGAGGAGCTGAGCCAGGTCTATGGCGTCAGCCGCGAACGCGTCCGCCAGATCGAGGTGCGCGCGTTCGAGAAGCTGCAAAAGGCGATGATGCGCATCGCCGGCGAAAAGCGCCTGCTCGCCGCCGCCTGACGTGACGGCGGCGAACGGCCTCACCGTCGTCGTCGGCGGCGGTGCAGCCGGCATCGTCGCCGCGCGGCGCCTGCACGATGCGGGCGCAGAGGTGCTGCTGATCGAAGCGGGCGACCGGCTGGGCGGTCGGGCTCGGACCGAGACGCTGGTGCTGCCGGATTGGCGTAGCTGCGCGGCTCTACCGCAATATGCATCATCGTCCGCTCCTGCCGTCACCCCAGCGAAAGCTGGGATCTCCGCGTTGGAGGGGGCAGCATCTCCGCTCGACACGACCCCAGCTTTCGCTGGGGTGACGGGTGCGGGTGCGGGTGCGCATGACACCGTCACCGTCGATTTCGGCTGCGGCTGGCTCCATTCCGCCGGGCGTAATCCCTGGACGGCCATCGCCGAACACCGGGGCGTGTCGATCGACCGATCGTCGCCGAATTGGGGCGTACAGTGGCGCGACCTCGGCTTTCCGCCCGCGGAACAGCACGCCTTCGGCGCAGCGTACGAGCGCTTCGAAACCGCCGCTCACGCCGCGCTGGGCGGACCCGACCAGCCGCTCTCCACCTTCGTGGCGGCGGACGATCCGTGGCGACCGATGATCGATGCCATCTCGGGCTATGCCAATGGCGCGCCGCTTTCCCGCGTATCGCTCCACGATTGGGCGGCCTATGAAGATGCGGCGACCGAGGACAATTGGGCGATCCCCTCCGGCTACGGCCGGTTGATCGCAGGTCACGCGGAGGGCCTGTCCGTGCGCCTCGGCACGCCGGTGACCCGCATCGACCACAGCGGGCAGACGATCCGCCTCGACACACCCGCCGGCACGATCACGGCGGATCGCGTGATCCTCGCCATCCCGACCACGGCTTACGCCGCCATCCGCTTCGACCCGCCGCTCCATGGCAAGCAGGATGCCGCCGCATCGCTGCCGCTCGGCCTCGCCGACAAGGTGTTCCTGGCGGTCGATCGCCCCGAATGGCCGGCCCATGCCCATCTCACCGGCAACCCCCACAGCAGCTGCACCGCCAGCCACCGCCTGTCGCCCTTCGGCCTGCCGATCATCGAAAGCTTCTTCGGTGGATCGTGCGCGGAAGCGATGCCCGATCGGACTGCGGCGATCGCCTTTGCGATCGATGAAATCGTCGCGCTGCTCGGTGCCGATTGGCGCCGCCGCCTCGCGCCGCTCGGTGCGACCCGCTGGCGCGAAGCGGCGTACATCCACGGCAGCTACAGCCATGCCGCCGTCGGCCACGCCGGTGCCCGCGCCGTACTTGCCGCGCCGGTCGACGACCGCCTGTTCTTCGCCGGCGAAGCCTGCTCCGCGAGCGATTTCTCCACCGCGCATGGCGCCTACGCGACCGGCGTAGCGGCAGCGGACACGATCCTGGGCTTGAAGGGCGCCACGACCGCACCGTAAGGATCGGCCATGCTTCGCATCCTCCGCATCCTCGCCAAGATCGCGCTGGTCTTCGTGATCGTCAGCGTGCTCTGGGTCGGCCTCTACCGCTTCGTGCCCGTCCCCTTCACCTGGACGATGGCGGGCGACCTGCTCGCCGGCCGCAGCGTCACCAAGCAGTGGATGCCCCTGTCGGCGATGGACCCCGACATGCCGCGCGCCGCCATCGCCGGGGAGGACGCCCGCTTCTGCGAACATCACGGCTTCGACTGGAAAGGCATCGCCAGCGCCGCCTACAGCAACGCGCAAGGCAAGCGCCTGCGCGGCGGCTCCACGATCAGCCAGCAGACCGCCAAGAACGTCTTCCTGTTCCAGGGCGGCGGCTACATCCGTAAGGCGTTCGAGGCCTATTTCACCGTGCTGATCGAAACCCTGTGGGGCAAGCGGCGGATCATGGAAGTCTATCTCAACGTCGCGGAAACGGGCATCGGCACCTATGGCGCCGACGCGGCGGCGCTCCGCTATTTCCACCACGACGCCTCGCGCCTGTCGCCGACCGAAGCGGGCCGCATCGCCGCGGTGCTGCCGCTTCCCAAGAAGCGCGAGGCGATCGACCCGCATGGCTTCGTGCGGCGGCACGGCAACGCGCTGTCGCGCTATGTCGGCGTGGTGCGGCGCAGCGGTCTGGATGCCTGCCTGAAATAGCACCGGCGACTCGCCCATGCGGGATGCCGGTCACCCGCGTTTCGCGATCTGGGACGGACACTCGCCCCAGCGGGACACCCTCGCCACCCGCGCGCTGGCGGATGGCAAGGAGAGGTGCCGGCCTTATTTGGTCGCGCCGTCGATCGCGCCACCCGCCTTGTCGGCGGTCTTCTCGACGCTCTTCGCGGCCGAGGTGATCGCATTGTTCTTCGCGGTTTCGCTGCCCTGGTGGACGAACAGGAAATAGCCGCCGATCAGCACCGCGATCAGCAGCACGATGGCGATCGCCACGCCGCCACCGCCGCCGCGACGCTCGATCACCGTCGTATGGGTCGATCCGTTGGGCGTCTCGACGATCCGTTCTTCGACCATGATTGCTCCTCCTGTCGTTATGATGGAGGCAGCAACGCCATATCGGGCAGCCTTGTTCCCCGATCGTAACGATCGGTTCAGAACGGCAGCTTGAAGCCCGGTGGCAGCGGCAAGCCGCTGGTCATCTTGGACATTTCCGCACCCGACGCCGCATCCGCCTTTGCCCGCGCATCGTTGAACGCCGCCGCCAGCAGGTCCTCCAGCATCTGCTTTTCAGACACTTCGATCAGCGAATCGTCGATCGCGATGTTGATGATGCGGCCCTTGGCGCTGGCCTTCACCTTGACCAGCCCGCCGCCGGACACGCCCTCGACCTCGATCGTGTCGAGCTGGTCCTGGGCCTTCTGCAACTCGCTTTGCACGTTCTGCGCCATGGCGAGGATTTCATCGAGGTTCTTCATGCGATACTCCGTTTGCCGGGCCAGCTTTCCAGTTCCGCCTCCGGGAAGGCCGCGAATGCCGCCTTCACCAAAGGTGTGTCGAGGATCGCCTGCCGGGTCGCCTCTTCTGCCGCCTTGTCCTGCTCGCGCAAGGTAGGCGCACCGGGCGCATCCTCCAAGGCGATCTTCCAAACCTGTCCCGTCGTCTTCTTGAGCGCGTCGGCGGCGTCGCGCAGCGTGTCGGCGGACATCGGCCGCGATCCACTGAGGATCAGCTCGGGTGCGGCATAACGGACCACGCGTGCGCCATAGCCGAGCTGCGCGGCGACCGCGTGATGCCCCTTGTCCTCCAGCATCGCAACGAGGCCGGCGAAATCGGCTGGCACCCCCGGCCGCTCGGCTGCGGCCGGTGTGCCCTGCGGCGGTGCCGCCGGAGCAGCCGCCGCCGGAGCCGCTCCGACCTTGCCACTCGCGATCTGCCGCGCGAGTTCGCCCGGATCTGGCAACGTCGAGGCATGGATCGCGCGCAGCAGCGCCATCTCCGCCGCCTCGATCGGCAGCGCCGCCTTGGCGACCTCGTCATGCCCCTTCAGGAACAATTGCCACAGCCGGTGCAGCGCAGGGAAGGACAGCTTGGCCGCCCACTCGGCCCGCGCCGCGCGTTCCTCGGCAGCCTGCGCCGGGTCCTCCGCCGTGCCGACCTTGGCGAGCGTGATGCCGTGCACCGTCTC
The DNA here is from genome assembly GCF_052321755.1 of Sphingomonas cellulosilytica. Lineage (NCBI taxonomy): Bacteria > Pseudomonadati > Pseudomonadota > Alphaproteobacteria > Sphingomonadales > Sphingomonadaceae > Sphingomonas > Sphingomonas cellulosilytica. The sequence goes on from NZ_JBQRTT010000002.1 coordinate 81,389, forward strand.
CAGCATCGCGCGCAGCACCGATTGCGGATCGACGCCATAGTCATATTGCCGGCGCAGGCTGGCCAGCGCCGACGCAGCGTCGCCGGCCAGCACCAGCGCCAGCAGGTCGCGCACCGCACCGCGATCGGACAGGCCGAGCATTTGCCGCACCGCATCGGCGGTCACCGCACCGCCCTCGAGGCCTGCATGCGCGATGCCCTGGTCGAGGATCGACAGCCCGTCGCGTGCCGATCCCTCCGCCGCGCGTGCGATCAGCATCAGCGCCTCCGCTTCCGCCTCGACGCCCTCCTCGCGGCAGACGAAGGCGAAATGCGCCGCCAGCTGCTCGGCGGAAATGCGGCGCAGGTCGAACCGCTGGCAGCGCGACAGCACGGTGATCGGCACCTTGTTCACCTCGGTCGTGGCGAACAGGAATTTGACGTGGGCGGGCGGCTCCTCCAGCGTCTTCAAGAGCGCGTTGAACGCGTTCTTGGACAGCATGTGGACCTCGTCGACGATATAGATCTTGTAACGCGCCGACACCGCCGCATAGCGCGCCGCGTCGATGATCTCGCGCACGTCGTCGACGCCGGTGTGGCTGGCGGCGTCCATCTCGATCACATCGATATGCCGCCCCTCCGCGATGGCGCGGCACGGTTCGCAGACGCCGCACGGATCGATCGTCGGCCCGCCCTGCCCGTCCGGACCGATGCAGTTCAGCGCCTTGGCGATCAGCCGCGCGGTGGACGTCTTGCCCACCCCGCGCACGCCGGTCATCAAGAAGGCGTGCGCCAGCCGGTCGCGCTTGATCGCATTGCCCAGCGTCGTGACCATGGCATCCTGCCCGATCAGTTCGCGAAACGTCTGCGGACGGTATTTGCGCGCCAGCACGCGGTAGGGGGTCGCCTGTGCCGCAGGTTGCGGCGGTTCGCCCAGATCGAAGGAATCGGCCATTGCCTGCCCCATATAGGCGCAGCCACGCGCGCTGTCGAAGGGCAGGGTCGATGAGGCACGACGGTTTGCCGCCCCGCCTCCCCTGCCCTAGATACGCGGCGACATGACCCCCGTACTCGGCGTAACCTCCTCCATCCTCGGCCAGCCCTGGCACTGGCGCAGCCTCGCCGCGGACGCACGCGACGGCTTCGGCGCCGACGACCTCGTCACGCAGCTGCTGCTCGCCCGCGGGGCGCCGCGCGAGGCGCTCGAACAGCATCGCGCGCCGTCGATCCGCGGCTTCATGCCGGACCCTTCCGTGTTCCGCGACATGGATCGCGCCGCCGAACGGCTCGCCGATGCGGTGCAGCGTGGCGAACACGTCGCGGTGTTCGGCGACTATGACGTCGATGGCGCCACCTCGGCCGCGCTGATGATCCTGGTGCTGCGTGACCTTGGCATAGAGGCGCGCGCCTATATCCCCGACCGCCTGCTCGAAGGATACGGCCCTTCGGGCGACGCGCTGGTCCGGCTGGCGAGCGAGGGCGCATCGCTGATCGTCACCGTCGATTGCGGCGCGCAGGCGTTCGAGGCGCTGGCGATGGCGCATGCCCACCCGGTCGACGTGGTCGTGGTCGACCATCACAAATGCGCCGCCGCTCTGCCGCGCGCGCATGCGCTGGTGAACCCCAACCGCCTCGACGAGGACGAAGGCGCCGCGCACGGCCATCTCGCCGCGGTCGGTGTCTGCTTCCTGCTCGCCGCCGCGCTGGTCCGTACCTTGCGCGGGCGCGGCTTCTTCGCCGATCGGCCGGAGCCGCGGCTGATCGATCACCTCGATATCGTTGCGCTCGGCACCGTCGCCGATGTCGCGCAACTGCGCGGTCTCAACCGCGCCTTCGTCGCGCAGGGGCTGAAGGTGATGGCGCAGCGTCGCAACATCGGCCTTGCCGCGCTGATCGCCGCATCGCGGCTGACCCGCGCGCCGACGTGCAGCGACCTCGGCTTCGCGCTCGGCCCGCGGATCAACGCTGGCGGGCGGGTCGGACGTGCCGACCTGGGCGTCCGCCTGCTCACCACGCGCGACCCCGATGAGGCGCGGACCATCGCCGAGGAACTGGATGGCCTCAACGAGGAACGCCGCCTGATCGAAACGGGCGTGCAGCAGGCCGCCGACGCGCTGCTCCGCACCGATCGCAGCGTCGCCGTGGTTTCCGGAGAAGGCTGGCATCCCGGCGTGATCGGCATCGTCGCGGGACGGCTGAAGGAAAAGCTCGGCCGCCCGGCGATCGTCATCGCGATCGACGACACCGGCCTCGGCAAGGGCTCCGGCCGGTCGATCGCCGGCGTCGACCTCGGCGCGGCGGTGCTCGCCGCCAAGGATCACGGCCTGCTCGTCGCCGGCGGCGGCCATGCCATGGCGGCCGGGCTGACCGTCGCCGCGGATCGCATCGCTGAATTCAGCGCCTTCCTCGAAGATCGCCTCGCCGCCGCGGTCGAGCGCGCGATCGGCGAGCGTGCGCTGCTGGTCGACACGGTGCTGGCGCCGGGTGGCATCAATCCCGCCCTCATCGAATCGCTCGAGGTGGGTGGCCCCTATGGCATGGGCTGGCCGGCGCCGCGGATCGCCGCCGGGCCGGTGCGGATCGTCAAGGCCGACGTGGTCGGCAACGGCCATGTCCGCACGATCGTCGCCGGCGACGATGGCCGCAGTTTCAAGGCGATGGCCTTTCGCGCCGCGGATACCCCGCTCGGTCAGGCACTGCTGGGTGCCGCACCGCACCGCCGCCTGTGGCTGGCCGGCCGCGCCAAGCTGGACGATTGGGGCAGCCGCCCCGCCGCCGAACTGCACATCGAGGACGCCGCCTGGGCAAATTGACGAAAAGCCCCTTGACCGACCGCCGCCCCCCCTCTAGCAGCACCCCCGCTGGCCCCTTCGTCTAGCGGTTAGGACGCGGCCCTTTCACGGCTGAAACACGGGTTCGATTCCCGTAGGGGTCACCATTTCCCAGGCTTATGGCGGGAATGGTGAATTCGGTACATTCTCCCAACGATCAGCCCACCCAACGAAGCAGGGGTGGTGCGAGCAGGGATACGAACGTCTGGGTTTTGCCCTCAGCTGAGTGTCGAGTTGGGTGAGGGCCAAGCCAGACCCATCGCGCCCTGAAAGTTGCGGGAGCAGGCCGCGTCGCCTTCTGATTCGGATCGAGTCGAGCCCCTGGTATCTCGCGCTGGCAACTGCCGGATCGCGCCCGGATCGGTGCTGAGCGGAGCCCATATCGCAATGCCGCCAATCTGCGCCTTGCGTGTTCGGTCGAAGGCAGCCGCTTCGGCGCCATAATCCTTGCCTGGACGCCCCGCCCCTGGGCATCATTCCCGGTCCGGCACAAAAAAATTAATCCAGATCGATACTTCGGACCGATTCCGCGCACGCAACGTTACGCTCCAGCAATCAAAAAAGGGGCGCTCTTGATCATTCTTCATCTGGCGCTCGGCGGCTGCCTGAAGGCGCCGCCCGTCGATTTCGGCATCACGGCGGACACCGGTGGACATATCGCCTATGTGCTCGACGCCGCTCGCCACCAGGCGCTGCGTCCGGAGGTGGAGCAGGTCGTGATCGCCACCCGCCTGTTCGATGACGAGCGGCTCGGGCGCGCCTATGCGCAACCGCGCGAAGCGGCAGGCGACAAGGTCGTCATCGAACGCATCGTCGGCGCGGACCGGCGCTATCTGGAAAAGGAAGCGCTCGGTGCGGACCTTGCCGCGTTCACCGACGCCTTTTGCGACCACCTGGCCGCGGCACCGCGCCGGCCCGACGTCATCCACGCCCATTTCGCCGACGCCGCGGCAGTGGCGATGGCGGCACAGCGCCGCTTCGGCATCCCCTTCGTCTACACGCCGCACGCCCTCGGCATCGACAAGCGCGCGCACGGCGGCGCATGCCCGGGCCTCGATTCCCGGATCGCCGCCGAGCGGACCGCGATCGCCGCCGCCGCCGCGATCGTCGTCTCGACGCGGGAAGAGGCCGTGCGGCAGGTCGGCGGCTATGGCGTGCCGCTCGGCACCCGCGTGCACGCGATATCGCCGGGCGTGCCGCGCCGCGATCTCGTTCCCACCGCACCGACGCTGGCGGATCGGCTGGGCGATTGGCTCGATCGCGCGGACCTCCCCATCATCCTCGCCGTCGCCCGCCCGGTCGAGAAGAAGAACCTCGCCGCCCTCGTCCGCGCCTATGCCGCCGATGCGGTGCTGCAAGGCGCCGCCAACCTCGTCATCCTCGCGGGCCAGCATGGCCATGCCTCCGACGAGGAACGCGCCGTCCTCGACGAACTGCATGCCCTCGCCGCCGCACCGGCGCTGCGCGGCCGGGTCGCGCTGCCGCCGCGCCACGACGCCGACGATGTCGCCGCCCTCTATGCACGGGCCGCGCGCGGCGGCGTCTTCGTCAACCCTGCGCTGCACGAACCGTTCGGCCTGACGCTGGTCGAGGCCGCCGCCGCCGGCGTGCCGGTCGTGGCGACGCGCAACGGCGGCCCTGCGGAGATCGTCGACACCATCGGCCACGGGCTGCTGATCGATCCCCGCGATCCCGCCGCCATCGCCGCGGCGATACGGGCGATCATCACCGACGCCGCCCGGCACGCGGCCTGTTCGGCGGCCGCGCTCGCCGGTGCCGACGCCTATTGCTGGCATCGCTATGCGTCGGCGACCTCCGTCCTCTACCGGCACATCGTCAGCCCGAAGCTGCTCGCCTCCGACATCGACAACACGCTGACCGGCTGCCGCGACGGCGCCGCAGCCTTCGCCGCCTGGCGCGCGCGCTCGTCGCTACCGTTCGTAGTCGCGACCGGGCGCAGCTTCGATGCCGCGCGCATGATCCTGCGCCGCTGGCGCCTGCCCCGACCCGACGCGTTCATCGTCGACGTCGGCACCCGGCTGATGCTCGCCGACGGCCGCGGCGGCTGGCGTGCCTGCGACGATTACGCGCGTGCGCTCGATGCCGGCTGGGACCGTGCCGGCGTCGCCGCCGCGCTCGCCCCGCTCGGTATCGAACCCCAGCCCGTCGCCACCGCCGGCCCGCACAAGATCAGTTTCTTCGGGACCGCCGCCGATGCGGAGCGGATCCGCGCCACATTGGCCGACGCCGCGCTTGCCGCGCGCGTCGTCTTCTCGCACGGCCGGCTGATCGACGTGCTCGCGCCCGCCGGCGGCAAGGCGCAGGCGATCGCCGCATATGCCGCGCGCCACGGCTGGACGCTCGCCGATTGCATCGCCGCGGGCGACAGCGGCAACGATGCGGATATGCTGGCGGCGTGCGGCCACGCCATCGTCGTCGGCAACGCCAGCGACGATCTCGCCGACCTGCCGCGCCGCGCCGGCCTTCACCGCACGACAGCGCATCATGCCGCCGGCGTGCTGGAGGGGCTGTGCGCCCTAGGCCTCGATGCCGACCGCAACGCGCCACGCGCCGCCGCAGCCGGCGTGGCGGCGGCGGCATGATGCCGCCCTTCGGCTATTTCGTCCACCACCAGGGACGCGGCCATGCCGAACGTTGCGCGGCCATCGCCCATGCGCTGCCGCCGACGCGGCCGATGACGGTGTTCTGCGCACGCGACGACATCTTCCCGCCCTTGCCGGATCAGGTCGATATCGTGCGCCTGCCGTCGCTGTTCGAACCGACCGGCACCGAGCCGCAGACCATGGACTGGGTGCCGACGCCGCAGACGCTGCACTGCGCGCCGCTCGGCTGGCCCGGCATCCGCCGCGCGATGGCGACCTTGTCCGCGTGGTTCGACACCGCCAACCCCGCCCTGATGATCTGCGACGTGTCGGCCGAGGTCGCGCAGCTCGCCCGCATCTGCTCGGTCCCCCATGTGAAGGTGCTGCAGCACGGCGATCGCGACGATCCCGGCCATCGCGCCGCCTATGACGGTGCGGCCGGCCTGCTCGGCCCCTTCCACGCCGATCTCGCCCAGCCGGAATGGGATGCCGGGCTGCGCGCCAAGACGTGCTTCGCCGGCGGCCTCGGCGTCGACGTGCGCATGCCTGAGCGCGAGGTGGCGCGCCAGCGCATCGGCGTCGCGCCCGATGAAGAGATGATCCTGGTCCTGTCGGGCGGCGGCGGCGAGGGGTTCGCGCAAGCCCCGCTCGGCGTCGGCGCCCGCTCGCACCCACAGGCCCGCTGGATCACCATCGGCAAGGTGCAGCGCGACTGGCACGCCACCGAACCCGCCAACATCGAGCATCGCGGCTGGGTGGCCGATGCCGCCGACCATATCGCCGCCGCCGACCTCGTCGTCGCCTCCACCGGCAACACCACCTGCCAGCAAATCCTCGCGGCCGGCCGCCCCTGGCTGGCGATCCCCGAATGGCGCTATTTCGACGAACAGCATCGCAAGGCGGAGGCGCTCGCGGCCGCCGGCGTCGCCTGCGTCCGCCCGCACCTGCCCTCGTCGGCGCAAGGGTGGACGGCCGCACTGGCGCAGACGCGCGCCACACACCGGCCCGATTGCCAGCGCGCGATGATCGACGATGCGCCGGCCGATCGCGTCGCCTTGTGGCTGGAGGCGCTGGCCGACCGGCTGTGGACGCCGCCGCTCACCCCCCTTCCCCTGACCGCTATGGAGACCCGCCGCCCATGACCAACGTTTCCGTCGTCACGCTGGCAAAGGGCCGCGCCGACCATCTCGCCAATGTCGTTCGCGGCCTGTCGCTCCAGACGCAGACGCCCGTCGAGCTGATCGTGGCGGTGATGCAGGACGAATTGTACGTGCTTCCCGACGCCCCCTTCCCGATCCGCCAGATGCAGGTGACGGGCGAGGCATTGCCCCTCGCCGCCGCCCGCAACGCCGCGGCGCGCGCCGCGGTCGGCGACGTCATCGTCTTCCTCGACATGGATTGCATCCCGACGCCGCAACTCGTCGCCGACTATGCCGGCTTCGCGGGCGAGGTCGATGCGCTGCTGATGGGCGAGGTGATGTACCTCCCCGGCGGCGCCACTGCGGGGGAATGGACCTACGATGGCTTCGCCGCCGTGGCGCAAAAGCATTCGGATCGCCGCGGCCCGCCGCCACGGGGCTGGGAGATCTGCGCCGACTATCGCTGCTTCTGGTCGCTCAATTTCGCGATGCGGCGGTCGACCTTCTTGGCGGTCGGCGGCTTCGACGAACGCTATGCCGGCTATGGCGGGGAGGATACCGACTTCGGCAAGACGCTCGATCAGGCCGGCGTGCCGATCGCGTGGATCAAGGGCGGCCTTGCCTACCACCAATATCATCCGCACCACATGCCGCCCGTCCACCATGTCGACAGCGTGGTGCGCAACGCGCAGCTGTTCGAGGCGAAATGGGGCTACCGGACGATGGGCCACTGGCTCCACGCCTTCCGCCTGATGGGCCTCATCGACGATGCGCCGGGCCGGCCGATCCGCATCCTGCGCCGCCCGGACGCAGGCGACCTCGCCCTCACCGGCCAGCAGAGCCACCAGCCCTATGCCAATACCGCAACCGTGCTGCGTCAGCTCGAAGCCGCTGCGCAGCAGGCCGCGCCGCACGATCCCGTCGCCGCATGAGGATCGCGATCCTCGCGCATGTCCGACAGCGCATCGCGCAGCCGTTCGCCGGCGGCATGGAGGCGCATTGCTGGGAACTGGCCGCCGGGTTGCAGGATCGCGGCCATGACGTCGTGCTGTTCGCCTCGGGCGACAGCGATCCGCGCTTCGCCATCAATCCGGTGCTGGCCGAACATTACGAGCGCACCTTCCCTTGGGCGGAGCATCGCGGCTCGGCACCGCTGATCGCGCACCTCGACGCCGGCTATGCCGCCGCGTGCGACCGGATCGCCGCGGGCGGGTTCGACGTGGTCCACAACAACAGCCTGCATCGTTTCCCGCTGGAGCAGCGGCGGACGGCGGCGGTGCCGACGGTCACCTCGCTGCACGTCCCGCCCTATGATGCCCTGCACTGGTTCGTCGCGGCGAGTCCTTCGGCCCGGCATCGCCTGACCGTCACCTCGGCGCGGCAGCTTGCCGCCTGGTGGCCGGACGGCGCGCCGCCGCAGGCGTCGGTGCTGCACAACGGCATCTGCGTCGCCCGCTGGCCCTTCGTGGCGAACGGCAATGGCGAGGCGGTCTGGTGCGGCAGGATCACGCCCAACAAGGGGCCGCATCTCGCCGCGCAGGCGGCGCTCGCCGCAGGAGTCCGCCTGACCCTGTTCGGCGCCATCGAGGATCCCGATTACTGGGCCGCGCAGGTCGCGCCGCTGATCGGGCCGGGCGTCGCCTATGGCGGCCATCTCGATGGGCCTGCACTGGCCGGCGAACTCGGCCGAGCGTCGGTGTTCGTGTTCACGCCCTGCTGGGACGAACCCTTCGGGCTGGTCGCGGCCGAGGCCATGGCCTGCGGCCTGCCCGTCGCCGCCTTCGACATGGGCGCCGCGCGCGAGGTGATCGGCGAAGCTGGCGCCTTCGCGGCCGCCGGCGACGTCCCGGCCCTCGCCGCCGCGATCGGTGCGGCACGCGCCATCCCCCCCTCGGTTCCCCGCGAACGCGTGCTGCGCCTGTTCACGCAGGACCTCTGGCTGGATCGCTGCGAAGCCCTGTACCGCGAGGTCACGGCCGGCGACGCGCAGCTTGCCGCATGAGCGACGTCATCACCGCGCAGCGTAGCGCGCTCGACGCTCTCTATCGCGCTGCCATCGGACCGGGCGAGCAATACGCCCTGCTCGACTTCCCCGATCACCCGAACGTCGGCGACAGCGCGATCTGGCTGGGCGAATGCGCCATGCTGCGCGCCGTGACCGGGAATGATCCGGCCTACGTCTCCACCTGGCACGACTTCGATGAAGCCGCGCTGCGCCGGGCCTGTCCGGACGGCGTCGTCTTCCTGCACGGCGGCGGCAACCTCGGCGATATCTGGCCGCATCACCAGCGCTTGCGCGAAACGGTGCTGACCCGGATGCGCGACCGGCGGGTCGTGCAGCTGCCGCAGTCGATCCATTTCGACGATCCCGCCGCCGCGGCACGCTTCGCGCACATCGCCGCGGCGCATCCCGACCTGACGCTCTACGTCCGCGATCGCCCGAGCCTCGCGACCGCGCAGGCCTTCGTCGGCGCACATGCGGCGCTCGCGCCCGATTCCGCCTTCGCCCTCGGCCCGCAACCGCGCAGCGCCGCCGACCGGCCGCTCCTCGCGCTGCTGCGCACCGATGCCGAGCGCGTCGCGGACCGGGCCGGCCCACCCGCCGAAGCCGCACCCGTCGACTGGCTGGAGGATGACGAACCTCTGCCCGATGACCGCTTGCAGCGGGCGGCCGCCCGTGTCGCGCGGGGCCTCGCCCTGTTGTCGCGCGGCGAGCGGATCGTCACCGACCGGCTGCACGGGCACATCCTCGCCCTGCTGCTCGGCATCCCCCACGTCGTGCTCGACAACAGCTACGGCAAGGTCGGCGCCTATATCGATGCCTGGACCGCCGGCTCACCGCTGGTGGCGCGGGCGGCGTCGTGGGCGGAGGTGGCGGATGCGGCCGCACGCCCCCGCATCGCCGCATGACCGCGCCGATCGAGATCAGCCTGCTGGTCTGCACCCGCAACCGCGCCGCCGCGCTGCCGGCGCTGCTGGCCTCCATCACCCGCGCCCTCGACCATAGCGCCCGCCGCACGATCGAGGTCGTGATCGTCGACAACGGCTCGACCGATGCCACCGCCGGCCTGCTGCGCACGTGGCGGGATGCACAGCGCTGTTCCGTCCGCCTGCTCGGCGAGGAGCGGCCGGGCCTCGCCCGCGCCCGCAATCGCGGACTGGGCGCCGTCCGCGGGGCGATCGTCGCGATGACGGACGACGATTGCGTCCTGCACGCGGCGTATTTCGAAGGGCTCGCGCGCTGCTTTGCGGAGGTCGGTTCCCCGGCGATCGTCGGCGGGCGCATCCTGCCCGGCGACGCCCGCGACCTTGCCGTAACGCTGAAGCTGGAGGATCATCCGATGGTCGCGCCGCCGGGCGCGTTTCCCGGCGGGTTCGTGATGGGCGCGAACCTCGCCATGACCGCCGACGTCCTGTCGCGCGTCGGGGGCTTCGACGAACGCTTCGGGGCCGGCGCGCCGTTCATCGCGGCCGAGGATACCGACTTCCTCTTCCGCGCCCTCGGCCTTGGCATCCCGCTGCGCTACGATCCGCGCTTCGTCGTCGATCACCACCACGGCCGCCGTGACATCGCAGACGAAACCCGCCTGCTCGCCGGCTACAGCTTCGGCGATGGCGCCCTGTACGCGAAATACCTTTTCAGGGACCGCCGCGTCTTGGCTTTCCTCTGCCGTGACCTGGCCGCACTGTGGTTTGACGTCACGCGTCCGATCACCACCCATCGCGGCATAAGTCATTTCCGCGCTTTCTGCTTGCGGCATCGGTTCCGAGGCATGGTGGCCTTCGCCCTGCGCAGCACTGCGACAGCGCAAAGGAGTGGCACCGGCCTCTTACCACCCACCTAGGCAGCCGAGTGCCGGTCCCGTCTCGCGAGGCCCGCCCGGCGTAGACGATGTAGCAAGGCAGCGGTCGTCAGCGATGGCCTCGTGCCGCCGCGACCTCGCGCTCCGCCTGGACGAAGCCATAGGCCGGGACGATCTCGTCGGCACGATCGGCGATGTCCGGCCAGTGCGCGACGATCTGTTCACCCGCATCGTCGCCGGCGCCGATATAGCGCCCCGCGGTCAGCGTCACATGCGCGGCCGCGACATGGCCCGCCCCCGCGCAGACGATGGCGCGCGTCGGCGCATCGTCGCCGACCAGCGTCAGCAAGGCGGGCGACACCCGATCCGGCGCCAGCAGCGCAAGGCTCTCGGCATCCAGCACGCCTTCGGTCATCTGCGTCGCCGCCGTCGGCGCCAGGCAGTTGACGCGGATGCCGTATTTCTCGCCCTCGATCCCCAGCGTCTGCATCAGCCCGACCAGCGCCATCTTGGCCGCGCCATAATTCGCCTGGCCGAAATTGCCGCAGAGGCCCGACGAGGATGTGGTCATCACGATCCGGCCATGGCCTTGCGCACGCATCGGCTCCCACACCGCCTTGGTGCAGATCGCGGCGCCGATCAGGTGCACGTCGACGACGGTGCGGAAATCCGCGATCGTCATCTTGGCGAAGCTCTTGTCGCGCAGGATGCCGGCATTGTTGACGAGGATGTCCACCCGCCCCCAGGCACCCGATATCGCCGCGACCATTCGCTCGACCGCTTCCTCGTCGGTCACCGACGCGGCGAAGGCCATCGCTTCACCGCCCGCCGCCACGATCTCCGCCGCGACGCGTTCGGCGGCCTCCGCCGATACGTCGTTGACCAGCACCCTGGCGCCCTTGCCGGCCAGATAGAGCGCATGCGCCCGCCCCAGGCCACCGCCAGCACCGGTGATGATCGCAGTTCGTCCGCCAAGCGCCACAGTCACTCTCCTGATTATCATTCGCTCTCTTGATAGCGAATGATAATCAGCGCGCAATATCGATCTGACACGCGATGCCGATCAGGTGCAGATGGAGCGGAAGCCTGCTGCCATGAACGTCGCCATCACCTCCTTCACCGCACCAAAATCGTCGGAATGGCACAGGCCGCCGGACAGTTTGTCGATGCGTCCGGTGCGTGCCAGCGTCAGCATCAGCGCGCCCGTGACGAAGTGATAGCCCCAGAAGATGCGCTCTTCCGGGCATTCCGGCATCGCCGTCTTGAGCAAGGCGATCAGGCGCAGCACGACGGGGTCGAAATGCTGGTCCATCAGCTCGGCGCCCCATTCGGGCGTGTTGGCCACCTGCGCGCCGAGCTTGGCATAATTCTTCCAGCCCTCGCCCCCCTCGATATAGGTGTCGAGGTCGGTATCGAGGAACGCGCGTAGCGCCCCCTCCACCGTCGGCTTGTCGCCGACCGCGGCCTCGTAATCGTCAAGCGCCTTCATCCGCCGTTCGCTGGTCACACCGGCGCGGCGCGAGAAGACGGCGTCGAACAGCGCCTTCTTGTCGGCGAAATAATAATTGAGCAGCGTATGGTGGACGCCGACCTGCTTGGCGACATCCTTCAGCGTGACGCCGTGGAGGCCGTGCTTGGAGAACAGCTCCTCGGCCGCGTCGTAGATCTGCTCCATCGTCGCCGCGCGCTGGTCGGCCTTGCGGGAGCGGCGGGCGGGTTTCTCGGCTTGCATCACCCGTCCGTCCCTCCGGCGTTCGGGCGTTACCGTCAAGCCATTCCGGTCCCATCACGATAAGTTCACACGCAAGTGAGTGTGCATTGACAGGTCCGGAGGAGTGGATCATCCTTCCACCACAAACCACGACACAGTGGGAGAGGGTATGGCGGTTACGAGCAGCATGGCACCGGGTGTGCCCCGGCAGGAACGACGGACGGCACGCGCCCGCCACCCCGGCATCGTGCTCGCGATGCTGACCTTCGTCTACGTCCTCAACTTCCTCGATCGCCAGCTGCTCGGCATCCTCGCCAAGCCGATCCAGGATTCGCTCGGCATCACCGATGGCCAGTTGGGGCTGATCGGCGGGCTGTATTTCGCGATGTTCTATTGCTTCATCGCCATCCCGGTGAGCTGGCTGGCCGATCGCACCAGCCGCGTCGGCGTACTGACGATCGCCTGCGCGATCTGGAGCGCGGCGACGATCGCCTGCGGTCTCGCCCGCACCTATCCGCAACTGGTCGCCGCCCGCATGGTCGTCGGGTTCGGCGAGGCGGGCGGGGTGCCGCCCTCCTATGCGCTCATCACCGACACGTTCGCACCCGGCCGCCGCGGCGTCGCCTTCGGCATCTATAATCTCGGCCCGCCGATCGGCGCGGCGCTGGGCATCGCGCTCGGCGCGACGATCGCCACGCTGTTCGACTGGCGCGATGCCTTCGTCGCGATCGGCGCGGTCGGGATCGTCGCGGCGATCGCCCTGCCCTTCGTCATTCCCGAACCCGCCCGCGGCGCCGCCGACCCCGGCGGCAGCGTGCAGCGGGACATGCAGCGCGACAAGGCGCCGTTCTGGGCGACGCTGCGCGCCTTCTTCACCAATCCGGTGGTGACGCTCGCCGCCTTCGGCAGTGGCGCGACGCAGTTCGTCACGTACGGCCTCGGCAATTTCGCCGTCCTCTTCCTGATCCGGGAAAAGGGCATGACGCTGCCGGAGATCGCGATCTGGTATGCGCTGGCGATCGTCGTCGGCATGGGCGGCGGCATGGTCGCATCGGGCCGGATCATCGATCGCCTGTCACGCCGCTCGCGCCGCGTCTTCGCGGTCGCACCGGCGGTATCGCTCGCCATCGCCATGCCCTTCTACGTCGCCTTCGTCTGGGCGCCTTCCTGGCCGCTCGCGCTGTCGCTGCTGACGGTCGTGATGTTCTTCAACTATTTCTATCTCTCCTGCTCGGTAACGCTGGTGCAGGAAGAGGCGGCGCCCAACCAGCGCGTGCTGGCGGGCGCGCTGCTGCTGCTGGTGATGAACTTCATCGGCCTGGGGCTGGGGCCGACCTGGGTCGGTGCCGCCAGCGACCGGTTCGCCGCCGGCGGCGCCGGCAACGCGCTGCAACTGGCGCTCTACACGCTTACCCCCTTTTACGGCATCGCGATCGGCCTGTTCCTGTGGCTGGCGCGGACGCTGCATCGTCAGGAGACCTCCGCATGAAAGCCCTGCTGCTCGCCACCGCGCTGTCCGGCGCCCTTGCCGGGGCCGCACCCGCCAGCGCAGCCGATCCGGCACCGGTCGTCACCGCACCCGCCGGCACGGTGCGCGGCACCAGCGATGGCGACCTCCGCGTCTTCAAGGGCATACCCTATGCCGCGCCGCCGGTCGGTGCGTTGCGCTGGCGCCCGCCTGCACCGCTGCCCCGCTGGACCGGCGAGCGGGCGGCCACGTCGTTCGGTGCCGCCTGCGTCCAGCCGCAAGGTTCCAACGCTACGATCTACGCAGGGCCGCCGATGCCGGTCAGCGAAGACTGCCTGACGCTCAACATCTGGACACCCGCGAACGCCCGCAATGCGCCGGTGATGGTCTGGATCCACGGCGGCGCGCTGGTCAGCGGATCGAGCCGCGAACCGATGTACGACGGCCGCAAGCTCGCCGAACGCGGCATCGTCGTCGTGTCGATCAACTATCGGCTCGGCGTGCTCGGCTGGCTGGCGCACCCCTGGCTCAGCCGCGAATCGCGCCAGCGCGTGTCGGGCAATTACGGCCTGCTCGATCAGATCGCCGCGCTGACCTGGGTCCGCGACAATATCGGCGCGTTCGGCGGCGATGCGCGCCAGGTCACGGTGGCGGGGGAAAGCGCCGGCGGCCTCAGCACGCTGTACCTGATGTCCTCGCCCGCGGCGCGCGGCCTGTTCACCCGGGCGATCGCGCAGAGCGGCTATATGATCTCGATGCCGGACCTGCGCAAAGCCGCCTTCGGCATGCCGTCCGGCGAAGGCGGCGGGCAGCTGCTGACCGGTGCGTTGCAGGTGCCGGACATCGCCGGCCTGCGCGGCATGGATGCGCAGGCGCTGACCGACACCGCGGCGAAGCTCGGTTTCGCGCCGTTCGGCGTGGTCGACGGCGCGGTCCTGCCGCAGCAGATGGTCGATGCCTTCGATCAGGGACGCCAGGCGCCGGTGCCGGTGCTCGCCGGCTTCAACCAGGGCGAGATCCGCTCGCTGCGCATGCTCGCGCCCAAGGCGCCGGCGGATGCCGCGGCCTATGAAAAGGCGATCCGCGCGTCCTACGCGGACCTCGCCGACCGCTTCCTGCAACTCTACCCCGCCGCCGATTATCGGGAGAGCATCCTCGCGACCACGCGCGATGCGCTCTACGGCTGGACCTCGGAGCGGCTGGTCCGCAAGCAGGCGGCGCTCGGCCAGCCTGCCTATCTCTACCTGTTCGATCATGGCTATCCGGCGATGGACGGGGCCGATCTGCACGCCTTCCACGCCAGCGAGCTGCCGTTCGTCTTCGGCACGCCGGACGGCACGCCGCCACGCTGGCCGAAGGTGCCCGATACGCCGGGCGAACGCGCGCTGTCCGACGCGATGCTCGACTATTGGGCGAGCTTCGTGCGCGACGGCAAGCCGGTCGCCAGGAATGCGGCGCCGTGGCCCGCCTATGACGCTGCGCGCAGCTACATGCATTTCGCCGCGACGCCCCAGCCCGCACGCGACCTGATGCCCGGCATGTTCGCGCTCAACGAAAGCGTGATGTGCCGCCGCCGCGCGACCGGCACGATCGGCTGGAACTGGAACGTCGGCCTCGCCGCCCCGAAGCTGCCGCCGAAAGCGGCCGGCTGCGAATGAGCGTCGGGTAGAGCCCCTTTCCGTGCCGGGCAGCGCTATCGCATATGGGCTGTCTGATCCGCGCTGATGTTCTCTATTCCTTCGTCACCCCGGACTTGTTCCGGGGTCCACCGCGCCGCACACCGATAGGCTATGGATTTACGGCACGGTGGACCCCGGAACGAGTCCGGGGTGACGGAGAATATTGGGAAGGCATGCCCTTCACCCGAGCCCAGCAGCCGTCGTAGCGATATGCGATAGCCCTCCCCTCAAGGGCCGGGCGCGTCTCACCGAACCACCGCTCACAACGATCCCGCAGGTCACCCCACGGTGCGGGCGACGATCCGCCCCTGCGCGTAATCGGCGCGCAGGCGCTGTTTGTCGATCTTGCCGGTCGCGGCGAGCGGCATCGTGCCGACCGTGGCGACCCGATCCGGAATCCACCAGTCCGCCACCCGGCCGCGGAGCAGCGCGAGCAGCTGGCCCGCGTCACCTTCCGCTCCCTCGATCACCAGCACCGGGCGTTCCCCCCAGCGCGGATCGGGCCGGGCGATGACCGCGACATGGCGGACGGAGGGATGCGCGCCGACGATCGCCTCGATCTCGGCCGGATTGATCCATTCGCCGCCCGACTTGATGAGATCCTTGGCCCGGCCGCAGATCGTCAGGTGACCGGCGGCGTCGATCATCGCGAGATCGCCGGTGTCGAAATATCCCTCCGCGTCGAGCACGTCCGCGTCGGCGCCATAATAGCGGTCGAGCACGCTCGGCCCGCGCACCTTGAGGTGGCCCAGCGTCCCGCGCTGCTCCGCCAGCGTCCTGCCCTCGGCGTCGGTCAGCTTGAGGTCGAGGCCGACCGGTGGCCGCCCCGCCGATCCCGACGGACCGGGGGGCGCGTCGGCGGGCGCGATCGTGCCGACCGGCGACAATTCGGTCATGCCCCAGCTCGTCTGGACGCGGGCGCCGAGGCGGCTCTGCAACCGCTCGAGCAGCGCATCGGGACAGGCCGATCCGCCGATCACGATCCGCTCCAGCGTCGGAACCGCCTCGCCCGTCCGGTCGAGGTGATCGACCAGCCCCAGCCATACCGTCTGGACGCCGACCGCCACCGTCACGCCTTCATCGCGGATCAGCCGGGCAAGGCTCGCGCCGTCGAGATGCCGCCCCGGCAGCACCAGCTTCGTGCCCGCCGCCGGCGCCGCGAAGGGCAGCCCCCAGCCGTTGGCATGGAACATCGGCACCGCCAGCAGCAACGTATCGCGCGCGGTGATCGCGATCGCGTCCGCCTGCAACGCGCGCAGCGTGTGCAGATAGTTCGACCGGTGCGTATAGAGCACGCCCTTGGGCCGCCCGGTGGTGCCGGAGGTATAGCATAGCCCCGCCGGCGCCTCCTCGGCGAACGCGCCCCACGGTACCGGCGCGCCCCGTTCGGCGAGCAGCGCCTCGATGCCGATCGCATCCTCCGCATCAGCCTCGCCGTCGAGCACCACGACGTGGCGGACGCGCGGGCAGAGCGGCAGCACCTGGCGCAGCAACGGCATCAGGTCCGCGGCCACCGCCAGGATGCGGTCGTCCGCCTCGTCGACCATCGCCGCCAGTTGCGCCGCGGTCAGCCGCGGGTTGAGCGTGTGGCACACGCCCCCCGCCCCCATCACGCCGTAATAGACCTCCAGATGGTGCTGCGTGTTCCAGGCGAGCGTGCCGACGCGGTCGCCCTGCGCCATGCCCAGCGCGATCAGCGCCCCCGACAGCCGGTTCGCCCGCTCGCGCAACGCCGCATAGCCGAGGCGCGCGACCGCCCGGCCCTGTTCGGCCCACACCACTTCCCGCTCGCCGAACCATGTGCCGGCGTGGGTCAGGAACGTGTCGACGGTCAGTGCGAAGCTCTGCATGCGTCAGAACGCCTTCAGGATCTTCAGCCCGTATTGCCGCGGCGGCCCTGCGAAATAGAGGCCGCTGTTCAGCGCCGCGGGGTAATGCTGGTCGGTCAGGTTGGTCGCATAGGCGGTCACCGTCACCGTTCCCTTGGCGAGCGCCAGCTGCGCGTTGACGATGTTGCGCGCCGGCAGCCGGTCGCCGAGCAGGCTGTTCTCGAACAGCGTCGCCCATTGCGGCGCGATGTGGCCGTAGTTCGCACGCGGCGTCAGCGTCGCGCCGCCACCCAGCGCGATCTCATAGGCCGCACCGACGTTGAAGGTGAAGTTGGGCGCATAGCTCTGGTCCATGCCCTCGAGGTTGCGGCACGATGCGCTCGCCGGTCCGGTGTTGATGTTGCACGCCGCCGTCGCCGGAATGCGCGGGTCAGTCGCGTAGAAGCGGCCGAGTTCGCTGTGCAGCACGTTCATGCCGACATCGAAGCTGAATGCGCCGAGCTTCACGTCCGCTTCCGCTTCGAAGCCGTAGATCTTGGTCTTGCCCGGCACGTTGACCTGCAGGCCGAACACGGGGATCGCCGGATTGCCGATCGTGACCTGGAAATCCTCGTAATCGTTGTAGAAGGCGCTGACCGTGGTGCGGATGCGGCGATCGGCGAAATTCGCCTTCCACCCCGCTTCGTAGGATCTCACCTGCTCCGCCCCGAACGGCGCCGGGTTGCCGAGCCCGACGGGCACGTTGAGCCCGCCCGGCTTGAAGCCGGTCGCGACGAAGGCATACAGGTAATGATCGCGCGTCGCCTCCCAGCCCAGCGACACCTTGTACGACACGTCGTCCGATCGGGTTTCCTGCTCCGCGACGATCGGCGTGCCATATTGCAGCACGTCGATATCGTTGCGGCTGCGACTGGCGGTGTAGCGGGCGCCGGCCTCCAGCTTCAGCTTGGGCGTGATGACGAAGCCGACCTGCCCGAACGCGGCAAGCGAGCGGTTGGGGTTGATCCCCTGCAACCGGTATTCGGTCAGCCGGTTGCCGAGCGGCGCACCGATCACGAACTGGTAGGGCGACAGGAACGTATATTTGTTCCACAGGCCGAACGCGCCGAGCAGGTAGGTGAACCGCTTCGTATCGGGCGAGATCAGCGTGATCTCCTGCGAGATCTGCCGTTCGTCGACGCTGTCGAAGAAGGTGCGGTTGGCCGTCGCCGTGCCGTCCAGGTCGGCGCGGTACATGGTGTTGCCGCTGGCATAGGCGCTGACCGAGCGCAGCTGCATGCCGTTGTCGAATTCGTAGTTCACGCGCAGGATCGAACGGTAGAATTTGTCGCGCGCTGCCTGCGGGGAATTGGCGGTGATGTCGAACAGGTCGCGGAAGTTCGGGTTGGCGATCGTGGTGCCGGGCAGCGTGCGGAACCGGTTGGTGTAGGGGCTGGCCGGATAGGCCCCCATGTCGAGGTAGTCGACGTCGGTCTTCGACAGGATCGTCAGCTGCGTCGTCGGCTTCCACAGCAGGCTGAAGCGCCCGGCGAGCTGGCGCACGTCGCCGTTGTTGCCGTTGTACGGCGCGCCGTTCGGGCCGGTGATATGGTAGAAGCCGTTGCGCCGCGTGCCGAACACCGCGAAGCGGGCAGCGAGCGTATCGCTCACCGGGATGTTGAGCGCGCCCTGCACGCCGGCTTCGGAATAATTGCCGACGTTGGCGTTGACGTAGCCGTGATAGTCGCCGCCGATGATCGGATCGTTGCTGTTGACGAACACCGCGCCGCCAGTGGCGTTCTGGCCGACGATCGTGCCCTGCGGACCGCGCAGCACCTGGATGTTGGCGACGTCGTAATAGGGTTCCTGCTGGAAATAGCCGGGGAAGGTCGGCGCGCCGTCGCGATAGGTGATGACGCCGGTCGCGGTCTGCGTGTTATGCTCGCCCTTGCCGATGCCGCGGACGTTGAAGTCGATGCCCTGGCCAAAATTGTTGACCACGATGCTCGGCGAGGCGAACTGGAGCGCATCGACATTGGCGACGCCCTTGTTGGCAAGGTCGGTGCCCGACAGCACCGAGCCCGACAGCGGCGTGGTTTGCAGGTTCTCGTTGCGGCGGCGGGCGGTGACGATGATCTCGCCCTGGTCGGGCGACGGGCTTTCGGCCTGCTCGCTCGAAGCGCCGGGATCGGCGGGAACGGCCTGGGCGAGCGCATCGCCCGTCCAGACGAGAGCCAGGGCAGACACACCGAGCCAGCACGTACGAAGCCGCATAATCCCCTCCACCGACATATCGCGCTCTTCGGCGCCACTGACGCAGGGGTGCATGATCGTCGCAGCGAATGCAAGCTTATTCACTCACGTGATAGCGATTTACTATTTCCGTTGTTCTTCTGGTCCGTGAGGCGCGCTGGGCGGCGACCACGCACGCCGCCAGAGGCGGTGTCGCATTGAACGATCGGCTGCCCCGATCATTTGGGCCGGGTCACGCCCGTATCATCAGGAGCCAAACGACCATGAAGACCAGCGGCAACACGATCCTGATGACCGGCGGCGGTAGCGGCATCGGTGAAGCGCTTGCCCACCGCTTCCACGATCGTGGCGATACCGTCATCATCGCCGGTCGCCGCCAGGACGCGCTCGACCGCGCCGCTGCGGGACGCGCGGGCATCCATACGGTCACACTCGACGTGGAGGATTCGGACGCCATCGACGCATTTGCAGAGCGGATCGTTACCGACTTTCCGGATCTCAACGTGCTGTTCAACAACGCGGGCATCATGCAGTTCGAGGATCTTACGCGCCGCCGCGATCTCTCCGCTGCCGAAGCGACGCTGGCGATCAACCTGCTCGGCCCCATCCGCCTGACCAATGCGCTGATCGAGCATCTTGCGACCCGGCCCGATGCCGCGATCGTCACCGTGACGTCGGGCCTTGCCTTCGTACCGCTGGTGGCGGCACCGACCTATTCGGCGACCAAGGCCGCCATCCATTCCTACACCGTTTCGCTGAGAACGCAGCTGGCCGGCAAGATCGAGATCATCGAGGTCGCGCCACCCGGCGTACGGACGGACCTTACCCCCGGACAGGCCAATCGGCCCGGCTACATGCCGCTCGATTCCTTTGCGGATGCGGTCGCGGAGCAGTTCGCGCGGCATCCGACACCATCGGAAATCCTGGTCGACGAGGTCCAGTTCCTCAGGCAGGCGGAACGGGAAGGGCGCTTCGACGAGACGCTGAAGACCCTGACCGAACGTGCGGCCCAGCAACGAGCCGCCGGTGGTTCATGACCCTCTTGCGCGCATCCGCCGCCGGTACGTCAGGCGTCGGCCCAGCGCCGCAGCAGATTGTGATAGACTCCGGTCAGGCGGATGGCGGCGGGATCATCCTGGCCGTGGCGACCGGCGACATCCTGCGTCGCCTGGTCTAGCTCGAACAAGAGCCGACGTTCCCCATCGTCGCGCACCATCGATTCGATCCAGAAGAACGAAGCCGAGCGCGTTCCACGGGTCACCGGTTCGACCCGATGCAGGCTCGACGCCGGATAGACGACGAGATGCCCCGCCGGCAGCTTGACCCGCTGCTCGCCGAACTGCTCCTCGACCACCAGTTCGCCGCCATCGTAGCTGTCGGGATCTGCCAGGAAGAGCGTGGCCGACAGGTCGCTACGAATCCGGAAATCGGTGCCGCGCTGCATGCGGATGGCATTGTCGACATGCGTGCCGAAGCGCTGCCCGCCGGTGTAGCGGTTGAACAGCGGCGGAAAGACCTTGCGCGGCAGCGCCGATGCTATGAACACCGGCGAACGACCGAGTGCGTCGAGGATGATGCCACCCGCCTCGCGCGCCGCCGGCGATCCCTCGGGAAGCTGCTCGTTACGTTTCGCCAGTGCCGATTGGGCGCCGGACGTGGCATTGCCGTCGACCCACTCGGCGGCGTCCAGCAGCTGTCGCACACGGCCCAGTTCCGCAGCCGCCAGCAGCCCGGGTATGACGATCAGCATGCCTCCGCCCTCGCCGCGGCGGCGCCCCATGCGCGCACATCGGCGCGTTCATGTGCCGCAAGCCAGGCCGATACCTTCGCCCGGAACTGCGGCGTGCCGCCCTCCAGCGACCGACGGAGCCATGTGCCGGCCTCGTCGATGTTGCCGTCGATCAACAGCATGCGGGCGTGATTGAACGCGCCGCGGAAATCGCCGCCCTCTGCCGCCCGTCGGTAACAGGAGGCTGCACGTCGCGGATCGCGCTCGCATGCCCAGCCGTCCTCGGCGAAACTCCCGACATAATTGGTCGCCTTGGCATAGCCCATCGCATCCGCTTTCTCGAACAAGGCAAGCGCCGCGGCCTTGTCCTCCGCAACGCCGTGCCCGAGGGTGAGGAGCGTTGCGTGGTTGTAGATCGCCTCGACCAGGCCGCGCGCTGCGGCGACCCGGTAGCATTCGGCTGCCCGCGCCTTGTCGATGGCAACGCCCCAGCCGAGATCGTAGCAGCGGCCGACCATGTTGAGCGCCATCAGATGGTGCTGCGCCGCCGACTTGACGAACCAGCCGAACGCCTCGCGTGGATCGGCCGCTACCCCGACGCCATCCAGAAGCATCTGACCGAATACCGCCTGCGCTTCGGCATGGCCCAGCAGCGCCGCCTGGCGCAGGAACGCCGCCCGCTCCGCCGGCGGCGCGGCGAGGCGGACGGCGATCTCTTCGCGGGACAGGGCGTCGAGCGTGGTCATGCACTCATCAGAACTTGACGTTGACGGTACCGAAGACGGTACGTCCGGCAGCGATCCCGGCATAGTGCGTCGTGAACGTCTGGCTGAAATAGGCCTTGTCGGTGAGGTTCTGCGCATTCACCGCGACCGATACGTTCTGCGTCAGATCGAGGCTCGCTCGCGCATCGAAGCGCCAGTATCCGGGCGTCGAACGATATAGCACCTTGGTCGCGGGATTGATCGTCACGACGCCGGCCGCGGTCTGCACGGCCGATCGATTGTCCTGATACCCGCCATAGACCCGGCTCTGGTAGATCGCCGTGCCGCCCAGCTGCAGCCTGCCGAACAGCGTGACGTTGGTCGTTCCGGTGAAGCTGTTCCGTGCCGTCTGTGGCAGGCGCTTGCCCGTATTCACCGACGGTACGTAGACGACCTGCGCCGCCCGTGCGCCGACCGCAGGCGCCGTGAGCGTGCTCGTGCCCCCATCGATGATCCTCGCATCCAGGTAGCTGTATCCGCCGAAGACGGTCCATCCAGGCAGGATGGTGCCGCTCGCGTTCAGCTCGAAACCGCGGATGCGGCTTTCGCCGATGAACTGGATCGTATTCGGATCGACCTGGACGCGGGTGTTGCTGATCTCCGTCTGGAATACGGCCGCGCCGAGTTGCAGGCCATCGTTGATAAGGCTCGCCTTGGCACCCAGCTCATAGGACCGCGTCTTCTGCGGCTTCAGCTGATCGAGAAAGTTCGCGGTCGCAGCCGTCGTCGGAAGGGCATTGTCCTCGCGCCCTTCGCCGAGCAGACTGTTGGGTGGCGTCGCGCTGGTCGCATAGCTGCCGTAGAGGCTCGTCTGCGCGGTCGGCTTGAAGACGAGGCCCGCCTGCCAGTTGAACAGGCTGTCGGTACGCGACACCTTCAGCTGTGTCGTGGCGGTCGGTGCGGTGATCGCGCTCGATTTGAAGCGGTCGTAGCGCGCACCCAGGTTCAGGATCAGCTGCGGTACGATGGTGATCGAATCGAAACCATAGACAGCCTGCGTAATGCCATGGTTCTGCGTCTCTGCGGTGACCGGGCTGCGGACGATCGGCGTCGTCACGGCGGAGCTGTCGCTGACGTAATTGACCCAGGGATCGTTCGGATTGGGCGTGAAAAGGCTGGTGCAGTTGTAACGCGCGATGGTGGCCGCATTGCAGCGTGGCGACACGGTCGAGCCGGTGGCGAGCAGATAGGTGCCGCGCCGGGTCTTCTCCCAGGCGAACTCCGTTCCGACCGAGAAGCTGTGCTGTATGCCACCCGTCTCGGCCGTGCCGTACAGGTCGGTCTGGTCGATCAGGCCCTGCGTGTAACCCCACCGCGTGTTGGCCCTGCGCCAGACATAGCCGCCGCTGGTGATGGAGCCTGCGGAATCGTTCGGGTTCACCGCTGCATTGCCGTAGACGTTGCCCTGACTGTCGTCTGGCTGGGTGAAGATATAGCGTTGACGCGTATCGGTGAAACGGGCGGTATTGCGCAGCGTCACCCCGCCGAAATCATGCTCGGCGCGGAACATGACCTGATCGGTGTTGGTCTTGCGGAAATCGCGGTTGCGCAAGCCGTAGAACGTCGAGCGATCGACGTTGCCGGTCACTCCGCCCCGCGTCGTGAAACGGCCCAGGACAGGCTCCACGCGGATGTTGCCCGTGCCGGGCGCATTGGCCAGCGTGTAGCGGTACGGCAATCCGCTGTCGGGCAACTCGTCGGTTTCGAGATGATAATAGAGCGCGGTCAGCCGGGTCGGCGTTCCAAGCCCGATGGTGACCGATGGCGAGACGCCCCATCGCCGGGACCAGATCGCATCCCGGCCCGCCACGTCCTGGTCGTGGTACACGCCCTCGACCCGGAAGGCGGCCATGTCGCTGATCCGCAGGTTCAGATCGCCGGTGAACCGCTTGAAATCGGCGTTGCCGTAGCTGCCCGACACGCTGCCGAAGTCGCGCGCCTGCGGCAGCTTCGAGATGATATTGATCGTACCGCCGGCCGATCCGCGGCCGCCCAGGGTCGAATCCGAACCTCGGACGATCTGGATCGAATCCACGGCGAACACCTCGCGGCTTTGCGAGCCGAGATCGCGTACCCCGTCGACATAGATCGATCCCTGACTGTCGAAGCCGCGGATGAAGGGGCGATCGCCCACCGGGTTGCCGCCCTCGGCCGCACCGAACGTGATCCCGGGAACGGTACGCAGCGCATCCTGCAACGTGACCGATCCCGTCTGTTCGATCGTCTGGGCGTTCAGTTCGACGATCGAACGCGGCGTGTTGACGATCGGCGCGACATCCTTGGGATCGGCGTCGCGCCGCATCCGCTCCCCGTTGACCAGGATGTCGTCGGCACCATGGACCTGCTGAGGTTCCGGCGCCACGACCTTGTCCTCGGCATAGGCCGGCGCCGTGGCGAAGGCGCCGACACACGTCAGCGCCAGGAACGTGCCGGATCGTTGCACATGATTGGTCATCTGATTCCCCCTTTATGGAGGCGCCATTATTGCGAATGATTATCACCGTCAATGCTAATGCGAGTCGCTCTCGCAAACATGCAGTTCCGATTCCCTGTCCCGCCGCGCGGCCCAGTCGTACGCATCGGACCGGGGGCTGCGAACGGCGGCGCGTCGCGGATCGCTCACCGGCGTGAGGTCGGGCGCGGCCGCAGGCTGTCCAGCGCATCCGCATTGGCACGCGCCCAGTCGTACAGGAGTTCCACCGGCTCGACGAAGCGGCGTCCAAGATCCGTCAGGCGGTATTCCACCATCGGCGGAATGCTGCCGTGGACATGGCGGGTCAGCAGGCCGCTGGCTTCCATCTCCCGCACCGTCTGCGTCATCATCTTCTTCGAGATGCCCGGCAGGCTGCGCTGGAGCACCGCCGAGCGGGCGGCACCATCGTGACGGGCATGAAGCGTATGCAGCACCATGCTGGTCCACTTGGTCGCGAACAGCTCCAATATGCGACGCGGTGCGCAGTCCTCACGCCATTCATCGTCCGGTGTTCCGGGCCTCATGTGGTTACCTCCTGGTGCCTGGGGACCCAAATGGTGCCGTCTAGAAGTGCGCGCCGGCGGTGCCTAGCTCCTGCGACGACAAGGAGATTTTCATGGCGAAGACGGCATTGGTGGTGGGTGCGAGCGGCATCGTGGGCGGCGCGACCGTATCGCTCCTTCAGGAAGAGGGCTGGACCGTGCACGGACTTGCCCGCAGGCCGCGGGACGATGCGGGGGTCCGGCCGATCGCCGTCGATCTGCAGGACGCCGCGGCGACGGCAACGGCCTTGCACGACCTGCATCCCGATGCCGTCTTCATCACGACGTGGCTGCGGCAGGACAGCGAGGCGGAGAATATCCGGGTCAATTCGGCCATGGTGCGCAACCTGCTCGACGGACTGCCCAGGCCGCGCGGTCCGCGCCACGTCGCGCTGGTCACCGGTCTCAAACACTATCTCGGGCCGTTCGAGGCCTACGGCCAGGGCACGCTGCCGCAGACGCCATTCCGCGAGGAGCAGGGGCGGTTGGACGTCGAGAACTTCTACTATGCGCAGGAAGATGCCTTGTTCGCCGCGGCCGAGCGGGACGGCTTCACCTGGAGCGTGCACCGCCCGCATACGGTGATCGGCCTGGCGGTCGGCAACGCGATGAACATGGGCACGACGCTGGCGGTCTACGCCACCTTGTGCCGGGCAGCCGGACGGCCTTTCACGTTCCCCGGTTCGGCGGCGCAATGGGCGGGGCTGACCGATATGACCGATGCCGGCCAGCTTGCGCGCCATCTTCTTTGGGCTGCGGAGACGACCGGCGCCCACGACGAGGCATTCAACGTCGTCAACGGCGACATCTTCCGCTGGCAATGGATGTGGAGCCGCATCGCCGACTGGTTCGGCGTCGAGGCGGCGCCCTTCGACGGCACCGTGCGGCCACTCGATCAACAGATGGCGGGTGACGCGGCTCTGTGGCGTGAGATCGCAATGCGCGAGGGGCTGGCCGAACCGGATCTTCACCGCCTCGCCTCCCCCTGGCACACCGATGCCGATCTCGGCCGGCCGATAGAGGTGGTCACCGATATGAGCAAAAGCCGCCGGCTCGGCTTTACCGGCTATCAGCCGACCGACGACGCCTTTTTCGCGCTCTTCCAACGGCTTCGCGCCGACCGGCTGATCCCCTGAGCCATCGGGAGAGGATATCGGTCAGGGCGTCGCCTTCGAAGTGCGTCGACGACGCACCCGAACCGGGTCCGGGCAGCCAGGTCTCGAACGCCCGGCCGAACAGGCATGGCCTGCTGGTGCCGGATGCCTCGCCCGGCGATCGGATCGGGACGTCGCTGCCCGAGCGACACAGCCTGCCGACTGGAAGATCGGTTTCGGCGCGGCCATCGCTTCCGGCGCAGGCCGCGCCAGCCTCGTCACTTGGGCCGTTTGATGGTCAGCGGCATCCCGGTATACGCCACCTCGGCATCGAATGCGTCGCTGCTGCCGACAGCCTGTCCGGGTTTCAACCACTTCACCCGCACCATCCGGCGCGATTGCATCCCTTTCCACCCCTGGCCTTCCCGCGCGGCGAGCGCCACGGTGCCGGTGCGGTCGTCATAGCCGATCGGCGTCCTCGCGAACGCTCCCGTCTTGTAGGCGGTGCTGGTGCCATCATCCTCGTAGAGCGAAAAGTGGCCATCGGCGCCGGTGTAGATGACGAGCGTGATGGGCGCCTCGGGTCGCTGGTCCACATATTGCGTCACGGGGCCCATCGGCACGATCGCACCGGCACGAACGAACAGCGGCATCCGCTCGAACGGCGCAGGCACCGTGGCGCTGGCGCCGCCGCGATACGCCGTGCCGGTGATGAAGTCGTACCAGGTCCCGCGCCCTGGAAAATAGACCGGCCGACTGCGCGCCTTGTACGCGGTCACCGGCGCGACGAGGAACGCGTCGCCAAACAGATATTCGTCGTTCACGACGCGCGCGGTCCGGTCCTGCGGGTAATCGGCAGCCAGTGCGCGAATGATGCTGCCGTCCCGCTGATAGGTGTCGGCACCCAGCGTGTAGATGTAGGGCATCAGCCGGTAACGCAATTCGTCGTACCAGATCATCGAGCTACGCATCGGCGACCCGTCCGGGCTGATCTCGTAGATTTCCCGATACACCGCCTCGCCATGGCTGCGGAACAGCGGGCTCAACGCCCCGAACTGGAACCAGCGCAGGTTGAGCTCGCGCCATTCGTCGAGGTCGGATGGCTTGGGGGCCTTGACGGCGTAACGATCCTCGACCGTGAAGCCGCCGATATCGTGCGTCCAATTGGGCAATCCCGACATCGACGCATTGACGCCCGCGGGTATCTGCGCCCTGAAGTCGTCCCACCGGCTGGCCGTGTCGCCGGACCAGATCGCGGCGCTGTAACGCTGCAGCCCGCCGAAACCCGATCGCGTCAGCACGAGCGGTCGTACATCGGGCTTGAAGGCGGTCCACCCCTCGTAGAAGGCGCGAGCATTCATCAGCGGATAGCCCCTGCGTGACGCCTTGCGCACGCTCGAGAACGAGGGGCTGATCACGATCCACTCGCGTTCGTGCATCCGTTTCGTCAAGGCGGACCTGGAATTGTCGCGGTCGACCTATCAGTTCCGCTCGCTGATCGAGCAGGCAGGCGCGCGATCGCTCGCCGAGACGGGGGACGCACGTATCATCGCTCAGATGATCGCGGCGCATCGCGATCTGCTCGCAGTGCTCGATCAGGCCGACCTGGGACCGGCGGAGGAGGAACGCCTGGGGCAGTTGGAGGAACAACTGCACGGCGCGTTGATCGCGGCGCTGCGTAACCCGCTGATCGAGATCACGGCTCGGCGGCTGAAGAACTATGTCACGCTGGTGCGGCTCGATCGGCTCGTCACCAGACCTCTGGCGATACGGACGTTGCGCGAGCATCTCGACATCCTCGAAGCCTGCGCGAGCCGCGATGCGGATGCGGCGGAGATCGCGCTCGCCAGCCACTTCCAGCAGGCGCTGCAACGGATCCTCGGCATGGCGTGACGCCTGCGGGTCATGCGGCCGCCCAGCGACCGGACGGCCGGAGTATCCGGCCGCAATGGTCCGTGATCGGCGCGACATCCACGCATGATATGGCTAGGACGGCGACGTGATCGTCGCCCTGGTCTTCGTCGCCGCCTTCCTCGCCTTCATCGTCAGCGCCGTGGCGGGTGGCGGCGCCGGACTGGTGCTGGTGCCGCTGTTGCGCCTGATCCTGCCCGTCGCCTCGATCCCCGGCGCGCTGTCGATCGGCACCGCGGCGAGTTCGCTCTCGCGCATCTGGTTGTTCCGCCCCCACATCCGCTGGGATGTCGTCCGGCGCTTCGTGCCTGCCGCGCTGCCTGCCGCGGCGCTCGGCGCGTGGCTGCTGACGCAGTTCGAGGCGGTGTACGTCGAATTCCTGCTCGGCTGCTTCCTGCTGCTCAACCTGCCCGCGCTGTTCCGGCGCATGCCGGCACCGGGCACGGAGGCGCCGCTGCCGCTCGCGCGCCTGCCGTTGCTCGGCGCCGCCGCCGGCCTGCTGTCGGGGTTCACCGGCGCGGTCGGTGTCGTCTTCAACCGTGCCTATTACCGGATGGGGCTGAGCAAGGCCGAGATCGTCGCCACCCGCGCCACCAACGAGGTGTTGCTGCACCTGTTGAAGATCGCGCTCTATGCCGCCTTCGGCCTGTTGCCGCGTTCGGCGCTGATCGCCGGCGGGCTGGTCGCCGCTGCCGCCGTGCTCGCCTCGCTCGCATCGCGGCGCGTCCTGTCGCTGATGCGCGAAAGCCTGTTCCGCCGCGCCGGACTGCTGGCGATGGTGGCGTCGGGCATCGCGATGTTCAGCCTGTCGGGCAGCCAGATCATGGCGATCCACCGCGCCTGGATCACCTATGTCGCACCCGGCGACGAGAGGGAAATCCAACTCTATTGGGGCGGCACCCGCCGCGCCGCGATCGAGCGGGAGGATGACGGGCGCCTCGTCGTCGAACGGGTGGTGGCGCCGGCGCAGCTTCCCCCTGCCGTGCGCGCGGCGCTGCCGACGATCGCTGCCGGGGGCGCGATCGTGATGATCGAGGAAGTGCGCGGCAACGGCCTGTACTACGAGGTTTACCGTCGCCACGACGGGATAGTCAGCAAGCTGGAAATCTCCCCCCAGGGCACGCCACGCAACCGTGCACTGCCAGACCACTGATCCGCCCGTCACCGAAAGGCATCGGGCTGCATCCGGCCGACAGCGCGTAGCAGGGCGGCCTGCGCCGTCAGCATGTCGGCCTGCGCCCGCGCGACGTCGAGTTGCGCGGCGCGGAAGCTCTGGTCGGCGACGAGGATGTCGATCGTCGAGCGCAGGCCGAAGCCATATTCCGCCCGCACGCCCTTCAGCGCGAGGTCGGCGGCGGCCAACCCTTCAGTACCGGCACGCAGCCGCGCCTGCGCGGCGGTGAGGTCCGCCCATGCCGCGTCGGTGCCGCGCACCGCCTCGCGCGCCGCGGCATCGGTCTGGTACCGATCGGCACGCCACGTCGCCTCCGCCTGGCGGACGCGCGAGCCGATGAGGCCGCCGGTCAGCAGCGGTATCCGCACGGTGGCGCCGACGCTGGCCGCGCTGTCGAAGCCGCGCCAGTCGCCGCCGGCGCTCCGCCATCCGCGGCCATAGCCGCCCGCCAGATCGAGGCCGGGCATCCGCTCGGCGCGTGCCTGATCGATCCTGGCGGCGGACGCATCGACGACGCGTCGTTGGGCGAGCAGCAGCGGATTGGCGCGTTCCGCCGCGGTTCGCGCATCGGCGAGCGTGCGGGGCAGCAGCGGCGATGGTGCGATGGCGTCCGACAAGGCGCCGGCATCGCGGCCGACCACAGCGCGATAGGCCGCCTGCGTCGCGGCCAGCGCGCTTTCCGCGTCGGCGAGATTGGCGACGACGCTGGCCCGCTGAGCCTGGAGCTGCGCGACGTCGGTGCGCGTCGCCTGACCGAGCCCGAAGCGCGACTGCGCCTCCGCCACCTGCCGGTCGAGCCGCTCGATCCCGACGCGCGCCACCTCCACCGCCTGCTGATTGTAGAGGAGGGCGGCGTAAGCCGCGACCACGCGCTGGAGCACCGCCGCCTCCGCATCGCGCACGATCTCCGCGCCCGATGCGACATCGGCGTCGGCCGCCCGCACCGCCGATGCGACCCGCCCGCCGGTCCAGATCGGCAGCGTCGCCACCACGCCGGTGCTGCCCGACCGGCCGTAACCGAGTTCGTCGTAGCCGGCATTGCCGCTCGCCGCAGCGGTCAGCCGCCCGGCCGAGCGCGCCTGTCGCGGCGTTTCGGCCAGCGCCTCCTGCCGGGCGCGGGCGGCGGCGAGTTCGGGATTGCCGGCCCAGGCGGCGGCGATCGCCTCCGGCAGCGTCTCGGCATAGCCGGGCGCCGCGACGACAAGCGTCGCCGCGACCAGCAGTGTCGCGCGGATACGCCGCTCAACCATGGCGCAGCGCCCAGGCGGGGGTGGCGCGGCTGGCGCGGAGCGACTGGCCGAGCACCGTCAGCACCGCGATCGCGGTGGCCAGCAGGCTGGCGGCAAGGAAGTAGAGCGGCGACAGCGCCACCGCATCCGCAAACCCGGCGAGCCAGCTACGCAGCGCGATAAACGCGATCGGCCAGGCGATGAGGTTGGCGAGCAGCACCGGGCGCAGGAACTGACCGACCAGCAGCCTGACGATATCGGCGGATGACGCGCCCAGCGTCTTGCGGATGCCGATCTCCTTCACCCGCCGCGCCGTGTTGAACGAGGCGAGCCCCCACAGGCCGACGCAGCCGATCAGCACGGCCAGCACGGCGCCGATGCCGAACAGGCGCGTCGCCCGATCGTCGGCCTTGTAGAATTCGGCAAGCCGCTGATCGGCGGTCTTCGCTTGGAACGGCACCTGCGGGACCATCCGCTGCCACACGCCGCGCACCGCCGCCGTGATGGCTTGCGGATCGCCGCGGAAGCGCAGGGTGGCCATCGCCGTGCCCAACGTCTCCGGCCGGCTCTGGTACATGTAATAGGTCGGCGCATTGGGATCGCGCGGCGAGGCGAAGCGCAGGTCGTCGATGACGCCGATGACGGTTCGGGGGCGGTTGCCGCCGACCGTCTTGCCGATCGCCTCCTGCGGCGAGCCCAGGCGGAGCGAGGACAGCGCGCGGCGGTTGACGACGATATTGATACCCTTGGCTAAGTCCCGCGCCTGGACGTCGTCGGCCCCATGCACCGAGTCGAACAGCCGGCCCGCGATCAGCCGCGCGCGATAGGTATCGAAGAAGCGGGGTCCGACGACCTCCCAGCGCAGCGACGGGCCGCTGCCCGGCACGCCCGGCAACGGCACGTTATTGGCATTGTCCTCGCCACTGCCGCCCGCCACGCCGTTCGACAGCGTCACCTCGACGACCTGCGGCAGCGCGGCGATGGCGTTGACGACCGAGCGTTTCTGCGCCGGGGGCACCCGGCCGTCGGCGATGGAGCCGAGGATCAGCAGCCCGTCGCGCTGGAAGCCGAGATCGGTCTGCCGGACGTGCCGCGTCTGCGCGACCAGCACGATCGTGCCGATGGTGAAGGCGATGGCCAGGCCGAACTGCAGGACGACGAGCGCTTCGCGCGTGCGGGCGCCCGATCGCCCGCCGCCCGGCGTGCGCGCCGATGCGAGGACGGCGGCGGCGGGGAAACGCGACAGCAGCACCGCCGGATAGGATCCCGCGACGATGCCGACCAGCAGCACCAGCAGCGCGAGCGCCGGCACGACTACCCCATAGGGCAGCGTCAGCGACAGGCCACCCGCCGCATTGACCAGCGGCAGCCCCAGTTCGGCGAGGATCAGCCCGACCAGCGCCGCGGCGGTGACGGTCAGCATCGCTTCGCCGAGGAACTGGCGCACCAGTGAAAGCCGGTCGGCGCCCAGCACCTTGCGCATCGCGACCTCGCGGGCACGCAGACCCGCCCGCGCCGTGGCGAGGTTCACATAGTTCACGATCGCGATCAGCAGCGTCAGCACGCCGACCAGGCCGAGCGTCACCACCGTCGTCTTGCGGCTGCCGCTCTCCTGCCCCTGCGGTTCGAGATGAAGGCGGGCGACGGGGAGCAGGCGCAACTGCTGCACCGCCCACGGCCGCTCGCCCGGTGCGGCGAGTTCGCCGCCATGCCGGTTGACGAATGCCTGCATCTTTCCGCCGAAGGCACGTGCCGCCGCGGGCGTTTCGAAGCGCAGGAAGGTCTGGAGCGAGGTGCTGCCCCAGTGGAACCAGTTCGTCGAAGGCGGGGTGCGCGGCAGCGGGATCAGGATGGAGAAATCGAGCTCGCTGTCCTTGGGCAGATCGCGAAACACGCCGGCGACGCGGTAGCTGCCCGGCGCATCCATCGCCACCGTCAGCGGCTGGCCGATCGGGTTGGCAGTGCCGAAATATTTGGCTGCAACGCTTTGGCTGATGAGCACGCCCCCCGGCCGGGCGAGGCCGCTCGGCCCGTCGCCATGCACCATCGGCAGATCGAAGACCTGGAAGAAGGCGGGGTCGACCTGCACCACCCCCTCCTGCGTGGCGCGGCCGTCCTGCAGCACGCTGCCGTTGCCGCCGCGGATCCGCGTACCGACCAAACCGGGGAAGTCGGCCTGCATCTGATCGAGCAGGCCGCCCATCGTATAGGGATAGGCGCCGTTCGCCGGGCTCTCCGGCAGGCTCCACACCGTCTGCACGGCATAGATGCGGTCGTGGCGGGGCAGCCACGTGTCGTACCCCGTCTCGAAGCGCACATAGAGGCCGAGCACCAGGCAGACGGCGATGCCGACCGCCAGCCCGCCGATGTTGAGCGCCGCATAGAGTTTATGGCGGGTGAGCGAGCGATATAGCGAAAGCAGCGCGTAGCGGTTCATGGGACGATCCCGTTCAGGAGGAGGCGGGCGGGGCGGTCAGTCATGGCGCAGCGCCCAGGCAGGCGCCGCACGGCTGGCGCGGAGCGCCTGGGCAAGGACGGTCAGCAGGGCGATGGCGAGCGCGAGCAGGCTGGCGGCCAGAAAATAGAGCGGCGACAGCGCGATCCGGTCGCCGAACCCGGCCAGCCATGTCCGCATCGCTACCCAGGCAAGCGGCCAGGCGAACAGGTTGGCGATCAGCACCGGGCGCAGGAACTGGCCGACCAGCAGCCGGACGATATCGGCGGACGAGGCGCCCAGCGTCTTGCGGATGCCGATCTCCTTCACCCGCCGCTGGCTGTTGAACGCGGCCAGTCCCCACAATCCGACGCAGCCGATCAGCACGGCCAGTCCCGCCCCGATGGCGAACAGGCGCGTGGCGCGATCGTCATCCTCGTAGAGATGGGCCAATCGCCGGTCGGCGGTGTCCGCGATGAACGGCACATCGGGCGCCTGCCGCCGCCACGTATCGCGCACCCGGTCGAGCATCACGCGCGGATCGCCGGTGAAGCGGATCGCGGCCATGGGCGCGGGCGGCATGTCGCGGTAATATTGGTAATAGGTCGCCCGTTGCGGCGTGCGCGGCGATGCGAAGCGCAACGGGTCGATCACCCCGACGATGGTGCGCGGCATGGCACCGCCGACCGTCCTGCCGATCGCATCGGCCGGCGAGTGGAAACCGAGCGCCCGCACGGCGGTGCGGTCGATGACGATGTTGCGGCCCTGCTTCCACCGTGTCCAGTCGCTCGCATCGTCGGCGCCGTGCCTGTCGTCGAAGAGGCGGCCGGCGAGCAGACGCGGGCCGTATGCGGCGAAGAAGTCCGGTCCCACGGTAACGGCCATGATCGTCAGCCCAGGCCCGCCGGGCCGCTCGATCAAATCAATATTGCCGATGCCGTCACCACCGGGGCTGACGCTGCCCGCCCCCGCCGCGACGACGCCAGGCAAGCGACGGAACGCGGCAATGATCGGTCGCGACTGCGGTGGAAAGATCCGCCTGTCGGCCAGCGATGGCACCACGATCAGCCCGTCGCGGCGGAAGCCCAGATCGGATCGGCGGACGTGAAAGGCCTGCGCCGCGAGGACGATCGTGCCGATGATGAAGGCGACCGCAAGGGCGAACTGCACCACGACCAGCGCCTCGCGCGCCCGCGTGCCCGTCCGGCCGCCGCCGGGTGCCCGTGCCGAGGCGAGTACGGCGGCGGCCGGATAGCGGGACAACAGCAGGGCGGGATAGGCGCCTGCCATCACGCCGACCACCAGCGTCACCGCCACCAGCACCGGAACGACGAGTCCGTAGGGCAGCGCAAGCGACAAGCCCGCCGCCGCGTTGACGAGCGGCAGGCCGAGTTCGGCCAGGATCAGCCCGACCAGCGCGGCGATCGCCACGGTCAGGATCGCTTCGCCGAGGAACTGGCGGATCAGCATCGCCCGATCCGCGCCCAGCACCTTGCGGATCGCCACTTCGCGTGCCCGCAGCCCGGCACGCGCGGTGGCGAGGTTCACGTAGTTCACCGCAGCGATCAGCAGGGTCAGCACGCCGACGATACCCAGTGCGGCGATCATCAGCGGGCGGCCGCTGTTCTCGCCGCCGAAGGGTTGCAGGTGAACGCGGGTGACCGGCAGCAACGACAGCGAAATGACCTTGTCCGGCGCCGGCCCCAGATCCTGTCCCGCGTGTCGCCGGATGAACGCCGGCATCTGCGCGGTGAAGCGCGCCGCGGCGGCGGGCGTGGGGAAGCGCAGCACCGTGGTGACCGCGGCGGTGCCCCATCTGTACCACGCCCATTCGGCGGGCGGCGGCGTGCGCGGGATCGGGATCAGGATGGTGGCGGACAGGTCGGTATCGGCGGGCAGGTCCTCGAACACGCCAGCGACCCGATACGGGCGTGGATCATCGACCGCGATCGTCAGCGTCCGGCCGATCGGGTCCGCCGCACCGAAGAGCGTGCGCGCCGCCGACCGGCTGACGAGCGCCGCCGCGGGATCGGCGAGTGCGGCCGCCCCGTCGCCACGCACCATCGGCAAGGCGAAGACCGAGAAGAACGACGGATCGACCTGCGCCACGTCCATCCGCAGCGCCTCGCCGGCGCGCAGAACGCTGCCGCCGTCCTTGCCGCCGCGGACGCGCGTCCCGACCAGGCCGGGGAAGTCCGCGCGCATCTGTTCCAGCATGCCGGCCATCGTCTGCGGATAGGCGCCGTTGAACGGGCTGCCCGGCAGATGCAACTCGCTCTGGACCAGGTACAGCTCGCGATGGTGCGGGAGCCAGCGTTCGAAACCCAGTTCGAATCGCACGTAGAGGCCCAGCACCAGGCACACCGCGATACCTACGGCCAGCCCGCCGATGTTGAGCGCGGCATAGCCCTTGTGCCGGGTCAGCGCGCGATGCAGCGTCGTCATGACATGGCCGGTCATCGCGCCGCCTCAGATCGCGCGCATCGCGGAGGCGACGATGCGGCCGTCGAGCATGTCGATCCGTCGCTTCGCCATGTCGGCATGGCTTGGCGAGTGGGTGACCATCACGATCGTCGCCCCTTCCGCATTGAGGCTGGCGAGGATGTTCATCACCTGCTCGCCGTTGGCGGTGTCGAGGTTGCCGGTCGGCTCGTCGGCGAGGATCAGCTGCGGATCGCCGACGATCGCGCGGGCGATGGCGGCGCGCTGCTGCTGCCCGCCGGACAGCTGGTGCGGGAAGTGGCGGGCGCGGTGGGCGATCGCGACCTTGTCCATCGCCGCCGCCACCCGCGCCCGGCGACCGGCCTGCCCCGCCCCTGTCGCCGTATCCTTGCGATAGGCGAGGCCGAGCGCGACATTCTCCTCGATCGTCAGTTCGTCGATCAGGTTGAAGCTCTGGAAGACGAAGCCGAGCGTCGCGCCGCGGAATTTCGCCAGCTCCTTCTCGCTCAAGGCGGCAAGGTCGCGCTCGCCGAACGAATATCGGCCCGCGGTCGGCCGGTCGACGGTGCCCAGCGTGTTGAGCAGCGTCGACTTGCCGCAGCCCGACGGCCCCATGATGGCGAGGAATTCGCCGTCGGCGACCTCCAGGTCGATGTCGCGCAGCGCGGTGGTCTCGACCTCGTCGGATACATAGCGGCGCTGGATGTTTTCGAGACGGATCATGTCGGCTCTCCCGGCTAGCGGATGTTGAGGATGTCGCCCTTCACGGACGCGGTGTTGCTGGTGACGATGCGGGCGCCGGGCTTCAGGCCGGACAGGATCTCGACCTGCTCGGGATTGCGGCGGCCGGTCTTCACCGCCCGGCGCCGGGCATGCGCGCCGTCGGCGTCGAGCACGAAGGCCGAGGTGCCGCCCCCCGATTCAAGCCAGCCGCCGACCGGCGCGACCAGCGCGACCGCCGCGCTGCCGAGCGTGATCCGGATATCGAGCGTCTGGCCGCGGTTGAGC
This sequence comes from Sphingomonas cellulosilytica, assembly GCF_052321755.1. NCBI lineage: Bacteria > Pseudomonadati > Pseudomonadota > Alphaproteobacteria > Sphingomonadales > Sphingomonadaceae > Sphingomonas > Sphingomonas cellulosilytica. The sequence continues at coordinate 117,462 of NZ_JBQRTT010000002.1, forward strand.
CCCCGGGGTCCCGCGCCGTCGAAGGTCAGTTCGACGCGGAAGCGCCCGTCCTTCACCGCCGGCAGCACCTTGGATACGGTGAGCGCCGCGCCGTCCAGCGTGCGGGCGCGCTGCCCGACGGCGACGCGGCCGAGGTAATATTCGTCGACGTCGGCCTCCAGCTTCCACGATCCTTCGCTGTCGACCTGCCCCGCCGGGTCGCCGGGCTTCAGCGTCTGCCCCGGTTGCAGCGTGAAGTTGGTGAGGCGCCCGTCCGCCGGCGCGCGGATCGTCAGCGCCTCCAGCCCGCCGCGTACCGCCGCGAGATTGCCGGACAGGCGCTGCTGCGTGTCGGCGAGGCGGGCGCTTTGCGTGGCGGTGATCCGCGCCTCCGCCGCGCGGCCGGTGCGCAGCTGTGCCAGCCGCTTTTCCTGATAGGCGGCCTCTTCCTGGAAGCTGCGCACGCCGGCATCCGACAGGAAGCCCTGATCGTGCAACTGCTGGCGGACGGCCAGATCGCGCCGCGCCTTGATGAGGTCGTATTCCGCCTGCGCGACCTGGGCGGCGCGATCCAGGCTGTTGCGCTCGATCCCCAGCCCTTCGCCCGCGACGCTGCCGAGCTGTCCGGCGATCTGCGCCTCGCGGGTGAGCACGTCCAGGCGCAGTTCCGGGTTGGCGAGCGTGGCGAGCGGCTGTCCCGCGGTGACGGTTGCGCCGTCCTGCACCAGCAGCCGCTCGACCTGGCCGCCGGACAGCACGCCGACCAAGGTGGTCACCCGCGGCGCCACCGTCGCGCGCACCGGCAGATAGTCGTCGAACCGGGCGCGCGTCACCTCCCCCGTCTCGATATCGGCGGCGGCGATGTCGGTGGATCCGCTCGCCGGCAGCACCCGCCACACCGCCAGCGCGATCAGCAGAACGGCGACGCCGATCAGGGCCGGGCGCCCCCGCCACCACGGCCGGCGAGGGCGCGCGACGCGCCGGTCCATCGCCGCTCCGGGAGAGGTGCTTGCGCCGTGATCGGGTTCGGTCATCATGGGCGCAGTGTCGCTCACCACCCACGAAAAGCCTAAAGCGCTATGGATAAACGGTTTTTTCAGAAGGCGGACGATCCTGTCCGTCCACGGTCGGACGGACCGTCCACGAATGGACGGCCGGCGGGGTCGTCAAGCGCGCTGTCGATCCTGCTGATCGACGACAATCCGCATGTCGCCGAATCGCTCGGGCTGGCGGTACGGCTCGCCGGTCACGCGCTGGAACGCGCCGCCGATCCGGAGGAGGCGCTGTCGCGGCTTGCGGTCGGGCGGTACGATGCGATCCTGCTCGACATGAACTATGCCGCGGGGCGGACCGGCGGCGAGGAAGGCATGGCGCTGCTCGGCCGCATCCTCGCCGACGATCCGGGCGCCAGGGTGGTGGTCATCACCGCGCACAGCGGCATCCGCATCGCGGTGGAGGCGATGCGCGCCGGCGCGCGCGATTTCGTGATGAAGCCGTGGCGCAACGCCGATCTGCTCGCCCGGCTGGAACGCGCGGCGGCTCCGGCGACGGCCGCACCGATGCCCTTGCCGGTCGATCCTCGGCCGCAGGCGGATGCGCTGCGGCTGATCGGCGACAGCGACGGGATCGTCCGCGCCCGCGACCTGATCCGCCGCGTCGGGCCGACGCTGGCCGGCGTCCTCGTCACCGGTGCATCGGGCACCGGCCGCACGCTGGTCGCGGCCGCGATCCACGCCGCCTCGCCTCATGCGGAGCAGCCGATGATCCGCGTCGACCTGCGCGATGCCCCGGCGTGGCAGCGCCTGGACGATGCATCCGGCACGCTGCTGCTGCGCCATCTCTCCGCCCTCGACGCGGTGGAGCAAGCGCGCCTGCTCGACCGTCTGCCCGACGCGGCGCGGATCATCGCCATCGCCGATGACGCAGCGGCGATCCACCCGGCGCTGGCCCGGCGCGTCGCCGCCGTGGAGATCGCCCTGCCCCCGCTCGCCTCCCGCGGGGACGATGCGCTGCTGCTCGCCCGCCATTTCGTCCGGATCGCGGCGGAGCGGCACGGGCGCCCGGTGCCGCAGCTGACCCCGTCGGCCGAGGCCGCCGTGCTGCGGGCGCCATGGCCGGACGAGGTGCGCGGGCTGGCGGCCGCGGTGGAGCGCGCCGTCCTGCTCGGCGACGGCGGGGTGATCGACACCGCCCTGCTGCTGCCGCCGGCGCCCGCCCCGGCCGTCCCCGCCGCTACCGCACCGTCGCGCTTCGACCTGGAGGAGAATGAGCGCGCGGTCATCGCCGCGGCGCTGCGCCAGCACCATCACAACGTCACCCACGCGGCGAACGCGCTGGGCCTCAGCCGCGGGGCCTTATACCGCCGCATGGAGCGCTATGGCTTCTGATCGGCCGCTCGCGTGGCGCGGGGCCGGCAGCGTGCTGGCGACCGAAGGCCTGCTCGCCGCCAGCGGCGCGGCGTGCGTGCTCGCCTGGCAGATGCACTGGTGGGCGACGCTGTTCGGCGCATCGCTGTGCCTGTGCGGGATCGCCGGCTCGCACGGCTGGCAGGCGCTGCATCGCCGCGCCGGCGCCACGGACGCGACCGCCGGCCGCACCGATGCCGAACCTGCACCCTTGCGCCCCCTGCTCGATCAGGTGCCGCTGCCGCTGGTCCGCGTCGATGCGACCGGCGCCCATGCGATCAACCGCGCGGCACGGATCGTGTTCGACACGGACGACCGCATCCTGCCCGCCGTGCCGGCGCTGCTGGAACGAGGCGCCGACCGGCTGAGTCACGAGGGGCGGCACTGGCGGATCGACGCGGTCGAGATCGGCGCCGGCGAACGCCAGCTCGTCCTGATCGACGTCGAGGCGGAGGCACAGGCCGCCGACATGCGCGCGGGCAACGAGATGATCGACATCCTCGGCCACGAACTGCTCAACGGCCTGTCGCCCGTCGTCTCGCTGGCCGACAGCGCAGTCACCGCCGCCGCCCGGGGCGATGCCATGTTGCCCGATATCCTTGCCACGCTGGCACGGCGCGTCGAGGGACTGGAAGGCTTCACCCGCGCCTATCGCCTGCTGTCACGCCTGCCCGACCCGCTGCCGGCGCCGGTGGCGCTGGGTGATCTGGCACAGGATCTGCGCCGGCTGTTCGCCAGCCGCTTCGGGACGTCGGTCGCGCTGGCGCTCGATCTGCCCGCCGATGCCAGTGCGCATGTCGACCGCGACCAGCTGACGCAGGCGATCTGGGCGCTGCTGCAGAATGGCGCGGAGGCGGCGCTCGCCGCGTCGGGACCGCCGCGGATCACGCTGGCCTTCGCGATCGGCACCCAACGCCTGACCGTATCCGTTGCGGACAGCGGCGCAGGCATCGCCCCCGCCGACCGTTCGCGCATCTTCCGCCCGTTCTTCACCACCAAGCCGTCGGGATCGGGGATCGGCCTCAGCCTGGCGCAGCGCATCGCCCGTGCGCATGGCGGCGACCTTCGGCTGCTGCCGGTCGCCACCACCACCTTCGAACTGCGCACCTGCGCGGGCGGCGGCGGAGCAAAGCCTTGCGACCTTGCCAAAACGGCCGGTTTCGCCTAAGGGCCGCCGGTCCGACGAGCAGGAGCTCGCGGAGGACGGCGCAGATCGGCCCAGCCGCTCAGCGCCCTTTTCGCATCCGCGCATCGTATCTCCTCCGCCCGATCCCGCCCGCTGGATGCCGCGACCGGCATGGGGCCGCCGTGGCGTTTTCAGCCAAGACCAGCGGAGCCAACCGCTTGGCCGGAAACAGATAAAACTCGAGGACACTCTAACCCTATGGCTACCCAAGCCCTTCCCAGCCGCGACGATTTCGCGGCGATGCTCGATGACATGTTCGGCGGTGCCGACAGCTTCGAGGGCCGCGTGGTGCACGGCACCGTCACCGCGATCGAGAACGACCTCGCCGTCATCGACGTCGGCCTGAAGTCCGAAGGCCGCGTGCCGCTGCGCGAATTCGCCGCACCGGGCCAGAAGGCCGACCTGAAGGTCGGTGACGAAGTCGAAGTGTACGTCGACCGCGTCGAGAACATGCATGGCGAAGCGATGCTCAGCCGCGACCGCGCCCGCCGCGAAGCCGCCTGGGACAAGCTGGAGCTGGAATTCAGCAAGACCGCCCGCGTCGAGGGCGTGATCTTCGGCCGCGTCAAGGGCGGCTTCACCGTCGACCTGTCGGGCGCCGTGGCGTTCCTGCCGGGTTCGCAGGTCGATATCCGTCCGGTGCGCGACGTCACGCCGCTGATGGACATCCCGCAGCCGTTCCAGATCCTGAAGATGGACCGCAAGCGCGGCAACATCGTCGTGTCGCGTCGCGCCGTGCTGGAAGAAACCCGCGCCGAACAGCGTTCGGGCCTGATCCAGAGCTTGGCCGAGGGCCAGATCATCGACGGCGTCGTCAAGAACATCACCGATTACGGTGCGTTCGTCGACTTGGGCGGCATCGACGGCCTGCTGCACGTCACCGACCTCAGCTACAAGCGCGTCAACCACCCGTCGGAAATGATCGCGATCGGCGACACCGTGAAGGTGCAGATCATCCGCATCAACAAGGACACGCAGCGCATCAGCCTCGGCATGAAGCAGCTCGAGTCCGATCCGTGGGATGGCGCATCGGCCAAGTATCCGGTCGGCGCGAAGCTGTCGGGCCGCGTCACGAACATCACCGAATATGGTGCGTTCGTCGAACTGGAAGCGGGCATCGAAGGCCTGGTCCACGTCAGCGAGATGTCCTGGACCAAGAAGAACGTCCATCCGGGCAAGATCGTCTCGACCTCGCAGGAAGTCGATGTGGTCGTGCTCGAGGTCGACGAGGACAAGCGTCGCATCAGCCTCGGCCTCAAGCAGGCGCAGAACAATCCGTGGGAAGCGTTCGCCGCCGCCCATCCGATCGGTTCGACCGTCGAGGGCGAAGTCAAGAACGCGACCGAGTTCGGCCTGTTCATCGGCCTGGACAACGACGTCGACGGCATGGTCCACATGTCGGACATCGCCTGGGGCGTGTCGGGTGAGGATGCCCTCAACCTGCACCGCAAGGGCGAGACCGTGCAGGCGGTCGTGCTCGACATCGACGCCGAGAAGGAGCGCATCAGCCTCGGCATGAAGCAGCTCGAGCGTGGCGGCCCGTCGGTCGGCGGCGCGAGCGCATCGGGCGACCGCCTGAACAAGAACGCGATCGTCACCGTGACCGTGCTCGAAGTCCGCGATGCGGGCCTCGAAGTGCAGCAGGGCGACGATGGCGCGACCGGCTTCATCAAGCGCACCGATCTCGGCCGCGACCGCGACGAACAGCGTCCGGAGCGTTTCCAGGTCGGCCAGAAGTTCGACGCGATGGTCACCGGTTTCGACCGGTCCAAGAAGCCGACCTTCTCGGTCAAGGCGATGCAGATCGCCGAAGAGAAGCAGGCGGTGGCCCAGTACGGTTCGTCCGACTCGGGCGCGACGCTCGGCAACATCCTGGGCGAGGCGCTGAAGGCCCGCTCGGACGCCGAAAAGAAGTAAAGGAGAACGGGCCGGAGCATTGCTGCTCCGGCCCTTCTTTTTTTGTCAAGTACGTACGATCCGGCTCTATACGCGTCCTGAATTGATCTTTATCAAGCGCCCCACGAACGAGCGCGGGTAGGGACCTTGCGATGATCCGATCTGAATTAGTGCAGAAGCTGTGTAATCATAACCCGAGCCTCGCGACGCATGATGTCGAGGCGATCGTGACGACGTTCTTCGACGAGATCACCCGGCGACTCGCCTCCAATGGCCGTGTCGAACTGCGCGGCTTCGGCGCCTTTTCTACCCGCGAGCGCGATGCCCGTACCGGCCGCAACCCGCGCACCGGCGAAATCGTCGCCGTGAACGCCAAGCGCGTTCCGTATTTCAAGCCCGGCAAGGAAATGCGCGCACGGCTCAACGTCGCCTGACCATTGCCGTCGATGGCGGCTTGACGCCCGCCCCTCGCTGCGCTTGTCGTGCGCGCGTGTGCGGACGTGGCGAAACCGGTAGACGCAGCCGACTTAAAATCGGCTTCCCCTGGAGTGCGGGTTCGAGTCCCGCCGTCCGCACCACCACGCTCTCGCTGTCTCGTGCCTTCGGATCGCCCGTCACGCGCGCCCTGAGGCTTCCGCTGCTGATCGCGGCCGCGGCTTCCGGATGTAGTCAGCGTCCCGATTCGGGACCGGTGATCGCCAGCGCGATCGGCGGGCCGCCGCGGCTGGTCGATCCGGCGCGCGGGCGGCCGGATACGCCCGCCCGGCTGCTGCTCGATGCGACGGCCGAGGGGCTGGTCCGCTTCGATGCGACCGGCCAGATCGAACCGGGTCTCGCCGAACGCTGGATCGTGATCGACCAGGGAATGAGCTACATCTTCCGGCTGCGCGAGGCGCAGTGGAGCGACGGCAGTCCCGTGCTGGCGGAACAGGTGGTCGCGCATCTGCGCCGGGAACTGGCGCCGGGATCGCGCAATCCGCTCAGTCCTTTCCTCACCGCGGTCGACGAGATCGTGACGATGACGCCGCAGGTCATCGAGGTGCGCCTGCGCCGCCCCCGGCCGGACCTGCTGAAGCTCTTCGCCCAGCCTGAACTGGCGTTGTGGCGCAGCGACAAGGTGGGCGGCGCAGGCCCGATGCGGATCGTGCGGGCGGCGCGCAGTCCGTTGCTGCGCCCGGCCTTCGACCCCGACCGCGCCGATCCCGAGGATCAGCGGCGCACCCGGCCGGAACAGGACGTGCGGCTGATCGGCGAACGCGCAGCGCGGGCGATCGTCCGCTTCGCCGCGCGCGATTCGGACTATGTCACGGGCGGCACCTTCGTCGATTGGCCGCTGGTCGGACTGGCGGCGGTGGCGCCTGCCAACATCCGCCTCGACCCCGCCGCCGGCCTGTTCGGCCTGGCGATCCTCACCCGCGACGGCTTTCTGGCGGATGCGCGCAACCGGGCGGCGATCAGCGGCGCCATGGATCGCGCGGCGATCACCGGAGCGGTGATGCAGGGTTGGGAACCGGCGGAGCGCATCCTGCCGGACACGCTCGACTCGGCAGCCCCCCCTGCCCTGCCCGGCTGGTCGCTGCTCACGCCCGATCAACGCCAGGAACAGGCGCGCGCTGCCGTCACCGCCTGGGGATCGCCGGTGCATCTGCGTATCGCGTTGCCACCCGGTCCCGGTGCCACCCTGCTCTATGCGCAGGTTGCCGCCTCGCTGCTCGGCGTCGGCATCACCAGCGAGCGTGTCGCCATCGGCGGCGCGGCCGACCTCCAACTCGTCGATCGCGTCGCGCCCTATGACAGCGCGCGCTGGTATCTGGCGAATGGCTGTGCCGTTTGCGGCGAAGAGGCGCAGCGCGCGCTGATCGCCGCGCGCGACGCACCGACGCTACAGGAACGATCGCGCTTGATCGCCGCAGCGGATGCTGCGCTGGCCAGCGACACCGCCTTCATCCCGATCGCCCGCCCGCTGCGCTGGTCGCTGGTGGCGATGCGCCTGCGCCAGTGGCGGCCGAACAGCCGCGCCTGGCACCCGTTGAACCGCCTGCGCGACGATCCCAATTAAGGGGCATGAACACCCGCCCCGGCACCACCCGCCCCCGTCCGATGGATATCCGCCCGATGTTGGATTCGCTGCCCGTCGGGCGCGATCCGGCATCGGTGCGGGTGCGGCTGGAGGCGATGGAACGGGTGATGGAGGGTCTGTTCACCATTCCCGGCATCAACCGCCGCGTCGGCATGGACGTGCTGCTCGATCTCGTGCCCGTGGTCGGCACCACGATCGCCGCGCTGATCGGATCGTGGCTGGTGTGGGAGGCGCGCAACCTCGGCATGTCGAAGCTGCAGATGGCGCGGATGTTCGGCAATGTCGGGATCGACTGGGCGCTGGGCCTGATCCCCTTCGTCGGCGCCGTGCCCGATTTCTTCTTCCGCTCCAACACCCGCAACCTGCGGATCATTCGCCGGCACCTCGACCGGCATCATCCGGCGACCGCGACGATCACCGGATGAGCGCGCTCAGCGCCGTCCCCGCCAGATCTTGACGGCTGCATCGGGGCTGAGCCCGCCCTGATGCGCCGGGCAGCGGGCGTATTGAAAGCCGGTGTCGAGGCAGATCCAGATCTCGTCCAGCCACCCCTGCCGGTTGGCGGTGATGCGCATCATGTCGGCGGTCAGGCCGGGATTGGCGAGCGCCACCGCCTGCGCCAGCCCGCCGGCGGTCAGCGGGCGGCGCGACAGCGCGTCCATATCCGGATAGCGCAGCTTGGCGTAGAGGCCGGTCGATCGTTCGAAATAGCGCTCCGGCCGCATGCCGGGCATGCAGGTGCCATGCTTCGCCCATTCGTGCTGGAGCAGCTGTGCCGACGGGGTCGCGCAGATATTGCGCCGGATCACCTGTCGTGACAGCAATGGGGTGCTGCGGCAATATTGCGGCCAGTCCTTGCCGACGCCATCCGGCCATAGCCCATGCAGCGTGAAGCCGAACCGATTGCCGCTGCCGCACTGGAAGCGGGCGGACGCGTCGCGGGCATGGTCGCGGCAATATTGCGGCGCCCAGGTGACGGCGAGCGTGTAGCCGCCGATCGGCAGCACCCGGCGCGGCTGCCTGGCGTCGGGCAGGTCGGGCCGCGGGCGATCGATCGCCGCCGGCGCCGGCACCGTGCAGCGATAGGCCTGCGCCTGCGCCGCCGCGGGAACGGCGAGCATCGTCGCAGCGAGGGTCAGCCGGCCGATCATACGCGCGGCGCGTCCAGATCGTCGTCGTCCAGCCCCTCGCCCAGCCACAGCTTGGCATCGGGCTTGAAGAGCATGACGGCAGCGGCGATGTAGAGGATGTTGGCGATCAGCCCCAGCAGGACCTGCAACGGGCTGGCCGTGCGGCCGGAGGCGAGCAGGAACAGCGACGACAGGATGGCAAAGGCGCCGAACGCGGCGAACACCACCTGCACCCATTTGGCGACGACGCTCGGCCGCCGGGCGATGAAGAACCACAGCAGCACCGCGATGGCGAGCCCGACCAGCTGCATGACCGGCAGCAGCCAGGTCGCATTGGCGAGCACGGGATTGGCCGCCAGTGTCGCCTGCGACACCCGCCAGTTGAGCAGGCCGTTGATCAGCGACAGAATGACGGAGGCCCAGTAGAATTGCTCGAACCGGACGATCGACGGCGGCTTGCTCATGGCGTGTTCCCCCCTTGCGGATACGGGGTGCAGCCTAGCCGCGGCACGGCGATCACGCCAAGGCGAAATCGAGCCCGATGTCCGCCGCCGGTGCAGATTGGGTGAGACGGCCGACCGAGATATAGGTGACGCCGCTCTCGGCGATGGCGCGGATCGTGTCGAGACGCACGCCGCCCGAAGCCTCCGTCGGCACCCGCCCGTCGACGATGCCCACCGCCTCGCGCAGCATGGCGGGCGGCATGTTGTCGAGCAGCAGGTGCGTCGCTCCCGCGGCGAGCGCGGGCGCGATCTGGTCGATGCGGTCGACCTCCACGATGATCCGCGCGATGCCGGCGGCGACGGCACGATCGACCGCCGCCGCGACGCCGCCGGCCACCGCGACGTGATTGTCCTTGATCATCGCCGCATCCCACAGGCCCATGCGGTGGTTCTGCGCACCGCCCATGCGGGTGGCGTATTTCTCCAGCCGCCTCAGGCCCGGGATGGTCTTGCGGGTGTCGAGCAGGATCGCACCGGTGCCGGCGATCGCATCGACATGGGCTCGGGTCAGCGTCGCGATGCCGGACAGGTGCTGCACCGTGTTGAGTGCCGACCGTTCCGCGGTGAGCATGGCCCGTGCCAACCCGTCGATGCGCATCAGTGGCGTGCCGGCCCTCACCTTTTCGCCATCGGCCACCAGAGCGGTGCAGCGTACCTCCGGGTCGAGCGTGCGGAAGAACGCTTCGGCGAGGGGCAGGCCGGCGACGACGATCGCCTCGCGCGTGTCCATGACGCCGGCGAAGCGCGCCTCGGCCGGGATCACCGCGGCGGAAGTGATGTCGCCTGCCTGCCCGCAATCCTCGGCAAGCGTGGCCGCCACGAAAGCGTCAGGATCGAAGCCGTCCAAGGTGAATCGGGTCATGGATACTTTCTCGAGCGAAGCAGGGAACCAAATGGAGACTTGTGCATTCGCGGTCGGGGCTTTGGGGGATCATCGACATGGAAACGCACGCGGCAACGGCCGAACTGCATCGCATGCTGACGGCGGCGCTGGAACTGGCCGACCGGCTGGACATGCCGATGATCGCCATCCATGTCGACGAGGCACGCGACCGGTTGCGCTGCATGCAGGCCGCGCCCGCGCTCTGAGCGCCTCGCCCCGATCGCTCAGTCGCCCGTCACCGGCACCGCGCGACGCGGGCCAAGATCGCCCTGCCCGACCGTGCCGGACGCCATCGCGAGCATCGCATCCAGGCTGGACTTCGCCTTCACGCGCAGGCTTTCCTCGATCTCGATCCGCGGCGTCAGGTCGCGCAACGCGACGTAGAGCTTCTCCATCGTGTTGAGTGCCATGTACGGGCAGATGTTGCAGTTGCAATTGCCGTCCGCGCCCGGCGCGCCGATGAAGCGCTTGGCGGGCATCGCCTTTTCCATCTGATGGATGATGTGCGGCTCGGTCGCGACGATCAGCGTGTCGCCGGTCATCGCCTGCGCATATTCCAGGATGCCGCGGGTCGAGCCGACGTAATCGGCATGATCCAGGATCACCGCCGGGCATTCGGGATGCGCGGCGACCGGCGCGCCGGGATGCTGCGCCTTCAGCTTCATCAGCTCGGTTTCGCTGAACGCCTCGTGCACGATGCACACGCCCGGCCATAGCAGCAGCTCGCGCCCCGTCTTGCGTTGCAGGTAACCGCCGAGGTTGCGGTCCGGACCGAAAATGATCTTCTGATCGCGCGGCAGCTGCGCCAGGATCGTCTCGGCCGACGACGAGGTGACGATGATATCGCTCAGCGCCTTCACCTCGGTCGAACAGTTGATGTAGGTGAGCGCGATGTGATCCGGATGCGCGGCGCGGAAGGCGGCGAACTGTTCGGGTGGGCAGCTGTCCTCCAGGCTGCACCCGGCGTCGATGTCGGGCAGCACCACCGTCTTGTCGGGGCTGAGGATCTTCGCCGTTTCCGCCATGAAGCGCACGCCGCAAAAGGCGATGACGTCCGCATCGGTCGCCTGCGCCTTGCGGCTGAGGTCCAGGCTGTCGCCGACGAAATCGGCCAAGTCCTGAAGCTCGGGCTTCTGGTAATAATGCGCCAGGATCACGGCATTGCGCTCCTTGCGGAGCCGCTCGATCTCGGCGCGGAGGTCTAGCCCGGCAAAGCTGTTGGTCAGTTCCATGGCACCCCCGTAGGCGATCCGGCCGCCGCCCTCAACGCCGGTTTCCGAGCACCTCTTCCAGCGAGCGGCTGGTGTCCCAGCGCTCGGTCGCCGCGGTCGGATCGTCGGCGAAGGTCACCTTGACCGTCGCATCGATCCCGGCGGCCCGCAGCGGCATGGCGAAGCTGCTCTCCACCGCGCGTCGCGTCGCATCCCTGGCGAGCTTCATCGGCGTCGCATCGCGGGCCTGCCGCACCAGTTCCGCCTGCCCGGCGCGGCGGTTGGCGGAATCGAGCCGCGTCTCGGCATCGGTCAAGCGCGACAGGATGCCGCCGGTGCCATATTCGCGGATCTGCGTCAGGTCGACCTGCGGCCCGTCCAATTCGATCGGCGGCAGGCGCACGGACAGCGTATCGGTGTCCGGGTCCCAGGCGACATCCTTCTGCGTCAGCTTGCCGAGATCGACCTCGTAGCGGACGAGGCCCGGCATGATGAGCGTCTTCTCGGTCGACAGGCCCAGTTGCGACTGGCGCGAGGTGCTGACCGCGACGAAGCGCGCGGCGAAGGCGGACAGGCGGTTCTGTTCGCGCAGGCCCTGCAGGCTGGCGCTGGCGACGGTGGTGGGGTCTGGCGCCAGCCGCCGCTCCACATAACGCTGAACGCCCCACAGGCCGACCAGCACGGCAAGGCCGACGAGGATGATGACGCCCGCCACCTTGCCGAGGAACGAGCCGGTGGAGGATCGCTGCGGGGGTAAGGGCGCGGGCGCCGCCGCCGGATCGTTCACGCCGCGATCCGCCATGCTTCGCCCTCCTCGTCCACCAGTCCGCGCCCGCGCAGGTCGTACAGATGCGCCAGCACCGAACGCTCCGCTGCCGGGATCAGCCGCGGATCGAGCCCGACATACATGCGCTCCGTCATCGTCGAAAGGCCGCGCGGCGCCTCGCGCAGCAGGCGCAGGATCTGGCCTTCGCGCTGCTTGCGATGGCCCAGCATGCCGCGCACCAGCCGTTGCGGCGCGCTCACCGCCTCGCCATGGCCCGGGTAGTAGATGCGGTCATTCCGGGCGAGCAGCTTGTCGAGGCTGGCCATGTAAGCGCCCATGTCGCCGTCGGGCGGCGAGATTACGCTGGTCGCCCATCCCATGACGTGATCGCCGGAAAACAGCGCATCGCTCTCCGGCAGGGCGAAGGCGAGGTGATGGGAGGTGTGGCCCGGCGTCGCGATCGCCTCCAGCGTCCAGCCGTCGCCGCTCACCCGGTCGCCCTCGCCGAGGATGCGGTCGGGGGCGTAATCGGCGTCGAAGGCGGCATCCAGCCGTGGGCTGTCGCTCGCCTTGTGGACGGGCGCGGCACCGACGATCGGCGCGCCGGTCGCCGCCGCGAGCGGGCGGCTCGCCGGGCTGTGATCGCGATGATGATGGGTGATGACGATTGCCCGCACCGGGCGATTCCGAACCGAGGCCAGGAGCGCCGCGACATGCGCCGGATCGTCCGGGCCGGGATCGATGATCGCGACATCGCGCTGCCCGACGATATGCGTCTGCGTGCCGCTGCCGGTGTAGGGCGAGGGATTGGGGGCGAGCACGCGGGTGACAAGCGGCTCGAGTTCAATCGGAATACCGGTCGGATACTCAGGCATCGGCAAGGGATGTGGCCCGGTCCGCGCTGCGACGCAAGGGGCGGCCATCCTTCGCGGGTCGGCGAAGGATGGCCGGGAGGGGCATCAATCCTTGTCGGTCTCGGCGGCTTCGGCGCGCAGTTCGGCCATCGCCGCGTCCATTTCGGCCAGCGCCTTGGTGCGATCCGCGTCCGCCATCGCGCGATTGGCGGCGATATCGGCGCGCGACGCGGCGACGCTGGCGAGCGCGGTCGCCATGGCATTGCGGCGGATCGCCTCGGCGTTGATGCGCATGGCGCTCGCATTGACGCGCATGGCATCGGCGTGCGCGGCCGCCGCCGCTCCCGACGAGGCCATCGCCTCGATGCGGTTGGTGCAGATCACCATCATGCGCTTGCCGCCTGCCTCGCTGTTCACCACCAGTTCGCGTGCCGCACCGTCCCGGCCGTCGACGCAGCGGCGTTCGCGAACCTCGGGCGCCATCTTGAGGGAGCGATCGACCATCGCCTGGATCGCCGCATCGTCGAAACGACCATCCGTCGACGAGGTATAGGTGCTGACCTTGCCATCCTTGTCGACGCGCTTGACGACGACGTGGCGCACCTTGCCCTCGGCGGCAGGCGCCGGCGGTGCGGGGGGAGCGGCTGGCAGCGCGGGGTCCGCCGGCATCGCCGGGGCGGGCGGCGCGGGCGGCGCCGGCGGGGCGTCCTGCAGGTCGGCACCGATCGTCCGGCCGACCTTGCCGGAGATCGCAGCGGCGGCACTGGTGCCGGACGCGGTGATGCCCAGCCCGGCAAGGACCAGCGTGGAGACGAGCGCACCACCCGCGGCGAGGCGGCGGCGCGAGCGCGGCGAAGTGGACAGCATCCGGATTCTCCCTTTCAGATCGTCGATGGTGTGAAGGTGACACGCTGCCGACACGGCGCCGCCGTGCGCAGCCTTGACGATGGCGCAGGCATAAGCGTGGCGGTCGATCGTCGATCGGCCGGCGAGCACGCGGGCGTCGTTGGCAAGTTCCTGGTCGGCGCGGAACGCGCTGAACGCGCGCCAGGCGACCGGGTTGAACCAGTGGATGGCGAGCACGGCGAGCGCGATCCAGTTGGCGATCAGGTCGCCGCGCTGGTGGTGGCCGATCTCATGCTCCAGCGCCAGTTCGCGCTCGTCGGCATCGTAGCGATCGGCGAAGTCGGTCGGAAAGGCGACGTAGCGGCGCAGCACCCCGAAGGCGAGCGGGCCGGGCGCCGCAGGGCTGGCGATGACGCGCACCCCCCTCACCTCCTCGACCGTGGCGGCCGAGCCGAGCAGCCGGCGGCAGAAGCGGGTGTGGCTGGTCAGGTGCCAGACGAGGAAGGCGAGCGCCCCCGCCGCCCACAGCGCCCCGACGACCATCGCGATGCCCGGCCAGATCGACGCCGGCGCCTCAGCCGCCGATCCCGCCTGCACGCCGCCGTCGACGACGAAGATCGTGATCGTCTCGCCCGCGCGCGAGATCGGCGTCACCGCCGCCTGCCGCCAGGCGTCCGGCAGCGGCGGCAGCACGAGCCGCATGACGGGCAAGGCCCACAGGGCATAAGCGACCTGCGGCCCGAACTGGTTGCGCACCGGCCGGCGGAGCAGCAGGACCAGCCCCATCAGCAGGGTGGAGGCGATCAGCGCCTCGATCAGCCAGCCGGTCATTGCTTGAGGTCCTTCAGCAGCGCCTCGATCTCCGCAATGTCCTGCGCGGTCAGCGCGTCGCGCTCGGCGAGATGCGCGACGAGCGGCGTCAGCTTGCCGCCGAACAGACGATCGATCAGCCGCTTCGATTCGCCCGATACGTAATCGTCACGGGCGACCAGCGGACGATAGAGATAGCGGCGGCCATCCTCCTGATGCGCGATCGCCGCCTTGGCGAGCAGGCGGCCGAGCAACGTCTTGACCGTGTTGGCACTCCAGCCGCGCGCCGGATCGACCCGTTCGGCAACGTCCTGCGCGGTGAGCGGCGCCTCGTCCCACAGCACCTCCATCACGGCATGTTCGGCATCGCTGATTCGTTCGGCCATGACACGCTCCCTCTTCAACTACGCTTGTAATCGCATCGATTACGTTCGTAGTCAAGGCGTGGAGTTGGATTGTGCATGGATGTGTCGGGCGACTTTACAGATCACCCCGACCCAACAGTCGCGTTAACCATCGTGGTGGCCATTTTCAGCGGATTGCGCGAATTGGCATGCCATCTGCTTTATTACCAGGCAGCCGAGCGTTCGACGCCTCAGCAGGGTGGATCCGCCTCGCGGATCCACCCGCACCCGGCCATCCGCACATGAAAAAGGCCGCGGACACCGTTCGGCATCCGCGACCCATATGGCTTGCTCGAGCGGGATCAGCCCGCGGCGGCGTCGCCCTTGATCAGCGTGGCGAGTTCGCCGCTCTCGTACATCTCCATCATGATGTCCGACCCGCCAACGAATTCGCCGTTGACGTAGAGCTGCGGGATGGTCGGCCAGTCGGAATAGGCCTTGATCCCCTGGCGGATGCCCTGGTCCTGCAACACGTCGACGCTCTCGTACTTGGCATCGAGGTGGTCAAGGATCGCGATGGCGCGGCTGGAGAAGCCGCACTGCGGGAACAGCGGGCTGCCCTTCATGAACAGCACCACGGGATTGGCCTTTACGACGGCGTCGATGCGGGCGTGGGTATCATCGGTCATGGTCATCATCCTCAGGCGGCTGCGGTCTTCAATTGCAGCGCATGGAGTTCGCCGCCCATGCGGTGGCCGAGTGCGGCATAGACAGCCTGATGCTGCTTGCGCAGCGGCAGGCCGGCGAAGCTCGCGGACGTCACGCGGGCGGCATAATGGTCCCCGTCGCCGGCGAGATCGGTGATCTCGACCTCGGCGTCGGGGATGGCGGCGCGGATCAGCGCGGCGATATCGTCGGCGGCCATCGGCATGCGCTTACTCCGGCTGGCTTTCGATCAGCTGGCGGCGCGCCTCGATCGACTGTTCGGCGAGCGCGCGGCGGACGGCGGCATCGTCCGTCTCCACCCCGGCGGCGGTCAGGTCGCCGAGCAGCTTGCGGATCACGTCCTCGTCACCCGCTTCCTCGAAATCGGCCTGGACAACCGCCTTGGCATAGGCGTCGGTTTCCTCGGGCGTCAGCCGCATCTGTGCCGCAGCCCATTGGGCGAGCAGGCGATTGCGCCGCGCGGTGATGCGAAAGGCCATCTCTTCGGAGCGCGCGAAATGCGCTTCTTCGGCCCGTCGCCTGTCATCGAACATCGTCATGGCCCGTTCCCCGCAATTCCATCATCGACACATAGGCGGCGCCACCCGGCCGCGCAACGTGCCGCCGGACACCTGCCGCGTCGCGGCTGGATTTCGAAAAAGCGGAATGTCCATAATCGTCGCTATGGAACTCCTGGCCTTTCCGCATCATATAAACAGCAGGTTGCCCATGACGAGCGACCGGATGGAGAAGGATGATGTCGAACGGACCCGCCCCCATGGCCACGCCCGAGCGCGCACCGCCGCTGGCCGGGGTGCTGATCGGTACCGCGATTTCGCTGGTGCTATGGGCGATGATCGCCGGGACGGTGCTTATCCTGCGCTGACCTCCACCACCAACTTGCCGATGGCGGCGCGGGCCGCCATCGTGGCGATGGCATCGCCGCCCTGCTCGAAGGGGAAACGCTGGGTGACCTTGGGCGCGATGGCGCCATCCCGCCAGAGGCGGAACAGCTCCTCGACATGCGCGGCATTGGCCTGCGGGTCGCGGGCGGCGAAGGCTCCCCAGAACACGCCACACACATCGCAGCTCTTCAACAGGGTGAGGTTGAGCGGCAGCTTCGGGATGCCTGCCGGGAAGCCGACGACCAGATAGCGCCCCTCCCACCCGATCGCGCGCAAGGCGGGCTCGGCATAATCGCCACCCACCGGATCGTAGATCACGTCGAAGCCGGACCGGCCACCTGCGGCCTTGAACTGCTCGGCCAGCGCCTTCGACTGGTCCTTGTCGAACGGCGCGCGGCCATAGATCAGCGTCTCGTCGGCACCCGCCGCCCTGGCGGCCGCAGCCTTCTCTTCGGAGGACACGGCCGCGACGACGCGCGCGCCATAGGCCTTGCCCAGCTCGATCGCCGCCAGCCCCACCCCGCCGGCCGCGCCGAGCACCAGTAGCGACTGCCCGGCCCGCAACCGCCCACGGTCGAGCAACGCGTGGATCGTGGTGCCATAGGTGAGGATCAGCGCCGCCCCTTCGGCAAAATCACGCTCCTCAGGCAGGCGGTAGAGGCGTTGCGGTTCGGTGACGATGCGGGTGGCGAGGCCGCCGTGGCCGATCACCCCCATCACCCGGTCGCCGACCTGCCAGTCGCTGACACCCTCGCCGAGCGCCTCGATCGTGCCGGCGATCTCGCCGCCCGGTGCGAAGGGGCGCTGCGGCTTGAACTGGTATTTGTCCTCGATGATGAGGACGTCGGGATAGTTGATCGCGCAGGCCTTCACCGCCACCAGCACCTGCCCCGCGGCCGGCACCGGATCGGGCAGCTCGGTCAATTTCAGAGTTTCAGGTCCGCCCGACGCCGTTGACAGCAATGCCCGCATAACCGCTCCTGCTCCCGATCCAGGGGCGGTGTTCGTTCACCGCACCTTCGAATTTCGAAATCGCGGTATCCCTTGCCAGTGTCAGCCCGATCTCGTCCAGCCCTTCCATCAGGCAACGGCGGCGAAACGGATCGAGATGGAAGGCGAAGCGGTCCTGATACGGGGTGGTCACCGTCATCGTCTCCAGATCGACAGTGACCGGCTGGTCGCGCGCCACCTCGACCAGCCGGTCGACGGCGTCCTGCGGCAGCACGACGGGGACGATGCCGTTCTTGAAGGCATTGCCCGAAAAGATGTCGGAGAAGCTCGGTGCGATGACCGCGCGCACGCCCATGTCCGCGAGCGCCCAGGCGGCATGCTCGCGGCTCGACCCGCAGCCGAAATTGTCGCCGGCGATCAGGATCGGTGCCCCGGCATAGCGCGGATCGTCGAAGACGTTGCCCGGCTGCGCCCGCACCGTCTCGAACGCACCGCGACCCAGGCCGGCACGGGTGATCGTCTTCAGCCAATGCGCCGGAATGATGATGTCGGTGTCGATGTTCTTGGCACCCCAGGGATAGGCGGTGCCGCTGACGCGGGTGACAGGCTGCATCGGCGGATCAGTGTTGCGTCTTGACCGACGTGAGCGGCGCGCGCGCACCCGCCACATAGGCGGCGATGCCGCTCATCATCGCGCCTGCGACCAACAATACCAGCACCTTCTTCACGGCCGTCCTCCCATCAGATCACGCACGTCGGCGAGCCGCCCGGTCACCGCCGCTGCCGCCGCCATTGCCGGGGACAACAAATGGGTGCGGGCTCCAGGTCCTTGACGACCAACGAAATTCCGGTTCGATGTCGAGGCACAGCGCTCGCCGGCCGGCACCTTGTCGGGGTTCATCGCCAGGCACATCGAACAGCCCGGCTCGCGCCATTCGAAGCCGGCGGACACGAACACGCGGTCGAGCCCCTCGGCCTCCGCCTGCCGCTTCACCAGCCCCGATCCCGGCACCACCATCGCCCGCACGCCGTCCGCGACGCGGCGCCCGTCGGCGACGGCGGCGGCGGCGCGCAGATCCTCGATGCGGCTGTTGGTGCAGCTGCCGATGAAGACGTGCTGGATCGCCACGTCCTGCATCGCCGTGCCGGGGGTGAGGCCCATATAGTCCAGGCTGCGGCGGGCGGCGTCGCGCTTGGCGGGATCGGCGAAACTCTCCGGCTCCGGCACCACGCCGGTGATCGGCACCACATCCTCGGGGCTGGTTCCCCAGGTCAGCGCCGGCGCGATTCCCGTCGCATCGAGCCGCACCACGGTGTCGTAGGTTGCGCCGGGATCGGTGGCGAGGCTGCGCCACCAGGCGACGGCCTTGTCCCAGGCCTCACCCGACGGGGCCATCGGTCGACCCTTGATATAGGCGAAGGTGGTGTCGTCGGGCGCGACCAGACCGGCCCGCGCACCACCCTCGATCGACATATTGGCGAGCGTCATCCGCCCTTCCACCGACATGGCGCGCACCACCTCGCCGGTATATTCGATCACGTGGCCGGTGCCGCCCGCTGCGCCGATCCGGCCCATGATCGCCAGGATCACGTCCTTGGGGCTGACGCCATAACCGAGCGTGCCGTCGACGCGGACCTCCATCGTCTTCGACGGGCTGAGCAGCAGCGTCTGCGTGGCGAGCACATGCTCCACCTCGCTGGTGCCGATGCCGAAGGCGAGCGCGCCCAGCGCGCCGTGCGTCGAGGTGTGGCTGTCGCCGCAGACCAGGGTCGTGCCGGGCAGGGTGAAACCCAGTTCGGGTCCCACGACGTGGACGATCCCCTGCTCCGCCGCGGTCGCATCGATATAGTCGACGCCGAATTCGGCGGTGTTGCGCCGCAGGGCGTCGAGTTGCTGCGCGCTTTCCGGATCGGCGATCGGGATCGGGCGGCCGGCGGCGTCGAGGCGGGGCGTGGTCGGCAGGTTATGATCCGGCACCGCCAGCGTCAGCTCCGGGCGGCGGACCCGGCGGCCGGCGGCGCGCAGTCCCTCGAACGCCTGCGGGCTCGTCACCTCATGCACGAGGTGACGGTCGATGTAGATGAGGCAGGTGCCGTCGTCACGCGTCTCGACGACGTGCGCGGCCCAGATCTTTTCGTACAGCGTCTGCGGTCGGGTTGCCATGATGGGTGCGCGTTAACCGAAAGCTGCACGAACGCCAAGGTTGACGATCGTTAAATTACCCTCGGACCTCGCAACGGCCATTTATTCCGCTGGCAGATACCGCGCGCTCGTCTTGGCCGCGACCTCGTCCGCGGTCACGCCGGGGGCCAGTTCGATCAGCTGGAACGGCGTCGCATGATCGGGCCGGCGGAAGACGGCGAGGTCCGTCACGATCATGTCGACCACGTTCTTGCCGGTCAGCGGCAGCGAACAGGCCGGGATGAACTTCGGGCTGCCGTCCTTGGCATTATGGTCCATCACGACGATGATCTGCTTGACGCCGGCGACGAGGTCCATCGCCCCGCCCATGCCCTTGATCATCTTGCCGGGGATCATCCAGTTGGCGATGTCGCCGCCCTCGCTCACCTCCATCGCGCCGAGCACGGTCAGGTCGATATGACCGCCGCGGATCATCGCGAAGCTCTGCTCGCTGCCGAAATAGGCACTCTGCGGCAGCTCGCTGATCGTCTGCTTGCCCGCATTGATGAGGTCCGGGTCGACCTCGTCCTCATAGGGGAAAGGCCCGATCCCCAGCATGCCGTTCTCGGACTGCAACGTCACCGTCATGCCGGCGGGGATGTTGTTGGCGACCAGCGTCGGGATGCCGATGCCGAGGTTGACGTAATAGCCGTCGCGCAGCTCCTGCGCGGCGCGTGCGGCCATCTGGTTGCGATCCCACGGCATATCAGTTCACATCCCTTTTGGCGGTGATCGAGATCGGGTCGGTCGTCGGCGCGGCTCGTTCCGCATCCAGCCCTTCCCAGATGCGCGCCAGTGCCTCCGCCTCGTCGATATTGACGGCGCGCGCATAGGCCCTGGCGGCGTGGCGGACGCAATCGACCATGGCGAGGCCGAAGGCGAACGGGTCGGGGCCGATCGGCACCGGATTGACGAAGCAGGTGACCGGGCCATCGACCTTGGCCCATACGCGCAGGAACTCCGCGCTGCCGCCGATCAGCTCGGCATAGCGATCGAGGTTCATCGGTATCGGCTTGTCGCTCATTGCGCGCCTCCATCGACCCAGCGCCTGTCCGCCGGGAATATGTCGTCGAAGCCGCCCTTCAAGCCGGTGCCATAGACCGGGTTGGGCAGCACGAACCAGCCGTTGCCCCACATCTCGCCGATCGGGCCGGTATCGGCGGCGCGGCGACGGTCGGTGGAGGACAGGCCGGCGTTGAACAGGTCCGTGAAGTCGCCGAGCTGGTCGCCGGCCATCGCGACGACGCAATAGCGCTGGGCGATGGCGGTTCGCCGAGAGTCTTTGCCGGGCGATTTTTGATTGTTCAAAAACAGATCGACCCCGAGCATGAAATCGCCCAGTCCCGCCGCCTTCAAGGCGGCAATGGTTCCGGCATATTCCGAGGCAGAGCGGTTGCTGTTGATGATGACGGCGATGTTCGCATCGCGCAGCGCAGCGAACGCCTCGACAGCGCCCGGGACAGGTGCGACCGCTTTTGCGCCGGTGCGCTCCCAGCGCGCCCATTGCGCCGGATCAAACGCTGCGCCCGGATTGCGCGCCGCCAAGCCTTCTACGCCAAGGTTAAGGAGCACTGTTTCGTCGGCATCGAAGACTGCTGCTCGTTGCTTGCCATTGCAAGGCTCCCAACGCGGCATCGCGAGCGTCGCGCCCGGCGCCAACACGACGCTGTCGCCCGCCGCCTTGCGATACGTGGCGTACGAGACGAGCGCACGGAACGCCTGACGGCTGAGCGCCAGCGACTCCGCCGAGCCGTAGAGATACTGGAATTGCGGCGGCACCGGCGCCGCGGCCTGCGCACCCGCCGCAGGAGCTTCACCGGGCGCCGGGAGTGCTTTCAGGCCGGTGATCTGTACGACCTTGCCGTCCGCCGTGTAGGTCTGCCCCGGCGCGGGCAGCGTGGCGACGCGTTCGCCGCGCCCGCCGCACGCGGTCAGCAGCGCCGCGGTCGTCAGCGCGAAGACCGCCCGCCGCATCATGCGCTCTCGCGTTCGCGGACGGTGCGGAACTCGATCTTCTTGTCGTAAGGGCCGCCGACGATCATCCGCTTCACGTAGATGCCGGGCAGGTGGATGTGATCGGGATCGAGGCTGCCGACCGGCACCACCTCTTCCACCTCGGCGACGCAGATGCGCCCCGCGGTCGCCATCGGCTGGTTGAAGTTGCGCGCGGTCTTGCGGAAGATCAGGTTGCCGCTCTCGTCCGCCTTCCACCCCTTGATGATCGAGAGGTCGGCGCGGATGCCGCGTTCGAGGATGTAATCCTCGCCGTCGAAGCTCTTCACCTCCTTGCCCTCCGCCACCAGCGTGCCGACGCCGGTCCTGGTGTAGAAGCCGGGGATGCCCGCGCCGCCGGCCCGGCAGCGTTCGGCGAGCGTGCCCTGCGGGCAGAATTCCACCTCCAGCTCGCCGGACAGATACTGGCGCTCGAACTCCTTGTTCTCGCCGACGTAGCTGGAGATCATCTTCCTGACCTGACGGGTGCGCAGCAGCTTGCCGAGCCCTTCGCCGTCGATGCCGGCATTGTTGCTGGCGATGGTGAGGTCCTTGACGCCGGAGGCCTGGATGGCGTCGATCAGCCGTTCGGGGATGCCGCACAGGCCGAAACCGCCGGCGCAGATCGTCATGCCGTCGTGGAGCAGGCCGTCGAGCGCCGCTGCCGCATCGGGATAGAGCTTTTTCATCGCCCGTCACTCTCCTGTCGTTGCCGGCGGCGATAGCGGGGGCGACGCCGCGGGGTCAAGCAAACCTGAATTGATGTTCAACTCTGCGCTTCCTCCGTCATCCCCGCGAAGGCAGGGATGACGGAAGGGGGCGTTACTTCAACGCCGCCTGCGCCGCCGCCAGCCGCGCGATCGGCACGCGGTAGGGCGAGGCGGAGACGTAATCGAGCCCGACCCTGGCGCAGAAGGCGATGCTGGCCGGGTCGCCGCCATGTTCGCCGCAGATGCCGAGCTTGATGCCGGGGCGGGTCTTGCGGCCGCGCTCCGCCGCCAGTTCGACCAGTTCGCCGACGCCGTCGACATCCAGGCTGACGAACGGGTCCTTGGCGTAGATGCCCTGTTCGACATAGGCGCCGAGGAAGCGCGCGGCATCGTCGCGGCTGACGCCCAGCGTCGTCTGGGTCAGGTCGTTGGTGCCGAAGGAGAAGAACTCGCCCGTCTCGGCGATCTCGCCCGCCTTCAGCGCGGCGCGGGGCAGCTCGATCATCGTGCCCACGAGATAGTCGACCGTCCGCCCGCGCTCCGCGAACACGGCGCGCGCCGCCGTGTCGACCACCGCCTTCATCAGGTCGAGCTCGCGCTTGGTGGCGACGAGCGGGATCATCACCTCCGGGATCGGCGCCGCGCCGGACTTTTCCGCCACGTCCAGTGCCGCCTCGAAGATCGCGCGCGCCTGCGTCTCGTAGATCTCGGGGTAGGTCACGCCGAGGCGACAGCCGCGATGGCCGAGCATGGGATTGAATTCATGCAGTTCGGCAGCCCGGCGCTTGAGCACCTCGACATCGACGTCGGCCGCCGCGGCGACCTCGGCGAATTCGTTCTCCTCGTGCGGCAGGAATTCGTGCAGCGGCGGGTCGAGCAGGCGCACGGTCACCGGCAGGCCGGCCATCACCTCGAAGATCGCGGTGAAGTCGCTGCGCTGCGCAGGGAGCAGCTTGGCGAGCGCGGCGCGGCGGCCTGCCTCGTCGCTCGCCAGGATCATCTGGCGCACCGCGGTGATGCGGTCGGCGTCGAAGAACATATGCTCGGTGCGGCACAGTCCGACGCCCTCCGCGCCGAAATCGCGCGCGGTGCGGCAGTCGAGCGGGGTTTCGGCATTGGCGCGCACCTTCAGCCGGCGCACGCCGTCGGCCCATTCCATCAGCGTGCCGAAGTCGCCGGCCAGTTCGGGCTGCACCGTCGCCACCGATCCCGCCATCACCTCGCCGCTGGCGCCGTCGATGGTGATGATGTCGCCCTCGCGGATTTCGCGGCCGGCAACCTTCATCACCTTGTCCTTCGCCGCGATCGACAGCGATCCGGCGCCCGAGACGCAGGGGCGCCCCATGCCGCGCGCGACGACGGCGGCGTGGCTGGTCATGCCGCCGCGCGCGGTCAGGATGCCCTCCGCCGCGTGCATGCCATGGATATCCTCGGGGCTGGTTTCGACGCGGACGAGGATCACCTTGTCGCCGGCCGCCTTGCGCTTCTCCGCGGTGTCGGCATCGAACACCACCGCCCCCGAGGCGGCGCCGGGGCTGGCCGGCAGCCCCTTGGCGATCACGTCGCGCGGCGCGTCCGGATCGAGCGTCGGGTGGAGCAGCTGGTCGAGCGCCATCGGATCGACGCGCAGGATCGCCTCCTCGCGGGTGATGAGCCCTTCGCTCGCCATGTCGACCGCGATCTTGAGCGCCGCCTTGGCGGTGCGCTTGCCCGAGCGGGTCTGCAGCATCCAGAGCTTGGCCTGTTCGACCGTGAACTCGATGTCCTGCATGTCGCGATAGTGGGTTTCCAGCCGGTCGAACACCGCGGCGAGCTCGGCGAACACCTCCGGCATCGCCTCTTCCATCGAGGCGGGCTTGGCGCCGGCCTCCTCGCGCGCGGCTTTGGTGAGATATTGCGGCGTGCGGATGCCGGCGACGACGTCTTCCCCTTGAGCATTGATGAGAAATTCGCCGTAATAGGCATTGGCGCCGGTCGAGGGATCGCGGGTGAAGGCGACGCCGGTGGCCGAGGTGTCGCCCATGTTGCCGAACACCATCGCCTGGACGTTGACCGCCGTGCCCCAGTCGGCGGGAATGTCGTTCAACCGGCGATAGACCTTGGAGCGCTCCGACTGCCACGATCCGAACACCGCGCCGACCGCGCCCCACAGCTGATCGTGGACGTCCTGCGGGAAGGGCTTGCCCCATTCCTGCTCGACCAGCCCCTTGTATTCGGCGACCAGCGCCTTGAGGTCGGCGGCGGTCAGTTCGGTGTCGAGCGTGTAGCCATTGTCTTCCTTGGCGATCTCCAGCGCCTCCTCGAAGGCGCCGTGATCGAGTTCGAGCACCACGTCGGCGTACATCTGGATGAAGCGACGGTAGCTGTCCCAGGCGAAGCGCTCGTCGCCCGAGCGGGCGGCCAGCCCCTCCACCGTGGTGTCGTTGAGGCCGAGGTTGAGGACGGTGTCCATCATGCCCGGCATCGACACGCGCGCGCCCGAGCGGACCGAGACGAGCAGCGGATTGGCGGCATCGCCGAACGCCTTGTCGGTGATCCCCTCGATATGCGCGATCCCGTGCGCCACTTCGTCGCGCAGGCTCTGGGGAAATTGCTCGCCATCCTCGTAATAGCGCGTGCACATCGCGGTGCTGATCGTGAAGCCGGGGGGCACCGGCAGGCCGATCGACGCCATTTCGGCAAGGTTCGCGCCCTTGCCGCCGAGCAGATTCTTGTCGCCCTTCCCCCCGTCCGAAACGCCGCCACCGAAACGGTACACGTATTGGGTCATCGCTGGTCCTTAGCTACGGTTCGAATGCTCGGCCCCGGGGAGGAAGGAAGCATACCCGACGTTCGGAAGTTGTCGAAGTTGACGCTACGTGGGAGGTGTCTTCCTACCCCTCGATCTTCGAAAAATCGGCGACGCCGTGCACGGCGGCGCGGACGCGGGCAAGCAGCGCGAGACGCGCGGCGCGCTTCGCCGGATCGGCATCGTTGACGGTCACACTGTCAAAGAACGCATCGATCGGCGCGCGCAGCGACGCCAATGCCACCATCGCGCCCTCGAAATCCTCCGCCGCGACCGCGGCGGCGGCGGCGGGTTCGGCCGAGTCGAGCGCGGCGATGAGATCGCCTTCCGCTTTTTCGGGCGTGTAGGACAGCGGATTCGCTCTCCCGGCGGAAGGGTCAGGATCACCAGCCGTCCCGCGCTCACCCTCACCCCGCGGCGCTGGCGCGCCTTGCCCCTCTCGCGAGGGGAGAGGGGAGAAACCCTCCTTCTTGAGGATGTTGGCGGCGCGCTTGTAGCCGGCGAGCAGGTTCGCGCCGTCGTCGCTGCCGACGAACGCCTGCAACGCCGCGACGCGGGCGAGCAGACGGACCAGATCGTCCTCGCCGCCCAGCGCGAACACCGCGTCGATCAGGTCGTGGCGCACGCCCGCCTCGCGCTGCTGCACCTTCAGCCGGTCGGCGAAGAAGCCGAGCAGCTGCACCGGCGTTTCGCGGATACGCTCGCGACCCTGCTGGAGGAAATGGAAGACCTTTTCGGTTTCCGGCTTCAGCACGATCTCGAAATCACCGAGCGCTTCGGTCATCAGCGCCATGCGGCGGTCGAATTCATCCTGCGGCAGATTGCGGTCGGGCGCGATCTGCGTGACCTTTTCGAGGTAGAGCGCGAAATTGGGATCGGCCTGCGCGGTGCGGCCGAGCACGCTCTGCACGACGTTGGTGACCGCCACGCCGAACGGCGCGAGCATGCCGAGCCGCAACTGCGAACGCTCGATCAGCAGGATCACGCCGAGGGCGGCGCGGCGCAAGGCGAAGGGATCCTTGGATCCGGTCGGCAATTCGCCGATCGCGAAGAAGGAGGCGAGCGTATCGAGCTTGTCCGCGAGGCTCACCGCCACGGTCACCGGTGCGGTCGGCACGTCGTCGCCCTGCCCGACCGGCTTGTAGTGATCGCGGATCGCGTCCGCCACCGCCTGCGGCTCGCCCTGCGCGGCGGCGTAATAGCCGCCCATCAGGCCCTGGAGTTCGGGGAATTCGCCGACCATGCCGGTGACGAGGTCCGCCTTGGCGAGACGCGCGGCACGCTCCGCCATGGCGGCGAGGCTCATCGGCTCCTCCCCGGCACGGGGAGGGATTACACCCTCTTCCACCAGCCAGCGGGCGAGTTTGGCGATGCGGTCGACCTTGTCCGCCACGGTGCCGAGCTTTTCGTGGAAGACGATGTTAGACAGCTTCGCCACCTGCTCTTCGAGCGGGGTCTTCAGGTCGGTGTCGTAGAAGAAGCGCGCGTCGGACAGGCGGGCGGCCAGCACCTTGCGATTGCCCTCGACGATCTTGGTGCCGCCGTCGGTCGCCTCGATATTCGCGGTGCAGACGAAGGCGTCGGCGAGGGACCCGTCGGCCGCACGGCACACGAAATATTTCTGGTTCACGCGCGCGGTGAGCTGGATCACCTCGGGCGGCACGGTGAGGAAGTCGGCATCGAAGCGGCCGAGCATCGGCACCGGCCATTCGGTGAGGCCGGCATTCTCGGCCACCAGCCCTTCGTCCTCGACCAGCGTGAAGCCCGCCGCCGCGGCGAGCGCGGCGGCGCGGGTGCGGATCAGCGCGCGGCGTTCGTCCTGGTCGACGATGACGTGGCAGGCGCGCAGCTTCTCGACGTAATCCGCCGCCGAGCCGATGGTGATCTGGCCGGGATGGTGGAAGTGATGGCCGTAGGTCGCGACGCCCGAGCGGATGCCGGCGATCTCGACATCCACCGGCATGTCGCCGAACAGCGCGACGATGCCGTGCAGCGGCCGCACCCAGCGCAGCGATTCGGTCGAGGCGGAGGCGGCGCCCCAGCGCATCGACTTGGGCCAGGGGAAGGCGCGGACGATCGCCGGGATCGCCTCGGCAAGCACCGCCGGGGTGGCACGACCGGGCTTTTCGGTCACCGCATAGAAGACGCCGTTACGCTCGGTCAGCTGCTCGCGGGCGAGGCCGGTCTTGCGCAGGAATCCTTCGAGCGCCTGCGGGGGGGCGCCGGTCTTGGGCCCTTTCAGTTCCTCGGACACCGCCTGCG
Organism: Sphingomonas cellulosilytica; assembly: GCF_052321755.1. NCBI lineage: Bacteria > Pseudomonadati > Pseudomonadota > Alphaproteobacteria > Sphingomonadales > Sphingomonadaceae > Sphingomonas > Sphingomonas cellulosilytica. The sequence goes on from NZ_JBQRTT010000002.1 coordinate 144,850, forward strand.
TCTCGGCCGGCAGCCCGCGTGCGATCAGCGCAAGGCGCCGCGGCGTGGCGTAGGTGACCATCCCGGTCGCGGCGAGGCCGGCCCGGGCGAGTTCGGCGGCGAACAGGCGGGCGAGGTCTTCCCGCGCCTTGTCCTGCATGCGCGCGGGGATTTCTTCGGAGCGGAGTTCGAGGAGGAAGTCGGTCATTGGCCGTTTGCCGCGGAGCGGCTTCCAAGAAAGTGTGATTCACGCGAAGACGCGAAGACGCGAAGAGAATGACGAGCGCCAGCCTCTGGACCCGACGCCTTTGCGCCTTCGCGGCTTTGCGTGACCATCATCGTTTCGAAGCGCCTGACGGCGCGGACCAGCGTCACGCCGCCCATCCGTTCTTGTCCATCCAGGCGCCGCAGGCGCCTTTGGCGAGATCGCGGACGCGGCCGATATAGGCCTGGCGCTCGGCGACCGAGATGACGCCGCGCGCCTGGAGCAGGTTGAAGGTGTGGCTGGCCTTGATCGCCTGTTCGTAGGCGGGGATCGGCAGGCCGGCGGCCAGGCTGTTCTCGCACTCCGCCGCCGCCTTGCGGAAGGCGTCGAACAGCGTCGCGGTGTCGGCGACCTCGAAATTCCACTTCGACATCTGGCGTTCGTTTTCGAGGAACACGTCGCCATAGCTGACGCCGGCATCGTTGAAGCGCAGGTCGTAGACGTTGTCGACGTCCTGGATGTACATGGCGAGGCGTTCGAGGCCGTAGGTCAGCTCGCCCGCGACCGGCTTCATGTCGAACCCGCCCATCTGCTGGAAATAGGTGAACTGCGTCACCTCCATGCCGTCGCACCACACTTCCCAGCCGAGGCCCCAGGCGCCCAGCGTCGGCGATTCCCAATCGTCCTCGACGAAGCGGATGTCGTGGGTGGTCATGTCGACGCCGATCGCGGCGAGCGACCCCAGGTATAGGTCCTGAAGGTCGGGCGGGCTCGGCTTCAGGATCACCTGATACTGGTAGTAATGCTGGAGGCGATTGGGGTTTTCGCCGTAGCGGCCGTCGGTCGGGCGGCGGCAGGGCTGGACGAAGGCGGCGTTCCACGCCTGCGGCCCGAGCGCGCGCAGCGTCGTCGCCGGATGGAAGGTCCCTGCCCCCATCTCCATGTCGTAGGGCTGGAGGATCACACAACCCTTGTCGCTCCAGTAATCGTGGAGCGTCAGGATCATCTTTTGGAAGGAGAGAGGAGTGGCGGCCATTGCCCGCGGCTTTGGCGGATGAGGCGGCGTCTAGCAAGTGGTGCGCTGCGGCATTAGGTATCGTCCCGACCGCCCGAATGGATACCGTCTCCACATGATACGAAAGCTTGGTGCCGCGCTGTCCGCGGTCGCGATCGCCCTTGCCCTGCCCGCCTGCGCGCAACAGCCCGCCAAGGCCCCCGCCGCCAAACCGTCGCGCGCCGCCAACGATGCCGATCCGGCACTGTGGGTGGTGAAGGACAAGGACACGACGATCTATCTGTTCGGCACGATCCATGTGCTGAAGCCCGGCCTCACCTGGTTCGACGAGGCGGTGAAGACCGCGTTCGACCGGTCGAAAGAGGTGAAGCTGGAGATCGTGATGCCGGATCCGGCCGCGATGCAGGGGCTGGTCAAGGCGACCGGCGTCGCCGCGCCGGGCACGCCGCCGCTGACCGAACGCCTGCCCGCCGGCAAGCGTGCCGCCTTCACCAAGGCGGTGACCGACCTCGGCCTGCCGGCCGACGCGCTCGACCGGTACAAGCCGTGGCTCGCCGCGACGCAACTGTCGGTCGCGCCGCTGTCGAAGCTGGGCTACGACAGCGCCAACGGGCCGGAAGAGGTCATCACCGATGCCGCCAAGCGCGCCGGCAAGCCGGTGTCGGGGCTGGAGACGCCCGAGCAGCAGCTGGGCTTCTTCGGCAGCCTGTCCGATTCGGCGCAGCTCCAGTTCCTGGTCAGCACGGTGGACGAGCTGCCGAAGCTGGAGACGCAGATGGCCGCGATGGTCGACGAATGGGCGCGCGGCGATCCCGATGCGCTGGCACGCGAGATGAACGACGAGCTGAAGAGTTCGCCGGAGGTCGCCAAGGTGCTGCTGACCGACCGCAACGCGCGCTGGGCGCAGTGGATCAAGGGGCGGATGGCGCGGCCGGGCACGGTGTTCATCGCGGTCGGCGCCGGGCATCTGGCGGGGCCGGATTCGGTGCAGGCGCAGCTTGCCAGGCTGGGGGTGACGGCGCGGCGGGTGCGGTACTGAAATCCTCAGTCCTCCCCCGCCAGGGGGAGGTGGCCGCCGCAGGCGGTCGGAGGGGGAGGTCAGCGGCGAACGTGGTGCTTGCGGAAGCGCCCCCTCCACCACCCGGCTGCGCCGGGCGGTCCCCCTCCCCCGCTAAAGCGAGGGAGGAGTGGATTTGCGTTTGTGGCGACCTTCCGCTATGCGCGCCCGCTTCCGGCCATGGTCATCCCTGGAGGCGTGGCGCGGGAGCATACATTAGCACGTTTCGAAAAGGTTTTCTGCATGAGCGACACCATTACGCTCGCAGCCGAGACGCGCGACCGGGTTGGCAAGGGAGCCTCCCGGGCGCTGCGTCGTGACGGCCGCGTCCCCGCCGTGATCTACGGCCAGAACAAGGAACCGACCTCGATCCATCTCGAGGAAAAGGCGCTGGTGAAGGCGCTGTCGACCGGTCACTTCATGAATTCGGTCATCATGCTGGGCGGCGAGCGCACCCTGCCCAAAGACGTGGCGTTCCACCCGGTCACCGATCGTCCGGTGCACGTCGACTTCCTGCGCATCGGTGAGCACACCACGGTCACCGTCGCGGTGCCGGTCGTGTTCGCGGACGAGGACGATTGCCGCGGCATCAAGCAGGGCGGCGTGCTCAACATCACCCGCCACGAGATCGAGCTGGTCGTCGACGCGGCGGACATCCCGTCGGAGATCACCATTTCGCTGAAGGGCCGCGAGATCGGCGATTCGATCCACATCAGCGACGTGACGCTGCCCAACGGCGCGACGCCGGCGATCGAGGACCGCGACTTCGCGATCGCGACGATCGTGCCGCCGACGGTGCCGACCGCGCAGGACGAGGCGACCGACGCCGAGATCGCCGAGACGCAGGCAGCCGAAGCCGCCGCCGAGAGCGAGGACGGCGCGGAGGGCTGATCCCCTTCACGGACGTTCGGACAAGGGGCAGGGTGGCGCGAGGCTCCCCTGCCCTTTTTCGTTGACGGTTGGTAGGAGGTCGTGGCGACACGCCGAAGCCCTACCCGCCGTCATCCCCGCGAAGGCGGGGATCCATACTGGCTGATGCTTTTGAGACTCACTGGCCGTCGTGATTATGGATCCCCGCCTTCGCGGGGATGACAGAAGCTGGGTGAGATGACCGGCCAGAATGAAGGACCATGCCATGCAGATCTGGGCCGGGCTCGGCAATCCGGGGCCGCAATATGCGATGCACCGGCACAATGTCGGCTTCATGGCGGTGGACCTGATCGCCGACCTGCACGGCTTCTCACCCGTCAGGAAGCAGTTCCAGGGCTGGACGCAGGAGGGGCGGATCGGCACCGAGAAGGTGCTGCTGCTGAAGCCCGCCACCTTCATGAACGACAGCGGCCGCGCGATCGGCGAGGCGCTGCGCTTCTACAAGCTGGGGGTCGAGGCGCTCACCGTCTTCCACGACGAACTCGACCTCGCAGCCTTCAAGGTGAAGGTGAAGCGCGGCGGCGGCACCGCCGGGCATAACGGCCTGCGCTCGACCGACCAGCACCTGGGGCCGGATTTCCGCCGCGTCAGGATCGGCATCGGCCATCCGGGGCACAAGGATCGCGTCACCGGCTACGTGCTCGGCAATTATGCCAAGGCGGAACTCGACCCGCTCGCCGACATGCTCGGCGCGATCGGCGCGGAGGCGCCGTGGCTGGCGGCGGGCGACGACGTGCGCTTCATGAACGACGTTGCGATGAGACTGGCACAATGAGCATCCGTACGCTGTTCGCGACCCGCTTCTACGAGGACGACCTCGGCGATGCGGCGCTGCTGGAGGAACTGGAGGAGGCGTGCCGCGATCTCGCGCGCGAGGATCGCGCCGGCGTCGCCTGGTCGAAGGCGCATGGCTATCGCGGCTATACCTCCTACGCCTCCTTGAACGACCTGCCGTCGCGCGACCCGCGCTTCGCCGACCTCGTCCGGCTGCTGAACAAGCATGTCGCGCGCTTTGCCGAGGCCTGCGCGTTCGACCTCGGCGGGCGGCGGCTGAAGCTCGACAGCCTGTGGGTCAACGTCCTCAAGCTGGGCGGCGCGCATTCGGGCCATATCCATCCGCACAGCGCGGTGAGCGGCACGATCTACGTCGCGACGCCGCCGGGCGCGGGCGCGCTGAAGCTCGAGGATCCGCGGTTGCCGCTGATGATGGCGGCACCGACCCGCCTGCCCCACGCCGACGAGAGCCATGCGACCTTCGTCTATGCCGAGCCGAAGCCCGGCAGCGTCTTCCTGTGGGAAAGCTGGCTGCGGCACGAGGTCGTGCCCAATGCCGCCAAGGGCGAGCGGATCAGCATCAGCTTCAACTATCGCTGACCCGCCGCACTGCCGCCGTAATCGCGCGTCACGCTCGGGCCACGGCGGCGGAGGACGACGCGATGCGGTTGGCGATGATGGTGGCGCTTCAGGTCGCGGGACCGCCGGTGCCGGCCGAACTGCGTACCGCGCCCAAGGTGGCGCCGCCATCGGCGCCATGCGGCGAGCCCGACGAAGCCGGCGATATCGTGGTATGCGCGCGGGACCGGAACGCCGATCGATTGAAACCCGTCGATGCGCAGCGTTATGCCGAAAAGCCGATCCGGGCGACGACCAGGGTCGGCAGGATCGGCCTGTCCGCCGAAGCCGAACAGGGCACCCTGCCCAATGGCCAGAGTGCGCCAAGGGCGATGCTGCGGTTGAAGATGCCGTTCTGACCGGTAGTCGCACATCCGATCCGTTCGCGCTGAGTTCTTCGCAGGGCGCTGTGCCGCGAGCGGGCCCGCCAGTAGAAACCCGCCCTTCGACAGGCTCAGGGCTAACGGATATGGGATGAGCCGGAAGGTCGAATGTCGAACCTCATCCGTTCGCCCTGAGCCTGTCGAAGGGCGCCGTGCCGCGAGCGGGCCGCCAGTAGAAACCCGCCCTTCGACGGGCGCGGGGCTGAGCGGGATGGGTGAACCCATCGCGCGCCACGCGTCTTGCAAGCCGGCGTTCACCTGCCGCGGCTAAGGGTGGAGCCATGCGTATCACCCCTCGCCAGATCGGCCTGGCCGCCGTCGTCCTGTTCGCCCCCGGCGGCTTCATCCTCGGTGCGACGCTGGTCGCCGATCACTATCGCCGGCGCCGGGCGCAACCTGCGGAAACCGGGCGGGAACCTCCGGTCGTTTCCTGAACGGAACGTTGTTTGACGTTCATGCAACCGGCCGTACTGACCAACGTTAGTCCGACACGAATTTTCAAAGGACGGGAGACTGTTATGCGTAAGTTGATGCTCGCGATGGGTTGTGCGGCGATGGTGGTGCCGGCGACGATGGTGGTGCCGGTGTCGCAGGCCGGCGCGCAGCGCTACAAGTATCGCGAATGGCGCGACAACCGCGGCCGCCTGCGCTGCCGCAAGCCCGATGGCACGACCGGCGCCGTCGTCGGCGCGGTCGGCGGTGCGCTGCTCGGCCGTACGATCGACACCCGCGGCGACCGGACGCTCGGCACGCTGGGCGGCGCGGTGGCCGGCGGCCTGCTGGGCCGCGAGGTGGAGCGCAGCGGCAAGCGTCGCTGCCGCTGATCGCAGCCCGATTTTCGACCGAACGGGGCGTCGCGAGGCAACTCGCGGCGCCCTGTCGCGTATAAGGGCCGCAACGGACAGGAGATACGACTATGGTGACCCGCAGCGCTTCGGCGAGCTACGCTGGCCTCGGCAAGGACGGCAAGGGCAAGATCTCGACCCAGTCGGGCGTGCTACAGGACAGCAACTACGGTTTCGGCACTCGCTTCGAGGACGGCCCCGGCACCAATCCCGAGGAGCTGATCGCCGCCGCGCATGCCGGCTGCTTCACCATGGCATTGGCGTTCGCGCTCGCCGGCGCCGGCCACCAGCAGGGCGACCTGCAGACCAGCGCCAAGGTGACGCTGGACAAGGATGGCGACGGCTTCACCATCACCCGCTCCGCGCTCACCCTGACCGGCCATGTCGAGGGGCTGGACGAGGCGGAGTTCAAGCGTATCGCCGACGAGGCGAAGGCCGGCTGCCCCGTCTCCAAGGTGCTGAACTGCGACATCACGCTGGAGACGACGTTCGGCTGATCCATCCCCTGTCGGTGCGATGAACCGGAGGTAGTTTCCGGTTCACGCAACCGGCAGGCGACGATGCCGGTTGTACGCTCATCTGGATCAAGGGAGCATCGACCATGCGTATCGCCATCCTTTCCGTCGCCCTGGCGGCGACCAGCCTCGCCGCGATGCCCGCGACGGCGCAGGACACCCGCCGCGAGGCGAACCGCGAATATCGCGACGACGTGCGCGATGCGCGGCGCGACTATCGCGACGACCTGCGCGATGCCGATTCGCGGCGCGACGTGCGCGAGGCGCGGCGCGAATATCGCGACAACGTTCGCGATGCGCAGCGCGACCGGCGCGAGGACCTGCGCGATGTCCGCCGCGACCGGCGTGACGATTGGCGGCAGTGGCGCAACTACGACTACAACCGCCTGCCGCGGGGCCAGCGTGGCTATTATGCGGAAAATTACTATCGCGACGGCCGCTACTACCAGCCGCGCCGGCTGGGGCGGAACGACCGCATCTATCGCGGCGGCAACGGGCGCTATTACTGCCGGCGCAGCGACGGCACGACCGGCCTGATCGTCGGTGGCCTGGCCGGCGGCGTGCTCGGCAACGTGATCGCCGGTGGCGGATCGCGCCTGCTCGGCTCGCTGATCGGTGCCGGCGGCGGCGCGCTGCTCGGCCAGTCGGTCGATCGCGGCCAAGTGGTCTGCCGCTGACCACAAGGGATCGGGAGGCCCGGCGTCATCGCCGGGCCTTTTCGCATCAGATGATGCCGCCGCCGAGGCTGAGGCGGATTGCGAAGATCACGATCAGCACGAGATTGAGGTTGCGGCCGCCGTTTGAGGACGACAGCGCGCCGACCGCGGCGCCGACGATGCCGATCGGGATCACCAGCCAGTTCATCCAGCCGAGCAGCGGCACGAATGCGACCAGGCCGAGCACCAGCGTGACGAGGCCGATCGCGATGGAAAAGATGTTCAGCATGACAGCGAACATGGCCCCTGCCCGGCGGCGCGGCAAGGGAGGCGTCTCCTTTCGGAACAGCCGGGCGACCGCACGCTCCGGGTTAACCACGATGGCCGATGGCCGCTTAACGCCTGCTGCGGCATGGCGGTGGCGTGTCAGCGAATCGTGCCCTCCTCGTCCTCCTGCCGCTCGCCCTGCTCGCCGCGTGCGACAAGCAGCCGGCGCCGCAGCAGGACCTCGACACCCTCGATAAGGAACTGACCGCAGACGCAGGCGGCAACCGGCGCGACCCTGCGCTCACCGCCGCGCTGCACGACCAGATCATGGTCGATCCGGCGCTGACGCAAAGCGCCAACACCAATGTCGTCCGGCCACCCAGCCGGCCCGATCCGCTTTCCGCGCCGCCCGAGCCGGTGGTGCCGCACGCCGATGGGGTGCAGGCCGCCGACCTCAAGGCGGTGCCGCCGGCGCGGGGTGATTGCCCGGCATGCCGCAAGGCGGCGGGTGCGCTGACGCTGGGCGAACTCGCCGCGCGCCAGACCGATGCGGGCGCGTGCGCCGCGCGCGTCACCTATGCCGCGGCCTGGGCCAACCGGCTGCCGGCCGACGTGCCGCTGTATCCCGACGCGCGCGTGCGGGAGGCGGCCGGCAACGAGGCCTGCGGCCTGCGCGTGGTGAGCTTCGCCAGCGCCGCGCCGGTCGGGCGTATCCTCGACTGGTACAATGCCCGCGTCACCCGCGCCGGCTATTCCGCCGAGCATCAGGCCGCCGGCGCGCAGCATGTGCTGGGCGGAACGCGGGGCGATGCGGCCTATGTCGTCTATGTCACGCCGGCGGCCGGCGGCGGCAGCGACGTCGACCTGCTCGTCCGTTAAGCCCGCTCACAGCATCGTCAGCGCACCGGGCGTGATCGCGATGCCGGCTGCGATCCGCTCCGCCAGCGCATGGCCGTCGGTGATGCCAGCCCGCCAGCGGTGCGCGACCGATTCGGGCGAGAAGTCGAGCGCCTTGCCCGCCACCTCGGGGCGCTGGTCGGCATAAGCGAGGCAGGCGAGCGCCACTCCGCCGCCGGGCGGCGCGCCGACGCGATAGGCGTGCTGCCAGCGTGCGATCGTGCGCCGCGACTGGATGGCGAAGGACAGGTCCTGCGCCCGCGCCATCGTCTCGCCGAGCGTCGTCGGCAGCGGCGCGGCAAGCGGCAGCAGGTCGACGGCGATGCAGAGGGTCGGCGGAGCGTCCGCCTCGCCCAGCACGGGGTCGAGCGGCAGGTTCGCCGACAGGCCGCCATCGGCGAGCATCCGCCCGTCGACCGATACCGGCGGAAAGACCGGCGGCAGCGCGCCGCTGGCGCGGACGTGGAGGGCGGAAACGCGTTCGCGATGCGTGTCGAACAGTCGGTCGCTGCCGTCGGCCATGTCGACGGCCAGCGCAGCGTAGCGGATCGCGCCGTCGTTCAGCCGCTGCCAGTCGACGAGGCGCGCCAGCGTCCCGGCGAGCGGCGCCTGATCGAACAATGCGGGTGCGGCGGCGTCGGCATCGGGGCGCCACCACGATCCCAGCGGCCCGACCGGGTCGAACCAGCCGGGTCGCCCGGCGAGCGCGGCGTGCTGCACCGAGAGCGTCCGGCGCCATGTCTCCGCGGCAGAGGGCCAGCCCGCGTCCACCGCCGCCGGGCGCCACAGGTCGCGCAAGGCGCCGATCCGTGCGCCGGGCGCATTGCCGGCGATCACCGCGCCGTTGATCGCGCCGACCGACGTGCCGACGATCCAGCCCGGCTCCAGGCCGTGGCCGTGGAGCGCCTCGTACACGCCGGCCTGATAGCTGCCGAGCGCATTGCCCCCAGCGAGCACCAGCGCGAGATGGAAAGACGGGTCAGCCATCGTGTCGCAACGCAGCAAAGAGCGAAAGGTCCCGCGCAATCAAGGGGATGCTTGCATATCACAGCCGCCGCGCGTTCGCTTGTCATTCGCGGGGCAGACGCCATATTGTGCATCGCAGCATTACACGTCTGGCGGCAATCCTGCCCTCTTTCGGCCTGCCTTCGGGAGTGCGCGCATGCGACGTCTGTCTGATACGATTGGCCGGCTGGTGGCGGCACGGGGGCCGGCGGAGCCTATGGGCGCGACCGCGGTCGACCGGTTGCACGACCTCACCGACTTCGCGCCCAACCCCGGCAACCTGCGCGCCCGGCTGTACGTGCCGGCGCGATGCGCGCCGCGGCCGGCGCTGGTCGTGGTGCTGCACGGCTGTACGCAGACGGCGGCGGGCTACGACCAGGGATCGGGCTGGTCGCGGCTCGCCGACGAGGCGGGGTTCGTGCTGCTGTTCGCCGAGCAGCGGCGGGCGAACAATCCCAACCTCTGCTTCAACTGGTTCGCGCCCGAGGACATGGCGCGCGGGCAAGGCGAGGCGCAGTCGATCGCGGCGATGATCGCCGCGGTCGCGACCGCGCAGGATGTCGATCCGGCGCGGATCTTCGTCACCGGCCTGTCGGCGGGCGGCGCGATGGCCGCGGTGATGCTGGCGACCTATCCGGAGCTGTTCGCCGGCGGCGCGATCATCGGCGGCCTGCCCTATGGCACGGCAAGCGGCGTCGCGCAGGCGCTCGACCGGATGCGCGGCCATGGCGTTCCGGATGCGGCGGCGCTGGCACGGCGGGTGACCGATGCATCGGCGCATCGCGGCGCCTGGCCGATCCTGTCGGTGTGGCACGGCGACGCCGACGCGACGGTGCATCCCGCCAATGCCGAGGCGGTGCTGGCGCAATGGCGCGGCCTGCACCGCCTGGCGGAGGGGGCGGCGCAGCACGACTGCGTCGCCGGCCACCCGCACCGCACGTGGCGCGACACGGCGGGCCGGATCGTGCTGGAGGATCATCGCATCGCCGGCATGGGGCATGGCACGCCGATCGCGGCGACGGGGGCGGAAGCCTGTGGCGAGGCCGGTGCCTTCATGCTGGACGTCGGCCTGTCGTCGACGCGGCGGATCGCCGCCTTCTGGGGCATCGCGCCCGCGCTTGCCGAGCGACCCGGCACGCCCGCTGCGGCGCCGACGCCTTCGCCAGCGCCTGCGCCGCCCCAGGCGGGGTCATCGCCGGCGGCCGTCATCAACGAGGCGCTGCGGGCGGCGGGGCTGCTGCGCTGATCCCTGCCCTCTCCCGCATTTCCCTTGCCCGCATCTTGCGGTAGGGCAGTGGCCATGCCTCTCGTTTTCGTCATGGTCGGCGGGGCCTTCGGGTCCGGCGCGCGCTATCTCACCGGGCGTGCCGCGCTGGCGCTGCTGGGTCCGGAATTTCCGTTCGGCACGCTGGCCGTCAACCTGATCGGCGGAGCGCTGATGGGCGTGCTCGTCGGCGTGCTCGCCCGCACCGGCGCGGCCGAATCCTGGCGGCTGCTGCTCGGCATCGGCGTGCTGGGTGGATTCACCACATTCTCCTCGTTCAGCCTGGACGTCGTCACGATGATCGAACGCGGCGCGGCGGGCGCGGCGCTGGGTTATGCGCTGCTGTCCGTGCTGGGGTCGGTGCTGGCGCTGTTCGCCGGCCTGTGGCTGACGCGTACCCTGGGGGCGGCGGCATGAGCGAGACGCCCGGCATCCGCCAGTTCGCGGTCGGTTATGACGACGACGGCATCCGCTTGGATCGCTGGTTCAAGCGGCACCTGCCCGACACCAGCTTCACCACCGTCGCGAAATGGGCGCGCACCGGCCAGTTGCGCGTCGACGGCGCGCGCGCGACGCCCGGCGACCGGATCAAGGCGGGCCAGACGCTGCGCGTGCCGCCGCCCGAGCCCGAGGTGAAGGACGAAACGGGCGCCGTCACCGCCCGCCCCAAGCGCGAGCGGGCGCCGCTGAGCGAGGACCAGATCGCCTTCGCGCGCGAGATGGTGATCCACAAGGATCTGCAGGCGCTGGTGCTCAACAAGCCGCCGGGCCTCGCGACGCAGGGCGGGACCAAGACCGCCGAGCATGTCGACGGCCTGCTCGACGCGCTGCAATATGACGCCGAGGGGCGGCCGAAGCTGGTCCACCGCCTCGACAAGGATACGTCGGGTGCGCTGCTGGTGGCGCGCACCAGCCGTGCCGCGGCGTTCTTCGCCAAGGCCTTTTCGGGCCGCACCGCGCGGAAAGTCTATTGGGCGCTGGTCGTCGGCGTGCCCTCGATCGACGACGGCATGGTCGACCTGCCCATCGCCAAGCAGCCCGGCACCGGCGGCGAGAAGATGCACGTCGACGAGGAGAACGGCCAGGCGGCGCGCAGCCGCTATCGTGTCATCGAGCGCGCCGGCAACCGCTGCGCCTGGGTCGAGCTGCAACCCTTTACCGGCCGCACGCACCAGCTGCGCGTCCATATGGCGGCGATCGGCCATCCGATCGTCGGCGACGGCAAATACGGTGGCGCCGCGGCGTTCCTGACCGGCGGGATCAGCCGCAAGATGCACCTTCACGCCCGTCGCATCCGCGTCGACCATCCCGACGGCGGCAGCATCGACGAGACGGCGAGCCTGCCGACGCATTTCGCCGAGAGCCTCGCCAGCCTGGGCTTCGAGGAGGCGCAGGGCGACGCGCTGCCGCTGGAAGAGACAAAGAAGGGCCCGCCGCCCAAGTCCGTGCTGAAGCAGCGCGCCAAGGCGCACGCCAAGACGATGCGCAAGGAGCAGCGCGGCGAGCGGCGCCGCCGTGGCGGCCCGGACGCAGGTGGTAGCGGCACGGGGAGCCGCGGCGGCAAGGGCGGCGGCCGGAAGAGCTGATGCACCCCAGCCCGGCGTTCCGATCCGGCGCGGCGGAGGCCGACCTGCTCCTCCGCGCCGAGCGGATCGGCTTCGCGCATGTCTTCGCCGCGACGCCCGCTGGCCCGATGGTGGTGCATGCGCCGGTGACGCTGCACGGCGACGTGCTCCGCTTCCACGTCGCGCGTTCCAACCGGATCGCGCCGCACCTCGACGGCGCGGCCGTGCTGGTCAGCCTGGCCGAGATCGACGGATATGTCAGCGCGAACTGGTATGCGCCGCCGGGCGACCAGGTGCCGACCTGGAACTTCGTCACCATCGAATGCGACGGCACCGCCCGCGCGATCGATGACGCGGCACTGACCGAACAGCTCGACCGGCTGGCGGCGGTGCACGAGCCGCGCGACAACCCCTGGACCCGCGCCAAGATGGATGCCGGCGTGTTCGCCCGCATGCTGACCGGCATCCGCGGGTTCGAGGTCACCGTGACGGCCGTGCGCGAGACGACCAAGCTCAGCCAGAACAAGACGGCTGCCGACCGCGCCGGCGTGATCGCCGGCTTTCGCCGCAGCGACAAGGCCGCGCTCGCCGACCGGATGGAGGGCCGATGACGACGCGGCTCGCCTGGCCCGACCTTACCGGCCGGCCGCGGCCGATGGCGGATGCGACCTTCGCCTATGGCGACGCGCCGCTCCAGCGTGTCGACCTGTGGTGCCCCGCAGGAGCAGGGCCGCATCCCGTGGTGGTGATGGTCCACGGCGGCTGCTGGCAGTCGGATATCGCCGACCGGCGGCTGATGGACTGGGTGGCGGCCGACCTGCGCGACCACGGCATCGCGGTGTGGAACATCGATTACCGCGGCGTCGACCGGACCGGCGGCGGCTATCCCGGCACCTTTTGCGACGTGGCCGCCGCCGCCGACGCGCTGCGGCTGCACGGCGCCGGGCTGGACCTGACCCGCATCGTGGCCGTGGGTCATTCGGCGGGTGGCCATCTGGCGCTATGGCTCGCAGCGCGGCCGCGCCTGCCGGTCGACAGCCCGCTGCGTGCCGACGATCCGCTGCCGATCGCCCATGTCGTCAGCCTGGGCGGCCTCCCCGACCTGGAGGCGGTCGCCGCCAGTCCCGACAACGGCTGCGGTACGGAGGTGATCGCGCGGCTGGTCGATCCGGGCCGGGCCGATCCGTTCGCCGACACCTCGGTTCCCCGCCTGTCGCCGCTCGGTGTGCCGCAGGATCTGGTCAACGGCCGCGAGGATCGCATCGTGCCCTATCGCTTCGCCACCGACCATGTCGCGCGCGCCACCGCGGCGGGCGACGCGGCCCGGCTGCACACGGTCGCCGACACCGGCCATGTCGAGCTGATCGCGCCGGAGACGCCCGCCTGGGCCACCGCGCGCCGCCTCATCGCCGCCGCGTTGCGCCACACCCTGCCATGACCACGCTCGACCACGCCCGCGCTCTCGACCGCGCCGACCCGCTCGCCGGCTTCCGCGACCGGTTCGCGCTGCCCGAAGGCATTCTCTATCTCGACGGCAATTCGCTCGGCGCGCTGCCCCGTGCGGTCGCGCCGGCGCTCGCCGATGCGGCGCAGCGCCAATGGGGCGAGCGGCTGATCCGCAGCTGGAACGAAGGCTGGATCGACGCGCCGCAGCGGCTGGGCGCGCGCATCGCGCCGCTGATCGGCGCCGCCCCGCACGAGGTGATCGTCGGCGACACCACCTCGGCGCATCTGTTCAAGGCGCTGGTCGCCGCGCTGCGCCGCGATCCCGCCCGCCGCACCATCGTCAGCGAGGCGGGGAATTTCCCCACCGACCTGCATGTCGCCGAAGGGGCGGTCGGCTGCGTTCCCGGTGCCCGGCTGAAGGTGGTGGCGCGGGACGAACTCGCCGGTGCGCTGGACGCCGACACCGCCGTCCTCCTGCTCACCCACGTCCATTACAAGACCGCCGAACGCTTCGACCTGGCGGAATGGACGGCGCGCGCGCAGGCGGCGGGGGCGCTGATGCTGTGGGATTTCAGCCATAGCGTCGGCGCGGTGCCGATCGACGTCACCGCCGCCGGTGCCGACCTCGCGGTCGGCTGCACCTATAAGTATCTGAACGGCGGGCCTGGCGCGCCCGCCTTCCTCTATGTCGCCGAGCGGTGGCAGGATGCGCTCGCCAATCCGGTGAGCGGCTGGATGGGGCATGCCGAACCCTTCGCGTTCCAGGACGGCTATCGGCCCGCGGCGGGCATGAAGCGCTGGCTGGTCGGCACGCCGCCGATCCTCGGCATGGCGAGCCTGGAGGCGGCGCTGGCGATCTGGGACGCGGTCGACATGGCGGCCCTCACCGCCAAGAGCGCCAGCCTGTTCGCCATCCTGGCCGCGGCAGGCGATGCCGCCGGGCTGCCCTGCGTCACGCCGGTCGACCCGACGCAGCGCGGCAGCCACATCAGTTTTCGCCACCCCTGCGCCTATGAGGTGACGCAGGCGCTGATCGCCCGCGGCGTGATCGGCGATTTTCGCGCACCCGACGTGATCCGTCTCGGCCTGACGCCACTCTACCTCAGCCACGAAGACGTATGGCGCGCCGGCGAGCAGCTGCGCGAGGTGATCGCGACCGAGGCGTGGCGCGATCCGGCCTTCGCCACCCGCAACGCGGTGACGTGAGCGGCGGGATTACTGGTCGAAGTCGTTCTGGTCGGCGCGGGTGCCGTGCAGCTGTGCCCAGAGCTGCTGCGTCCCCGCCTCCTGCGCGCGGTTGACGAATTGCGAGGCGACCAGCCAGCCCTTCAACGGCCGGAGCGGCAGCAGCGTCCCCGCCGCCATGAACGGCACCGACGTGACGAGATGCACCCAGGCCGGCGGGTCGAACGCCACCTGCACCCACACGACGAAGGCGATCAGCGGCAGCGCGATGATGCAGAGCGAGAAGAAGGCCGGGCCGTCATCCGGCGCGGCGAAGCGGTAATCCAGGCCGCAGCGATCGCAGCGGTCGACGATCTTCAGCCACGATTTGAACATGCGCCCCTCGCCGCAGCGCGGGCACAGCCCCTTCCACCCGCAGCGCAGGATCCAGCGGACCTTGGCCTTGCCGTCCAGCGGCGTCGTGGGATCGGCATCATCCGTTTTCATAACAAAGACATAGGCGCATGCGCCGCCGATACGATGGGACAAATTGTCCCGCCCCGTCAGTCGTGCAGCAGCGGCAGGTCGAGATCGTGCAGGTTGATGGTCAGCTGCAGGGTGAGCGCATGATCCATCTGCGCGCGCGCATGGCTGCGGCCGGGGCGGAACTGGTTGAGGTAGCCGATGTCGAGGTTCATCTCGCGGCCGATCGGCACCATCACCCCGGCGATGTTGCGCATCCGCTCATACCCGCTGCGCTGCCCCCAGCGCGTCGTGTTGGGCAGGAAAAAGCTTTCGTGGCTGGCGAACAGCGCGACGCCGCGCGATCCCAGCGGGTAATTGTAGCGGATCAGCGGGCGGATGCGCACGCCGATCTCGGGCCCGCGCGGATTGAAGCGTTCGTCGATCCGGAACCGCGTGGAGACACGGCCGAAGGTCGCCACCACCTGCTGGCGCAGGCGGTCCTCGTTCGCGCCGCTATTGCCGTTGTGCGCGCCGACCTTGCGATAGCCCCCGCCCAGCTCGACGCCCTTCGCCACACGCAGCCCCAGCAGCACGCCGAACTCGCTCTGGTACAGGCCATCCTGCCGATCGCTGAACCGCGCGATCTGTTCCAGCGTCACGCGCACGCCATCGGCAACCGGCACGTTGGTGTTGATCTGCGTCCAGAGCTGCGCATCCTGCTGCTGCGCACAGGCCGGCGCGGCGGCGGACGCGAGCGGCAGGGCGATGGCGCAGGCAAGGCGGCGGCGTGACATGGCATCGCTGCTAATGCGTGACGGGGCCGCTGTCACCTTGGGCCGATGCGGCACCGGTGTCGGTCAGCGAGGCTGGCTTGACGGCAAATCCTACCAAGCGGATGGTGTATCGAAACGTGGGGAGGGAGATGCCATGCGGACAGTGTTGGCGACGATTTGCATCACGCTGGCGATCGGCGGATGCAGCAAGGCACCCGATGCGGAAAACTCCGCCCCGTTCGCGAGCGGCAATCACAACAGTGTCGAGACCCTGGCCGACACCGGAGACACCATGGGTGCGCCGGGCGTCGCGGTGACGGCGGCGCCCGGCGTCGCCTTCACCTATCATTACGCCTTCCGCCTGCCGCCGCGGGCGATCGCCGCCACGCAGGAGGCGCATGCCCAGGCCTGTGAAAAGCTCGGCATCGCGCGCTGCCGCATCACCGGCATGGACTATCGCGTCGTCGGCGAGAACGATATCCGCGGGCGGCTGCTGTTCAAGCTCGATCCGACCATCGCCCGCGCATTCGGCAAGCGCGGCATCGACCTGGTGAAGGCCGCCAAAGGCAGCCTTGCCGATGCCACGATCACCGGTACCGATGCGGCGGAGGCGATCACCCGCGCCAGCGCCGCTGCGCGCGAGGCCGCCGCCGCCGAACGTGACGCGGACCGTAGACTCGCGGCGGCGGGCCAAGGCACGGACGAGCGCGCCGAACTCCAGAGCCGCCGCATCGCCGCCGCCAACGCCGTCCAGGTCGCCACTGCCGAGGCGGAGGAGGCCCGCGCCAGCCTTGCCACCACGCCGATGGAGTTCGTGTACGAATCTGGCGACACCGTGCGCGGGTTCGATACCAGTGCACCGCTGACCAGCGCGCTCGATACGATGGTGGTGTCCGCCCAGGTGACGCTCGCCGTGCTGCTCGGGCTGATCGCGATCTTCGGCCCGCCGGCGATCGTGATCGTCGTCAGCCTGCTCCTCTGGCGCCGCATGCGCGGCCCGGTCGCCCGCTGGCGTGGCGGGGACGGCGAGTCGTGACGCACTGGTATGCACATGGGCGCAGGCACGCCGCCAAAGATTGCGCGCCTGCCCCCCTTCCCCTATAGGCCCGGCCAATCCGGCCCCGGCCCGCGAAACCCTCGCGCCGCCGGGGCTGCTCTTTTCAGGGGAAGTCGCGCATGGCTCGCCGCCGCCAGATCTATGAGGGCAAGGCCAAGATCCTGTACGAGGGTCCCGAACCCGGCACGCTGATCCAGTATTTCAAGGATGACGCCACCGCCTTCAACGCCCAGAAAAAGGGCACGATCAACGGCAAGGGCGTGCTCAACAACCGCATCAGCGAGCATGTCTTCACCCTGCTCGATGCGATCGGCGTGCCGACGCACTTCATCCGCCGCCTCAACATGCGCGAACAGCTGATCCGCCAGGTCGAGATCGTGCCGATCGAGGTCGTGGTGCGCAACGTCGCGGCGGGTTCGCTCTCCAAGCGCCTCGGCATCGAGGAAGGCGTCAAGCTGCCGCGCACGATCATCGAATATTATTACAAGGACGATGCGCTCGGCGATCCGATGATCTCCGACGAACATATCGCCGCCTTCGGCTGGGCGAGCCAGGAGGAGATGCACGACATCGCCGACCTCGCCATCCGCGTGAACGATTTCCTGACCGGCCTGTTCGCCGGGATCGGCATCCGCCTGGTCGACTTCAAGCTGGAATTCGGCCGGATCTGGGACAACGATTACGGCCGGATCATCCTGGCTGACGAGATCAGCCCCGACGGCTGCCGCCTGTGGGACATGAATTCGAACGAGAAGCTCGACAAGGACCGCTTCCGCCGCGACCTGGGCGGCGAGGCGGAGGCCTATCAGGAGGTCGCACGCCGGCTCGGCCTGCTGCCCGAGGGCGAGGACAGCGCCGTGCTCGATCTCGATTCGCACCGCAAGCGGCGGGGTAAGTAAGCCATGAAACTGCGTATCTTCGTCACCCTGAAGCCCGGCGTGCTCGACCCGCAGGGCCGCGCCATCCACCACGCGCTCGGCAGCCTCGGCTTCGCCGGCGTCGAGGACGTGCGCGCGGGCAAGATGTTCGAGCTGGAGGTCGCCGACACGACCACCGACGAAGCGATCGACGGCATGTGCCGCCAGCTGCTCGCCAATACGGTGATCGAGAACTTCCGGGTGGAGCGCGCCTGACATGAAGACCGCCGTCATCGTCTTTCCGGGATCGAACTGCGACCGCGACCTGGCCGTCGCGCTGGAGGCGGTGACCGGCACCCGGCCGGACATGGTGTGGCACGGCGACACCGCGCTGCCCGACGGCGTCGGCCTGGTCGCGGTGCCGGGTGGCTTCTCCTATGGCGATTACCTGCGCTCCGGCGCGATCGCCGCGCGATCGCCGATCATGCAGGCGGTGGTGGAACAGGCCGGGCGCGGCCTGCCCGTGCTCGGCGTCTGCAACGGCTTTCAGGTGCTGACCGAAGCCGGACTGCTGCCGGGCGCGCTGATGCGCAACGCGGGACTCGACTTCGTCTGTCGCGACGTCGCGCTCACCGTCGCCAATGCGCAGACGGCGTTCACCAGCCGCTATGACGCCGGCGAGACGATCCGCGTGCCGGTGGCGCACCACGACGGCAATTACTTCGCCGATGCCGACACGCTCGACCGACTCGAGGGCGAAGGCCGCGTCGCCTTCCGCTATGGCGAGGCGGTGAACGGGTCGGCGCGTGACATCGCCGGCGTGCTCAATGCGGCGGGCAACGTGCTCGGAATGATGCCGCACCCCGAACGCAAGATCGAGGGCGCACACGGCGGCACCGACGGGCGCCGCCTGTTTGAGGGCGTGCTGGAGACGATCGGGGCCTGAGCGCCCCGCCCGCCACCCTTCGTCACACCCGCGCGCGAAACGGCGTGAAGTCGGTGCCGCGGTCGAACACGTCGACGCCCTCGGCCCGTTTCAGCGCACCGACGACGAGATAGGTTAGCGGGGTCAGGATCACCTCCCACGCGACCTTCAGCGCCCATTGCGTGAACAGCACGGTGACCACCAGCCGCGGCGTGAAACCTTCGGCGCCGAGGAAGGCGACGGGGTAGAAGATCAGGCTGTCCACCCCCTCCCCCAGCACGGTCGAGCCGATGGTGCGCATCCACAGGTGCCGCCCCTCGCTCCACAGCTTCATCCGCGCCATGACGTAGGAGTTGACGAACTCGCCCGCCCAGAAGGCGAGCACGCTCGCCAGCACGATGCGCGGCACCTGGCCGAAGATCGTCGCATAGGCGGCCTGGTTGCCCCACGACGGTGCCGGCGGCAGCGCGACGACGACATAGGCCATGAACGCCATGAACACGACCGCCGCCGTCCCCGCCCAGATCACCCGGCGAGCGCGGGCATAGCCATAGACCTCGGTCAGCACGTCGCCGATCACGTAGCTGACCGGAAAGAACAGGATGCCCGCGCCGAACGGCCAAGGCCCGATGCCGGGGATGACGACCTGCGCGACCTTGCCCGCGCCGATCACGTTCGACAGCAGCAGGATGGCGACGAAGGCCGCCATCACGAAATCATAATAGCGAAACGCCTGCCCGCGCAACGCGCCGGCATCGACCGCAGGCTCGGCTCCCGTGTTCATGGCGGCAGGTTATATGGCTGTTCCCGTCGCACGCAAATCGCGCTAACCCTGCCCCCACGCGCGCCCGTAGCTCAGTTGGATAGAGCACGAGCCTTCTAAGCTTGGGGCCGCTGGTTCGAATCCAGCCGGGCGCGCCATTTCCATTCAGCTTTGGGCACTGCGGCACCGGGCGTCTGGGGCGCCATGATGGCCCGTTCCAGCATCGCGTTGCGTCCCGTGATCCGCACCTCGCGGTCACCGACCTCCACCCGGTCGACGAGCAGGTGGACGTATTCCTTGCGCGTCCTGCCGTCCGACTCGTCGAGCTTGCAACGGATCGGATCGCCGAACCGGGCAATGATCGCAGGCGTCATTCGCCGATCGCCTGCATCAAGCTGTCGTTCGAGGACGGCGATGTCGGCCTGCGTGTCGGCCTTCTGCACGCCGATTTTGCCCAGTTCGCTCGCAACCTGCGGATCGTCCGGGCTGAGCACCTCGAGCCCGACCAGCTTGATCACGCGGGCACTTTCGCCTTCGAGCGGGGTCAGCCGGGCGCGAAGCCGCTTCAGTTCGGCCGCGCGCTCCGCGACGGCGGATTCAAACCGGTCCAGTTATGCCTGAAGAAGCGCGGTCAGCCGTTCCGGCTGGACGAGATGGCAGGTCACCGCGCCAACGACCAAATCGTCCAACTGCGCCACCGGGACACGACGCCCCGAGCACGCATCCGGTCCGCGCTTGAACCGCGCCGAACGGGCCTGATAGCCATACTGACCGGATTTTCCGCTGCTGGTCATCAGCCCGGCGCCACATTGGAAACGCCCCCATCAGGTCGTCGACCGCCCCCCCCCGATCGGGAAGGTGCTTGAACGGGGTGCCCAAACCGTACGCCTCATGCACTGGATGGCGATACGCTGAACTTGCTGACAGAAGCCTTTGTTTTATGAACGGTCATCTACCTCGCATCGTGCAGGAAACGATCGGTCCATTCGTTCGATCAGCCGCTCGGCAACGGATGACCTGATTGGCTGATGGCGATCGATACGGCGCCAAGTGTTGTAGCTGATGCCGAATACCTGTTGAAGCCCCTCATCGGTCTTGGGCACCGACAGGCGGCGCATTTCAAGAACAATCTCTTCGGGGATAAGGCGCAATGTCCCGGTCATCGCGCAGCTCCCAGAGTGGCGATCATCTGGGTGAGAGCGTAGAGGTAGCCGCTGTGACCAGCGCCGGCGATGACCGTGTCAGCCCGCATCGAGACGTAGCTCTTATGCCGGAAGGCCTCTCGCTTATGGATATTCGAGAGGTGAACCTCGGCAACCGGCCCGTCAAAAGTGTTCAGCGCATCAAGCAGGGCAACCGATGTGTGCGTGAATGCCGCCGGGTTGATGACGATAGCACAAGCGGCATTTCGGGCTTCGTGTACCCAATCGATCAAGACGTGCTCGGCGTTGCTCTGCCGAAAATCGATCGTTACGCCAGATCCTTTGGCGTGTTCGATACATGCCGCTTCGACATCAGCCAGCGTCGTCGTGCCGTAGATGTCGGGCTGACGCGTGCCGAGCAGGTTCAGGTTCGGTCCGTTCAAAACGAAAATCGTTTTCATGCCCGTGCGTACTCCGATGAAGGGCAGTCAAACACGTTCGATCATCAAGGCGATGCCCTGTCCGACGCCGATGCACATGAACGCCATCGCATAGCGGCCACCGGTGCGATGAAGTTCTTCGACGGCGGTCATGGCGATGCGCGCGCCCGACATGCCGAGCGGGTGGCCGAGCGCAATCGCGCCGCCATTGCGATTGACGCGCGGATCGTCGGTGGCGATCTCCAGGTCGCGCAGCGTCGCGATGGCCTGGGCGGCAAAGGCCTCGTTCAGTTCGATCACATCCAGTAGCTCGATGCCGATGCCGGTGTTCCGACACAGCTTCCGCGCCGCTTCGATCGGGCCGACGCCCATGATACGTGGTGCGACGCCTGCCGATGCGAGGCCCAGGATACGCGCTCGTGGCGTGAGACCGTGGCGCATCGCTGCGTCCCTGGAGGCGATCAGCATCGCTGCCGCTCCATCATTGAGTCCTGAGGCATTGCCTGCCGTGACCGTGCCGTCGGCGCGGACAACAGGTTTCAGTTTCGCGAGCGCCTCCAGGCTGGTTGCGCGAGGATGCTCGTCCTGCGCAAAGACGATCGGGTCGCCCTTGCGCTGGGGGATGGTGACCGGAACGATCTCGGCGGCCATCCGGCCGCTCGCGATAGCCGCGGCCGCCTTCTGCTGGCTGGCCAGCGCGAAGGCGTCCTGGTCCTCACGGCTGACGTTCCAGTCGTCGGCGACGTTCTCCGCCGTCTGCGACATGGTGTCGACGCCGTACGCGGCCTGCATCGCCGGGTTGACGAACCGCCATCCCAACGTCGTGTCCTCGATCTTCTGACCGCGATCGAATGCGCCGTTCGCCTTGCCCATCACGAACGGCGCACGGGTCATGCTCTCGACCCCGCCCGCGATCATCAGTTCGGCATCGCCGCTGCGGATCGCCTGTGCCGCGCTACCGACCGCGTTCAGCCCCGACCCGCACAGCCGGTTGATCGTGCCGCCGGGCACCGCATCCGGCAAGCCAGCGAGCAGCACCGCCATGCGCGCCACGTTGCGATTGTCCTCGCCCGCCTGGTTGGCGCAACCGAGCAGGACGTCGTCGACCGCATTCCAGTCGACGCCCGGATTCCGCGCGACCAAGGCGCGCAAGGGAATCGCTGCCAGATCGTCGGCACGGACGTTCGACAGCGCACCGTTGAGCCGGCCGATGGGTGTGCGGATCGCATCGCAAAGATAGGCGTCAGGCATCAGGCTTCCTGTTCGATGATGGCGATGATCTTCTGCGCTTCGGCAAACCCGGTGTTGGCGGCGGGCACGCCGGCGTAGATCGCGGTCTGCATCAGCACTTCCTTGAGCTCGTCGAGGGTGAACCCGCCCTGGGTCAGCCCGGCGCGGACGTGCAGCGCGAACTCCTCCCAGCGCCCGAGCGCGCAGGTGATGGCGAGGACGAGCAGGCGGCGGGTGCGGTCGTCGAGGCCGGGCCGCCCCCAGATCTCGCCCCAAGCGATGCGGGTAATCATCGCCTGGAAATCGGCGGTGAATGCCGTGCGTTTGGCGAGGCTGGAATCGACCCATGCGTCGCCCAGCACGCGGCGACGGTTGACGAGCCCGGCGTCGAACAACGTATCGGCCGCCTGCGTCGTGGTATTGTCCGCGCACAGGAAATGGCGCAGCGCCGTCGCCAGCGCAGTCGGCACCTCGATCGGGGGCAGATGCGCGCCGTCGACGCCAACGTGCTGCGCACCGGGGATGGTCAGCAGATGCTCGCCATGCCCGGCATAGGGCGTCGAGATGTCGAGCGTCGCGGTTACGACCAGCGTTGGGACGGTGATGGCGGTGATGCGATCGGCCAGCGCCATGTCGCGGATCGCGGCACCCGCCCCGGCATAACCGGCAGCGGCCTGGCGCGCGATGCCATCGCGAAGGCTGTCGGCTACTTCCGGGTGCCGCGCGGTGAAACCCGGCGACAGGAAGCGCCCGACGGCCATGTCGGCGATGGCCTCCGTACCGTTGGCCCGCACCGCGTCGATCCGCGTCTGCCATGCCGCCGGGTCCATCGTCGCAGAGGTACAGATCAGTGCGAGAGCCTTGACGCGCGTCGGGTGATCGAGGGCCAGCTGCATCGCGACCATGCCGCCGAGCGACACCCCCGCCACTGCCGCCTGCTCGACTCCGGCATCGTCCATGACAGCGGCGATGTCGCTCGCCAGCATCGCCAGGCCATAGTCGCCATCGGGCGCATCCGATCCTCCGTGCCCACGCATATCGATCCTGAGCAGACGAAAGGCGGGCAGCAGCAGCGGGATGGCGCGATCCCATAGCGACAAGTCGGTGCCGATCGAATTGAGCAGCACCAGCACCGGCCGGTCGGCAGCCCCCTCCAGTCGCCAGTGCAGCCGCACGCCGTCACGCTGGGTCATCGCCATCGTTTCAATCTCCCAATCCGTCGAGCAGATCGGCGATGATGGCCGCGCTCGCGCCGATATCGTTCCCGACCGCTGCCGCGGCGAGGTTGCGCGCTATGGCGACTGCATCGATCTCAAGCCCTTCGGCGATGACCGCCAGCGCTGCTGCGCTGCCTGAAGCGAGCAGGAACAGATCGGCGAGCACCGGCCCCTCGGCTTGCCATCCACCCAAGCCCCGCTCCGCCTCCTGCGGCAGCCCGGCGAGGAGTGACGCGACCAATCCGGGCGCGCGGGTTGCGGCCGACAGCGCGACCTGACAACCGGTCGGGTTGCGCTTGTGCGCCATCGCCGATGATCCTCCCCTCCCGGCGACCAACGGCTCGCGTGCTTCGCCGACCCCGTTCTGCGCCAGCAATGCGACGTCCCGGGCAAACTTGCCGAGCGCGCCGATCAGGATGCCGAGCGCTGCACCGATCGCGGCGACGCCAGTCCGCCGGGCATGCCACGGCGCCGACTGCCCCAGCCCGAGCGCTTCGGCACATTGCGCAGCGATCCGAACACTTGCGCCCCCGGCACCAACGCGTGTTCCCGCGGCACCACCCCATTGAAGAACGGCATGGTCGGTAACCGCTGCATCAAGCAGCCTCAGCGCATCGTCGACACCACGGGCGGCCTGTGCCAGCCGCAGCCCGAACGCGACCGGCATCGCATCCTGCAACAGCGTCCGCCCGATCGCCGGACGTTCGGCGTAGGCGCGCGCCAGCGTCGCCAGCGCGCCGCGAACCCGCCGGACATCCCCGGCGAGCAACCCATGCGCGGCACGGACCTGCATCATGAGCACGGTGTCGGCGACATCCTGGCTCGTCGCCGCGACATGGAGCGCCTTGGCGGCTTCCCCGCCGACCATCGCCCGCAACCGTGCGACCAGCGGGATGGCGAGCGTACCGGCCAGCGCCGCCTCCTCGGCCAACTCCGCCGCATCGATACGCGCCGGATCGACGCCTGCGGCGATCGCCTCGGCGAGTTCGGCCGGCAACATGCCGCATGCCGCCTCTGCTCGCGCCAGCGCGACCTCGAAGGCGCAGGCGTGGGCGATGGTCGCGGCATCGTCGAAGACCGCGATCATCGCCGGAGTGGCGACGGGGCGCTGGCGCAGCAGGTCGCTCACAGGTCGAAGAACACCGTCTCGCGCTCTCCCTGCAACGCGATGTCGAGCGTCCAGCAATGCCCGTCGCCCGCTCTGGCGATCAGGGTTGCCCGCCGGTCGTCGGGGACCAGCGACAGCACGGGATCGCAGTGGTTTTCCGCGAAGCGATCGAAATACATCCGTGTTGCCAAGCGCTTGATCAGCCCGCGCGCGAAGACTGACACCGCGATATGGGGGGCATGGTGCGGACCGATCGAACCGGGCATGATCGTCCTGAATCGGTAGCTCCCATCCTCGGCAGTGGCAGCGCGGCCGAAGCCGACGAAATGGGGGTCGGCACCCGGCTCGCCGAAGTAGAGGCCAGCGGCATCGGCCTGCCAGATTTCCAGCATGGCATCCGGCACGGCTGCGCCAGCGCCATCGACGACGCGCCCGGCAAGCTCGATCACCTGTCCCATCGGCGTGCCGGTCGGCGACGACAGGTTCAGCACGTAATGCGCCTCGGGCATCAGTTCCGGACGCGCGCCCATGTCGGACTGGCCGACGAGATCGGCACCGCCCTTCCAGGGGAGGCCATAATGGAAGAACGGACCGACCGTCTGGCTGGGCGTCTGACCGAACAGCGCCGGATCCTGGTTGTCATGCCTGGGCTCCGGCCGGCGGTCGGCGACATCAATGGTCATGGTCGTCATCCTCGAACGGAGTCTGCTCGCGCCCCTTCAGGACGACGTCGAACCGATAGCCGATCGCCCAGTCGGGCTCCGTCACGTCCATGTCCAGTCGTGCGACGAGACGCTGACGGTACGGCATCGGCACCGCATTCGCGATCGGATCGATCTCGATCAACGGATCGTCGGGGAAGTAGAGCTGGGTCACGAGCCGCGTGGCGAAGGCAGGCCCGAGCAGCGACAGATGGATATGCGCCGGCCGCCAGGCATTGCGATGATTCCCCCAGGGATAGGCGCCCGGACGGATGGAGACGAAGCGATAGTTGCCGTCCACATCGGTCACCACGCGACCCGCGCCGGTGAAGTTGGGATCGTGCGGCGCGTCCCACTGGTCCTTGGCGTGGATATAACGGCCGGCGGCATTGGCCTGCCAGATTTCCATGACGGTGTTCGGCACGGCGCGGCCACCCTCGTCGAGCACGCGGCCCGCAACGATGATCCGCTGTCCTTGCGGCACGCCGCCATGCTGGGTGGTCAGATCGGCAAGCGTCGGCCCCATCAGCCGATCCCAACCCGCCGGGCCGGTGGTCTCGGTGTGCGTCTGCGGGACCCGCAGCGGCGGCTGCAGCGGCGCCCGGATACGGGTCGATCCATAATCCGGGAACAGCGACGGCGGTGCGCCCGCGTCGTCACGATTGTAGCTCATGCCACCAGGTCCGTTCCCGTCTTCGCGCGTACGTCATCGGCGGTGACGCCGGGGGCGCATTCGACCAGCCGCAATCCCGGCTTGTCGCAGGCGATGACCGCAAGGTCGGTGATGATCAGATCGACGCAAGACCTGCCCGTCAGCGGCAGGGTGCATTCGGGCAGAATCTTGGGGTCGCCGTGCTTCGACACATGGTCCATCACCACGACGACGCGGCGGACCCCGGCGACGAGGTCCATCGCCCCTCCCATGCCCTTCACCATCTTGCCCGGTATCGTCCAATTGGCGAGGTCGCCCTCGGTCGACACCTCCATCGCGCCGAGGATCGCCATGTCGATATGGCCACCGCGGATCATCGCGAAGCTGTCGGCGCTGGAAAAGAAGCTGGAGGTCGGCAGGGCGGTGATCGTCTGCTTGCCGGCGTTGATGAGATCGGGGTCGGCCTCGCCCTCATAAGGAAACGGTCCGATGCCGAGCATCCCGTTTTCCGACTGAAGCGTCACTTCGATGCCGGCGGGCACGGAATTGGCGACCAAGGTCGGAATACCGATGCCGAGATTGACGTAGAAGCCATCCCGCAGCTCACGCGCGGCACGCGCCGCCATCTCGTCGCGGGTCCAGCCCATCATCCGTTCTCCCGTACGCGGGTCGTCAGTTTTTCGATCCGCTTCTCGTTGATCGTGCTCAGAACGACACGGTCGACATAGATGCCAGGCGTGTGGATGCAGTCGGGATCGAAGCTGCCCGCCGGCACGATCTCCTCGACCTCGGCCACCGTCACCTTGCCGGCGGTCGCCATGTTGGGGTTGAAGTTGCGTGCGGTCTTGCGGAACACAAGGTTGCCCGCCGGATCGGCCTTCCATGCCTTCACGATCGCCAGGTCGGCGCGCAGCCACGTTTCGCGAACATAAGCCTCGCCCTCGAACGTCTCGACCGGCTTGCCCTCCGCGACGACGGTGCCGACGCCGGTCTTGGTGTAGAAGGCCGGGATGCCCGCCCCGCCGGCCCGGATGCGCTCTGCGAGCGTGCCTTGCGGGTTGAGTTCCAGTTCGAGGTCGCCCGAGAGATACTGCTGCTCGAACAGCTTGTTCTCGCCGACATAGGAGGAGATCATCTTCGCGACCTGTCGGCTTTCCAGCAGCATCCACAGGCCAAAGCCATCGGCACCGGCGTTGTTCGAGATGACGGTCAGGCCCCTGATGCCGCTTGCGCGAATTTCGGGAATGAGACTCTCCGGGTTGCCGGACAGGCCGAAGCCACCGGACATGATCGTCATCCCATCGAACAACAGACCGTCGAGCGCGGCGGCAGGGCTGTCATAAATCTTGTTGGGCATCGTCTTTCCCATCAGTGGCCCGCCGGGTCCCCGGCGGACCGTTACTTGCGTCAGAAGCGGGCCTTGAACCCCACGTAGAAGGAGCGACCCAAGACGTCATAGGTACCCGGCAGCGTGTTGCCGGGCGTCCCGGCGATCACCAGCGGGGACGTGTCGAACAGATTGGTGACGCCCATCCGGAACTGATATTGGTCGTTGACGCGGATGCGTGCCGTCAGGTCGAACACGTCATAGGCGGGCACGCCCGGAGCCGGGCTGGCCGGGCGGATCACCGAGGTGACGTCGCGCATGGCGTTGAGGTGGCGCCAGCGCAGGCCGAAATCAAAGTCTCCCAGCGTCAGATTGCCGGTCGTCGTGTAGCGCCAGCGGGGCAGCGGCAGGGCATTGGTCGCGTCGATCGTGCCGCGGAACTCCTGGAACGGGTCGGTCGCGAAATTCTTGATCTGATAGCTGCCGAGATAGCTGACCACCGAGTTCAGCGTGAGACGGGTATCGCCCAGGTTGCCGAGCGTACCCAGCGGGACGGACCAGTCGAGCTGGAAATCGACGCCGCTCGTCTTCAGTCCGCCCAGGTTGAGATAAGGCAGGGACACGTTGACGATGCCGCCGGTGTTGTCGCGGGTAATCAGCTGGCAGAAGGTGTTGGTGACGCTGTAGGTCGGGTTGCTGCCATCCTGGTTGTAGCATTTGGCCAGCGCGGTGTTGCCTGCTACCGTCGAGATGACGTCGCGGATCGAGATGTTGTAGTAATCGACGGAGATGGACAGGCTGCGCAGGACCGGCGAGGCGAAGTCGGGCTTCAGCACCACGCCCAACGTCTTTGTCGATGCCTTTTCCGGGGTCAGCGCGAGATTGCCGGTATTGGTCACCGGAATGGCGACGGTGGTGAAATTATAGGTGTCGACGAGGCTGGCCGGCACGCCGGTCGCGATGCACAGCGTGCGGAGCTGGCCGGCATTGCTCCCGGTGCGCGACACGCTGCGGACGTCGCACGGATCGCCCGAGGTCGGCGGGTTGCCGATCTGGACCTGCGCGCCGGTCGGCGAGCTGAAGAGTTCGCCGATATTTGGCGCCCGCACCGCCCGCTGATAGCCGCCGCGGACCATGAGCATTCGGACCGGCGACCATTCGCCTTCCGCCTTGTACGTCCAGATGTCGCCGGTGATATTGTAATGCGAATAGCGTCCCCCGAGACTGACGTTCAACGTATGGAAGAATGGCTTGTCCTTCAGGATCGGCACGAACAGTTCCGCTGCGACTTCCTTGACGTTGGTCGCGCCGCGTGTGGGGTTCGTCGCGTTGGTCGCGAAGACGTCACCGGCGATCAGCGCGGCATCGGGTACAAAATTATACTTGTTTTCGCGATAGGTTCCGACAACGGACGCCTTCACGTCGCCCGCAGGCAGGGTGAACAGCGTGCCCTGGACCGATCCTTCGATCGTGTTCTGGCGAATGTCCTCATATTGCGAGATGCGGCGCGTTATATAGGCGGCGCACTGGGCCGAGATGCCGTTCGCATTGGCGAGACCGAACGGATTATACCCGCCGGCGCAAAGCGACTGACCGCCGTCGGCGGCCTGGAGGAGCTGGTTGACCCGTGAACCCAGCACACCGGGAGAGATGTAATTGTTGATGACGGTGCGATCGCGCGAACCGTAGATGTCGTAGGTCCAGTCCCCGACACCGATCTTGCCGCGAGCGCCGACGATGAACTGGCTCGTGTCGAACTGGGCATCGAGCACGCGCGGCGGCAATTCGACGAAGCGGCGGTTGATCGAGAAGTTGGCGGCCGGATTGGGCCGCGACGCCAGGATGCTTCGCAGGCTGGCCGGAATGAAGGGATTGTTCGCGGACACGTTGACCGTGATGAACTGGGTCAAGGAACTGCCGACGTTGGTCTGCGCATCCGTGCGGTTGTACAGGGCCTGGGCATAGAGGGTCAGGGCAGGCGACACCTCGTACTCGGCCTTGCCGAAGAAGTTGTATCGCTCCAGCGGCCGCTCGATCGACTGCTGACGGGCCACCGGCTGGCGCACGACATTGCCGTAGGTGACGTAGTTGCCGCTGGTCGGCCCGGCATAGTTATAGGCACCGACCTGGCTGAAGAGTGACCCGTTGTTGTTGAAACCCAGCGAGTTGGTGCGCGATACCGTGCCCGGCGCGAGATTGGCGAAGTTCGCGTCGACTGCGGCCTGCGAGGGCAGATTGGTGGCGGAGGGGACGAACGTGCCCTGCCCGATGAAGGACGACAGGATGCCGAGATCGAAGAAGGATCGTTCCGATCCCTTCAGTTCGTCACGCTTGGTATAGCCCGCTTCCGCGATCACGTTGAACCGATCGTCCTTCGACGTCCATCCCGCGACGGCGGACAGATCTGCGGCCATGCGATCGCCGCGGAACGTGTCGCCCATCTGTCCGTCGATCTCGACGCCGTTGATGTGGCGACGGGTACGGAAATTGACGACACCCGCGATCGCGTCCGACCCATAGACCGCCGATGCGCCGCCCGTGATCGTCTCGACGCTCTCCACGATCGACAGCGGGATGATGTTGACGTCGGTGACGTTGAACACCGTCGAGGGCGGCAGGCGGCGCCCGTCGAGCAGCACCAGCGTGCGTTTGTCGCCAAGCCCGCGAAGGTTCAGCGTCGCACGTCCTGCGCTTGCGGCGGCGCTGGCACCGCCGCCCTGCGATCCAGATCCGGGTACGAACTGCGGCAATTGATTGAGCGATTGTTCGATGTTGACCGCGCCGGTCGCCTTCAGCACCGCCTCACCCGTGGTGACGATCGGGCTGGCCGAGGTATAGTCGGACCGCGTGATGCGGGATCCCGTGACCACGATATCCGCACCGCCGGTGGGAGCTTCCGCGCCCTGCACCGCTGCCGGCGTCGCGGCGCCCTGCGCCGACAGATCACCGGGCGACGTCTGGTCGGCAGCCGGCGGCATCGCCGCGGCGTCTGCCGCAGGAGCGGCCTGCGCATTGCCGCTGGCGGATTGCGTCTGGGCATGGGCAGGCGCCGCGACGATCAGCGACCATCCCAGTGCGGCGGTGGAAATCCCGCTGGCAAGTCTGAACAACATCTTCCCTCTCCCTTTTAACTATCTGTTTCGTACATTTTCAGACGTAATCAGAGTTCGATCCTGCGCACATCCCCGAGGATGACGATGTAGGACAGCGCGCCCAGCAGGGCGACGACGCCAATGAAGCCGATCGCGTAGACGAAGCTGCCAGTCGCCGCGACGATCGCCCCGATGATGATCGGGGTGATGATTCCAGCCAGATTGGCGGCGAGGTTGAAGATGCCGCCGGTGACCCCGAGCATCCCCTGCGGCGCGATGTCGGACACCAGCGTCCATCCGAGCGCCGCCATGCCTTGCGCGAAGAAGGCGAGCGACAGCACGGCGATCACAACGCGGTTATCGTCGATGAAATTGGCCGACACGATCGTCGAAGCGAGCAGCAGCCCAAGGATGATCGGCAATTTGCGCGCGACGTTGGGCGAGTGTCCCTGCCGCAACATCCGGTCCGACCACCACCCGCCGAACAGCACCCCGACGGAGGCTGCGATGAACGGCAGGACGGCGAAGAAGCCGATCTTCAGCCAGTCCATGTGCCGTTCGACCGCCAGATAGGTCGGAAACCACGTCAGGAAGAATACCAGTGTCGAATTGCCTGCGAATTGGCCCAGGCAGATGCCCCACATCTGGCGGGTGCGCAGAAGACGCCCTGCCGCCGACCAGTCGACGCGCTGCTTGGCCGGCTGTTCCACCAGACCCCCGCCATCGACAATGAGCGCGATCTCGGCCGCATTCGCCCGGCTGTCGCGCGGCTCGCGATATCGCAGCCACCACACCGCCGCAAACATCAGGCCGAGCGCACCTGCCACCAGGAACAGCGACCGCCAGCCCCAATGGGCCAGCATCAGGAACAAGAGCGGGCTGAGAAAGGCGAGGCCGATATATTCACCGACCGTGTAGACACCGGTCGCTATCGCTCGCTCGTTGCGGGGGAACCAGGTGGCGACCACCCGGCTGTTGGCGGGGAAGCAGGGCGATTCCGCGACACCCAGCAGCAGGCGTAGTCCGAACAGCCCGGCGACGCTGCCGATTGCGGCATGCAGCAGCGTGAAGAAAGACCAGAAGCCGACCGACAACATGTAGGTCAGCCGCGTGCCGAACCGGTCGAGAAACGCCCCGCCCGGCACCTGCGATGCGGCATAGGTCCAGGAGAAGGCAGAGAAAATCACACCCATCAGCGCCGGACTGATCGCCAGCTCTTTGGTCAGCGCGGGCGCGGCGATACCCAGGATCGTCCGGTCGAGATAATTGATGAGCGTGCCGGTAGCGATCAGGGCCAGTATGCCGTAGCGAATCCGGGTCGCGGGGCGGGAGGCCTGAAGCATGCCGGTCATGCCGCATCGCCGCCGGTCAAGCTGGCGAAGTGTCGCACCATCCGGTCGGCATCGGCCTTTACCCCCGCGAAGATCTCGAAGGCACCGACCGCCTGGAAAACGGCCATGGTGCCGCCATGCGCGGTCCTGCAGCCGCGCTGGCGCGCGACCCGCAGCAGTTCGGTTTCCAACGGGAAATACACGATCTCCGCGACCCACAGCGCGTCGGTGAGCAGGTCGGGATCGATCGGCAGCCCGGGATGTCCGGCCATGCCGGTCGGCGTGGCGTGGATCAGACCGCGCGCATCGGCGATGGCGCGGATCAGATCGCGGCCTGCGCTGGCCCGTCCCTCGAACCGCGCCGCCAGACGTTGCGCGAGCGCCTCGGCCCGCGACGGATCGGTATCGAAGATTGTGACATGCCCCACGCCTAGCGCGAGCGCGGCTGCGGCCGTGGCGGCGCCGGCCCCGCCTGCGCCAAGCTGGACGACGGACTGGCCGGATATGTCACCGATGTCGCGCTTGATCCCGGCAGTGAAGCCGAATGCGTCAGTGTTAAACCCTTGGGTTCGCCCCGCCACGATATGGATCGTATTGACCGCTCCGATCGCCTCGGCGACCGGATCGATGGCGTCGAGATGTGGCATGACCGCTTGCTTGAACGGATGCGTGACGTTGAGGCCGTCGTATCTCAGGTCGATCGCGCCTTGAACCAGAGCGGCGAGCCGTTCGGAGCCGACGGCTTCGCCAGCCAGATCGATCAGTCGATAGACATAGGCGAGGCCCTGTGCCTTGGCCTCGGCCATGTGCATCGACGGGGTCAGGGACTGTTGGATGTCTTGGCCGATCAACCCGGCTACAATGCCTCCGTGATCGAAGATATCGACCCGCGTCGGCACATGATTCGCATCGATCACCTTCCACTCCTGTAACTTTTTTTCCGAGTTCGCCCGGTTATTGCGCAACAGTGTACGAACTAGTACGTTAGTGTCAACTGACGTTATGAAGCTGACGTACGCCTCGCCGAGCCGCTATGATGACGGCATGAAAACCAAAGCATTGGATGCGGCTGACGCCAGCCGCTCGGACCGCACGCGCGCGGACATCCTGGCCGTCGCTACGAGTGAGTTCGCCGACAAGGGGTTCAGCGGCGCGCGCATCGACGAGATCGCCGAGCGGACCGACACCAGCAAGCGGATGATCTACTATTATTTCGGCAGCAAGGAGGGGCTGTACCGTTCCGTCCTCGAAGCCGCCTATTCCGGTATCCGCACGACGGAGGCGGTGGCCGAGATCGGCGATCTGCCAGCGCTGGACGCGCTCGCCAAGCTCGCTGAGATCACCTTCAACTACCATCTCGAACATCCGGAATTCGTTCGAATGGTCATGAACGAGAATATCCAGCGTGGCACGGTCATCGCCACGCTCGACAGCACGCGGTCGCGGAATGTTTCGGTCATCGCCATGCTTGGAAAGCTGATCGAGCGCGGCGTCGCAGAGGGTGTGTTCCGCGACGGGATCGACCCGCTGGACCTGCACATGACGATGAGCTCGATGGCCTTCTACAACATCTCCAACCGCTACACGTTGGGCAAGATCTTCGGGATCGACATGGACTGTCCCGAGACGATCGCACGGCGTCGGCAAAGCGTCATCCACACGGTCATAGCAAGCTGCCGACGCTGAATCGGCGCGCGTATACAGGAGCGGCACGTCACATGAAGTTCGGAATTGCGACAGTATCGTTGAGCGGTACACTCGAACACAAACTTCAGGCCGCGGCCGCTGCGGGTTTCGATGGCGTCGAGATTTTCGAGAACGACCTGATCGCATCGCCGCTGCGCCCTCGCGAGGTGCGGCAGATGATGGGCGACCTCGGCCTGACGTGCCAATTGTATCAGCCGTTTCGTGACTTCGAGGGAATGCCCGGTGCGCTCCGACAACGCGCGCTGGACCGCGCCGCGGCCAAGTTCGACCTGATGGGCGAATTGGGCACCAACCGTATTCTCGCCTGCTCGAACTGCTCGCCCCACTCACTGGGCGAGCGCACCCGAATCGTCGACGACCTGTCGGAACTGGCCACCATGGCAAGCCGCCACGGCATCGTCGTCGGCTATGAGGCGCTGGCGTGGGGGCGGCACGTCTTCGACCATCGCGACGCCTGGGCGATCGTAGAGGCGGTCGACCATCCGTCGCTTGGCATCATTCTCGACAGTTTCCACTCGCTGTCGCGCGGCATTCCCAGCGAGAGTATTCGCGACATCCCGGGCGACCGCATCGCCTTCGTCCAGCTCGCCGATGCGCCGCGGCTGGAGATGGACCTGCTCTACTGGAGCCGCCATTTTCGCAACTTCCCAGGACAGGGCGGGCTCGACGTCGCCGGCTATGTCGCGGAAATCCTGCGTACCGGCTACGCCGGGCCGCTGTCGCTCGAGATTTTCAACGACCGGTTCCGCGCCTGGTCTGCCGAGCCGATCGCGCGCGACGGCCTTCGCTCGCTGCGCTATGTCCACGACGCGGCGCAACGCCGCCTCGGCCACGCAGTGGCCCTGCCCGCCTGTCCGGAACGGGTCGCCACGGAGTTCGTCGAGTTCGCCGTCGACGAGGAGCAGCGGCCCAGGCTGGAGGCTATGCTGGGATCGCTGGGCTTCGCGCACACCGGTGCACATCGCACCAAGCGGGTCAATCGGTGGCAGGCTGGCGCCGTCAACCTCGTCGTCAACGCAGAACAGAGCGGGTTCGCCCGCAGCTATAATCTGACCCATGGGCCGTCCATCTGCGCGGTTGGCCTGACCGTGCCCGATCGCAAGGCCGTCGTCGCGCGCGCCGACTTCTTCGGTGTCCGCAAGGGTATCGAGATCGAGCCGCCTGGCAATCTGAACGTGCCTGCCATCAGGGGTGTCGGGGGAAGCTTGATCTACCTGATCGATGAAGGAAGTGCCGAACAGGTCTGGCAGTCCGAGTTCGTTGCCACCGGCAAACCGGCACCCGATAACGACATGAGCTTCGATCACCTGGCCACGGTTGTTCAGATCGATGAGTTCCTCTCCTGGCAATTGTTCTGGCGCTCGCTGTTCGGTTTTCGCGAAAGCACGCAGGCCGATGTGATCGATCCTGCCGGCTTGGTACTTAGTCTCCCGCTCCAGTCACCCGACGGCGCAACCCGGATCACCATGAACGCCAGCGACGCGAGCGGCACGCTCTCGGCCCGCTTCGTCAGCAAGGGATTCGGCGGCGGGTATCAGCACGTCGCGATCGCCACGACGAACGTGCTTTCGGTTGCTCGTGATCTTCAGGCGAGCGGTGCGGAGCTTCTCCAAATCCCCGCTAATTATTACGACGATCTCGCGGCCCGGATCGGCGACGCCGATCTGGTGGACGAGCTTCGTCGCATGGGGATATTGTACGATGCCGACGCCGATGGCGATTATCAGCAACTCTATAGCCGGGCCTTTGACAAACTGTTTTTCTTCGAGTTTGTCCTTAGGCGCGGATATGGAGGGTTTGGGGCTTCCAACGCGGGTGTTCGATTGGCGGCGCAGGAGCGCTTCAAGCCGGTCCTTGCAGAGTCATAACCTTGCCGAAAAGCTCGACGTGCAACTGTTCCGGAGGACCTGAAGCGAGTTGAGCTTTTGCGATTGCCCCGTATCATTCGAGGCAAGGGAAATGGTGCGGGGGCGGTGTGGCGATCGATTTGGTGGCGGTGGAACATCTTGCCACCGATCAGGCGTCGCTCAAGGCCGCTGCCGGACTTGCGAAGCCGGGGAAATGGTCGGGCATCGGCATCAGCGAAGACGAGGCGCTGATCTGGGGCCAATGTGCCGGATCGGGAGCCAATCCCTATCGGGTGATGGCCGATCTTCGCGACAGGGGAAGCAAGTGTACCTGCCCATCGCGCAAATTCCCGTGCAAACATGCCCTTGCCCTGTTGTGGCTGAGGGCGGAGGCGATCGTTCCCTTCGCGGTGGCCGAACCACCGGAATGGGTGGGCGAATGGCTGGCGCGTCGGCGCGCGACCGGTGGCGTGCCCAAGGGGACGAAAGCGGTAGTGGACAAGGATCTGGACGCGGCCCGATCCGCCGGTCCCGAGCCTGTTTACGATGCGAAGACTGCGGCGCGACGCGGCGCGGCCAGCGCCAGACGAACCGAAGATACCGAGCGCCTGATCCTGGAGGCGCTGGACGCGCTGGAGCAATGGGTCGGCGATCAGCTTCGTCTGGGGCTTGGCGGCTTCGTCGATGATGTGACCGCACGCTGTCGCCGGATCGCGGCACGGCTGGTCGATGGCAAGGCCGCGGCTCTGGCGGGGCATGTCGACGAGATGCCCGCGCGACTGCTGGTTCTGCCAGGTGGCGACAGGATGCGCGGCGCGCTGGTGGAACTGGCGCGACTGGTCCTGCTCGCGCGTGGGTTCCGGTCCGACCCGCGGGATCCCGAACTGCGTCGGGCCGTTGCCTCTGCCGAACATCGCGAGACGCTGCTCGCCGATCCGGCCGCGATGCGTGTGACCGCCGCCTGGGAGGTGCTCGCCGAGCGGATGCGCACACGCCGCGATGGACTGGTGTCGCAGACGACCTGGCTGCTCAACCTGACCGCCGGGCCACGCTTTGCGATGCTGCTCGATGTTTTCCCCGCCAGCGCCGGGCGACGCGCTTCGGCATTTACGCCAGGCGAGCAATTCGTCGGCGAACTGCTTTTCTACCCCGCGCGACTGCCGCTGCGAGCGTTGCTGATCCAGCGGGAGGCGGCGCTCGTCGATGGACCGCCCATCGACTGGCCCCTGCCCGGCGAGTCGCCGGAGGCGGCGCTGACCGCGCCGCTGCTCGCCGAGCCCTGGGCCGCCGAACGGCCGGTCCTGCTTCCGCCGGGACGTATCGGTTTCGATCGGGCGGGCGCACCATGGTGGCAACCGCGCGAGGGGGCCGCGCCCTTGCCGCTGGCGGGTGAGGTCGAGGGGCTGGCCACCGGGACCGAGTTGATCCGCTCGGCCGCCTTATGGTCGGGCAGCCGGCTGGAGATGCTGGCGATGCAGACGCCCTGGGGGCGCATCGGCCATGGCTGACGCGATCCTCGACGCGCTCGGCCCGGTGCTGACGCGCTGGACCATGGGCGGTAGCGCGGCCGCTCACGCCCCTGCCGCCTGGTGCGCCGTGCTGGGCACCGATGCGCGGGAAGCGGAACTGCGGCTGCTGGCGCTGTCCGGCCATTTTCTTGGCACGCTCGCGACCACGCAACCCACGGGTGACGCGCGTCCACGTGGCGACATTCCGGCGCTGGCCCGGCCACCGCTTGCCGACGCGCTTCGCCCGCGCGCGCGGCGTCTGCTCCCGCAGATGCGCGATGCACAGATGCGCCGCCATCTGCTCGATCTTGTCGACGCGCGCGGCTGGACCCTGCATCCCGGCGACTGGATGCCCCGTCCCGATGAGGACGTGCCCGACATCTATGCA
Organism: Sphingomonas cellulosilytica; assembly: GCF_052321755.1. Classification (NCBI taxonomy): domain Bacteria; kingdom Pseudomonadati; phylum Pseudomonadota; class Alphaproteobacteria; order Sphingomonadales; family Sphingomonadaceae; genus Sphingomonas; species Sphingomonas cellulosilytica. Next base: position 181,965 of record NZ_JBQRTT010000002.1, read on the forward strand.
CCATGGCAGGACTGGGCCGCCTCGGGATCGCCATCGGTGGCCCCGGAAGCGCTGAGCGCCACAAATTGGGACGACTTCGCCCCCGCCGCGCGGCATGTCGCTTTTGCCGCTTTGCGACGGCGGGATCCTGTGCAGGCAAGCCAGTTGATGGCGGAAAGGATCGCCGGTGAACCCGCCGATCGCCGCGTGCGCCTGCTTGAGCTATTGGCAGCAGGACTGTCGGACGCCGACCGGCCGCTGCTGGAGCGGCTGGCCGGTGATCGCGCACCACGCGTCAGGCAGCTCGCCACCGCGCTGCTCGCGCGCCTGGGCCATGGCACGCATGACGATGAGCATGGCGCGGAACTCGCCGCCTTCTTCACCATCCAAACCAGGGGGCTGTTGCGGCGTACCCGCGTGATCGTGGCGCAGGCGGTAAAGACCGCTGCCCAGCGACACCGTCGCGACACCTTGTTCCAGACGCCGTCCTTCGACGGGTTCGCCCAGGCGCTGGGCCTCGCCCCGACGGAACTGGTCGCCGCCTGGCGCTGGGGTGAGGATATGGCCGGCGATCAGCAGCTGGCGGCCATGGCGGCCCGCTCCGCCAGCGACGCGATCGTCGAGACGCTGGCGGACGCGCCCAGCACAGGCCATGCGCATACGCTGATCGCGCTTCTGCCCCGCCTGTCTCCGCGCCGGCGCCATCAAGCCGCCACGCGACTGCTGGGCGCGCAGGATGCCAGATTCGCGATGGTGCTGGCGATAGCCGGTGGCGCTGGCGGCATTGATGATGCCATCCGGACGCCCGCCGGAACGGCGCTCGTCGACGCCCTTAAAGCGGACAATCAAGGGGCCGGGGATCACGCCGACGAGTTGCTGGCTCTCGGCCTGATCGCCTCGCGGAGCGCCGCGCGACAGGCGCTCGACCAACTGGCTGCGGCGGGGCTGATCGCCTCCGATCCGCGCCTCGACATGCTGCGGCTCAATGCTGCGCTGGACAACAGGAGACCGACCGAATGAGCGAGACGCTACGCCTGCCCGCCGAGGAGGTCTATGCTGGCGAGCTTGCCGCGCTCGCGGTGGATGATGTCGACCGGCGCCCACCCGGCTGGGCATTGTCACCGAAGCGCGTCGTCATCTATCTGATGGGCGGCACCGCGCCCGGCGGCACCGCGATCACGCCCAAGTACGTCGGTGACCGGCGGTTGATCGAGACGGCGGTAGCGACACTCGCCACCGACCGCGCGCTGCTGCTGCTCGGGGTGCCGGGCACGGCCAAATCCTGGGTGTCCGAGCATCTGTCGGCCGCGATCACCGGCGATTCGACGATGGTGATCCAATGCACCGCCGGGACCGACGAAAACCAGGTCCGCTATGGCTGGAACTATGCGCAACTGCTCGCGCACGGGCCGAGCCGGCAGGCGCTGGTTCCGACGCCGCTGATGCGCGCGATGGAGTCGGGCAAGCTGTGCCGCATGGAGGAGCTGACCCGGATGGGATCGGACGTGCAGGACACGCTGATCACCGTCCTGTCCGAAAAGATGATGCCGATCCCCGAGTTGAACGACGCGGTCTATGCCCGGCGCGGATTCAACATCATCGCCACCGCCAACACCCGCGACAAGGGCGTCAACGAGTTGAGCTCGGCGCTGAAGCGGCGGTTCAACGTCGTCGTCCTGCCGCTGCCCGACAGCGCCGACGAGGAAGTGGCGATCATCGTCAGGCGCGTCGGCGAGATGGCGCACAGCCTCGACCTGCCAACACCAAAGAATGTCGCCGAGGAAGTGGCGCGGGTCGTCGCGATGTTCCGCGAACTGCGCGCCGGGTCGACCGAGGACGGCAAGGTCGCGCTGAAATCCCCCTCGGGCGGGCTGTCCACCGCCGAGGCGATCGGCGTGATGGTCGGCGGGATCAGCCAGGCGACCTTCTTCAACGACGGGCGTCTCACCCCCGACATGCTCGCCGCCAATGTGATCGGCGCGGTGGTGAAAGACCCGGTGCAGGACAAGGCGGTGCTGGGCGAGTATCTGGAAACCGTGCTCAAGAAGCGGCGCGGGTTCGAGGGCTATTACGCCTCGCTGACCGAACTGATCTGACGCGATGGCGGCGGAGGTCTCGCTGTTCGGCGTTCGCCACCACGGCCCCGGTTCCGCGCGCCGGCTGGTGGAGGCGCTCGACGCGCTGGCGCCCGCGACGGTGCTGATCGAGGGACCGGCCGACGCCTCGCACCTGCTGCCGATGCTGGCCGATCCGGCGATGGCGACGCCGGTGGCGCTGCTGACCTATGCCGAGGACGATCCCGCGAACGCCAGTTTCTTCCCCTTTGCGGACTATTCGCCCGAATATCAGGCGGCGCGCTGGGCGGTGGCGCATGGCGCGGAGGTCCGCTTCATCGATCTTCCCGCATCGGACCGGCTGGGCGGCCAAGGCTCCGCCATCGGCGAGGCGCCGGAGATCAACGCCGACGACGATCCGATCGCCCGCGATCCCATCGGTACGCTCGCCATGGCGGCCGGCTATGACGATGGCGAGTCGTGGTGGGTTGACGTCATCGAGGAAAATCCCGCCTCGACGACGGTGTTCGCCGCGGTGGCCGATGCCATGACCGCGCTGCGCAGCGAAGCCGCTCCCCCATCCATGCGCGAGGCGGCGCGGGAGGCGCATATGCGCATCGAGATCGCACGCGCTGCCAAGGAAAGCGTCGGCCCGGTCGCCGTGGTGTGCGGCGCCTGGCATGTCCCCGCGTTGGCCGCCAGGAGCAGTCTGTCCGCCGACCGCGCTTTGCTCAAGGGGCGACCGAGGGCGAAGACGAAGGCGACCTGGGCACCCTGGACCGCGCCGCGCCTCGCCCGCGCGAGCGGCTATGGCGCCGGGGTCGTCGCGCCGGGATGGTTCGCGCATCTCTGGGACACGCGCCACGCCAGCGACCGCGACGCGATCTGGCTCGCCCGGATCGCGCGGGTGATGCGCGAGCGCGGCCATTTCGTCTCCACCGCGTCGGTGATCGAAGCACAGCGGCTGGGACATGCGCTGGCCGCGCTGCGCGGGCGGCCGCATCCCGGCTTCGAGGAACTGCGCGAGGCGGCGATCGCCTGCCTGTGCCAGGGCGAACGCGCGATGTGGGATGACATCGCAGCCGAATTGCTGATCGGGTCGGCGGTCGGGGTGATCCCGGCCGACACGCCGCTGGCTCCCTTGCTCGAGGATCTGCAACGCCAGCAAAAGGCGGTGCGGCTAAAACCGGAGGCGCTGGAACGCGCGCTGACGCTGGACCTGCGCAGCGACAGCGGGCTGGCGCGCTCGACGCTGCTGCACCGGCTGAACGCGCTCGAGGTGCCATGGGGGCATCTGGCCGATGCCGGGCGCAGTCGCGGCACGTTCCGCGAGAACTGGATATTGGCGTGGCAGCCCGAATATGCCGTGCGGCTGGTCGAGAACCTCGTCCATGGCTCGACCATCGCCGAAGCCGCCGACGGGCGGCTAGGCGAAGCGATGGGGATGGAAGCCGACCTCGGCACGCTGGCGGAATTGGTGCGCCGTGCGATGATCGCCGATCTGCCGCGCGCGACCCAGGCGGGCATCGTCCTGCTCGAAGACCGGGCCGCCCTCACCAGCGACTGCCAGGCGCTGCTCGCCGCCCTGCCGCCCATGGCCGACATCCTGCGCTATGGCGAGGCACGAAGCGGGACGGTCGGGCACCTCGCCGGACTGATGCCCCGCATCGTGGTGCAGGCGGCGCTCGCCTTCCCCTATGCCGCGCGCAACCTGGATGCCGAGGCCGGCGGAGCGCTGCGTGGTGCGATCCTGGCGGCGGAGGGGGCGATCCGACTGGCGGAGCTGGCGCCGGACGTGGTCGCGACCTGGCACGCGGCGTTGCGCAAGCTGTTCGACGACGACCGGACGACCCGCCTGATCGCCGGGTCCGCCGCGCGCCTGCTCTACGAGGCGGAGGAACTGTCCGCCGACGAAGCGGCCACGCTGCTCGCCCGGATGCTGTCGCCGGGAACGTCGGTTGCCGAGGCAGCCGGCTATTTCGAAGGCTTTCTGGAGGGCGCGGGGCAACGGCTGATCCATGACACGGCCTTGCGCGAGGCGGTCGACGCCTGGCTTTCCACGCTGGAGGAGGACGCGTTCGTTGCCAACCTGCCGCTGTTCCGGCGGGTCTTCTCCGCCCTCGACCGCAACGAGCGTCGGCGGTTGATGGACGCCGCGCTCGGACGATCCGGCAACGGTGCGCGTGGCTATCGGCTGTTGCCGGGGGCCGCCGCGATCTGGCCCGCGCACGAAGCCCGCGTGATCGCGCTGATGACCGGAGCGCGGCCATGAACGAGGACCAACGCGGCCGCCGCTGGACGCTCGCCCTGGGTGCCGAAGGCGACGACGCGGAGGGTGTGCCCCTGTCCGACAGCGATCGCCGTATGTCGATGGCGCTGTCCGCGCTCTACGGTGATGGCGAGGAAGGGAAGAAGGGGCGCGGCGGCCTTGGCGGATCGGCACCGCGCGTCGCCAAATGGCTGGGTGATATCCGCGACTTCTTCCCCGCACCGGTCGTCCAGGTGATCCAGCAGGACGCCTTCCATCGCAAGGGCCTGCGCCAGATGCTGCTGGAGCCGGAGTTCCTGGCGACGGTCGAGGCGGACGTGAACCTCGTCGCCGATCTGATCGCCTTGCGCGGGGTGATGCCGGAAAAGACGAAGGAGACGGCGCGCATCGTGATCGCGAAGGTGGTCGCGGCGCTGCTGGCACGGCTCGAGGCACGCACAGCCGAGGCGATCCGTGGCGCGCTCGATCGGTCGCGACGGACCAATCGTCCGCGTTTCGCCGATATAGACTGGCCGCGCACCATCCGCGCCAATCTCGGCCATTATCAGCCCGAGCATCGCACGGTGGTCCCCGAACGCCTGATCGGCTTCATGCGCCAGCAGCGGCGCATCGTCGATCTGGACGAGGTGATCCTGTGCGTCGACCAGTCGGGATCGATGGCCAGTTCGGTGGTCTATGCCTCCATCTTCGCGGCGGTGATGGCATCGCTGCCGGTCGTCGCGACCAAACTCGTCTGCTTCGACACCGCGATCATCGACCTCACCAGGGAACTGGCCGATCCGGTCGAGGTGCTGTTCGGCGTCCAGCTTGGCGGTGGCACCGACATCAACCGCGCGGTCGCCTATTGCGAGGACCGGATCGAGCGACCCGGCAAGGCGCATCTCGTGCTCGTCACCGACCTTTACGAAGGCGGCGACGCCGAGGCGCTGGTCGATCGGCTTGCTCGGCTGGCGGTATCGGGCGTCAACGTGATCGTTCTGCTCGCGCTCACCGATACAGGGCGACCGTCCTATGACCCGCATCTTGCGGGGCGGGTGGCATCGCTGGGTATCCCCGTGTTCGCCTGCACGCCTGACCAGTTTCCCGAACTGATGGCGACAGCGCTTCGCCGCGACGATGTACATGGCTGGGCCGCCGATCGTGACATCAAGCTGGTTCGTTCGGATGAGTAAGGCCGCACGGCTCGCCGTGAAGATGACGTCACGCGGCTTTGGAGGTAGGATCATCTGACAATCTGAGTGCCGTCCCCTGTCCCCTCGGGCGCGCCGACGCAATCGTGCGCGTGACCGCCGTTCGCGCGGCTCTCAGATCCGCAGCAGGATGTTGGCGAGCAGGGGGCGGATGCGGCGCAGTTCACCGCGGTGCGCCTCGGCGAGGTGTTCGATCAATTCCTCGCCCTTTTCGGTGAGCGACACGGGCACGCGCCGCCGGTCGCCGTCCGTCTCGCGCCGTTCGACCAGTTCCTGTTTGGCCAGCCGGTCGATGAGGCCGGTCACGCTGTTCGGCCGCAGCGCCAGTTGCTGGGCGAGCTCGCCGATCAGCATCGCCGCATCGGGCGCCGCACGGATGGCGAGCATCGCCTGATGCTGCTGCGGAGTCAGGCCGGCACCCTGCGCTGCCGTCTCGCTAAAGGAGAGGAATTCGCGCAGCTCCCGGCGGAAACCGGCCAGCGCACGATATTCCTCTTCGGTGATCGCTCTACCCATGTCATTCTAATTGCACGATCTTGGCTTGAGTTCCACGTCGTAATACGAAACATCGGTTAGCGGCTGGGGCGGTCAGTGCATCCGGGTCGCCAGATTGCCCAGCACCACCAGGGTTCCTGCGACCATCAACACCACGATCAGACTGGAGAAGAGCAGGAGCATCAGGTCGTGCCGGGACGAGCGGCCGAGGCCGATATGGAGAAAACAGCGGAAGTGGACGACGGCCTGCACCAGCGCCAAGGCAAAGACCACGGCGAGCGTCGTGCCTCGATCGGCGACGTGCCAATGGACCCCGGCGAATGCGGCCCCGGTCAGGAGCAGTGCCAGCACCAGGCCGACGACGTAGGATCGCGTCTCGCGTGCCCGTTCGCTCATGCCGCCAGCCCCTGCAGATAGACGACCGAGAAGATCGCGATCCAGACGATATCGAGGAAGTGCCAGAACAGCCCCAGGCGCAGCAGGTTGATCTTCACGCGCTCATCGAGACCGAGCGTCACCACCTGTACCGCCATGACGATGATCCACAGGCATCCTGTCGTGACATGCAGCCCGTGCAGCGGCACCAGCGCGAAGAACCCCGACAGGAAGCCACTGCGCTGCGGCCAGGCATCGTGCGCGAACATGGTCGCGAAATCGCGCAACTCCATGACGAGGAAGCCGATGCCGAGCAGCAGCGTGATCGCCATCCAGCCCAGCAGTCGAGCCCGCGAATCCCGGTATTTGAGCGACAGCGACGCCATGCCCCAGGTAAAGCTGCTGGCGAGCAACAGGCAGGTTTCGATGAAGGCCGGGCGCAGTTCGAGCACGTCCCGCGGCGTCGGGCCGCCGGCCGTCCCCGCCAGCATCACACCATAGGTGGCGAAGAGCAGCGCGAAGATGATCGCATCGCTCATCAGGAACAGCCAGAAGCCGAACAGGCCCTGTTCGGCCTCGCGATCGGGCACGTCGGCGTGATCGTCCAGCACCGGGCCGGGATGGGGCGCGCGGACGGCGGTCATGCCGCCGCCTCTGCCGCGGGGTCGGCGACGCCGCGATTGGCGGTGCTGATCTCGAGCGCGCGGGTGATCGCCGGCGTCCGCTTCACGGTATCGCGCCAGTGGCGGTCGGTCGCCTCGACCTCAGCGGCCGGGATGGTCCGGTCGACGTTGCGCACGGCGCTGCGGGCGATGACGGTCGCGACGACCGCGACCATGCCGACGATCGCCAGCCACCAGGCGTGCCATACCAGACCCAGTGCCGTGAGCAGGGCGGCGATGCCGATCACCGGCCCCAGCGCACTCGGCCGCGGCGTGGCGATGGGCTCGTAACGGTCGGGCGGCGCGATGGCGGGGCCGTCATGCTTGCCGTCGTAGAAGGGATAGGGTCCGTCCACCTGCGGCGGCACCGCGAAATTATACTCGGGCGGCGGCGAGGAGGTCGCCCATTCCAGGCCGCGGCCGTCCCACGGATCGCCCGCCCACACCTCCGTCGCGTGGCGATTGCGGATGCTGACCCACAGTTGCACCACCAGCGATGCGAGTGCCGCAAGCACCACGAAGGCTCCTGCCAGCGCGACGTAGAGCCAGGGGCGGAAATCGGGCTCCAGGATCTCGGCGGTGCGCCGCGCCATGCCGCTCGCCCCCAGCACGTACAGCGGCATGAAGGCGAGATAGAAGCCGATCACCCAGCAGCCGAAGGCGATCCGGCCCCAGCGTTCGTCGAGGCGGAAGCCGAACGCCTTGGGGAACCAGTAATGATAGCCGGCGAGCAGGCCGTAGAGCAGGCCCGGGATCAGCATGTTGTGGAAATGCGCGACCAGGAACAGGGTGTTGTGGAACACGTAATCGAGCGGCGGGATCGCCAGCACGATGCCGCTGAGGCCGCCCAGCGTAAACGTCACCATGAAGGCGAGCGCGTACAGCATCGGCACGGTGAAGCGCACCCGCCCGCGGAACATCGTCCAGATCCAGTCATAGATCTTGACGCCTGTCGGGATGCCGATCGTCATCGTCGCGATGCCGAACACGGCATTGAGGTTCGCCGACTGCCCCATGGTGAAGAAATGGTGGACCCACACCGTGAAGCTGAGCACCGCGATCGTCATCGTCGCGATGACGAGCGACGTATAGCCGTACAGGCGCTTGCCGGAAAACGTCGAGACGACTTCGGAATAGATGCCGAAGGCGGGGAGGATGAGGATGTAGACCTCCGGATGGCCGAACAGCCAGAACAGATTGGCATAGTTCATCATGTTGCCACCAAGCGCGTTGGTGAACATGTGGAAGCCGAGATAGCGGTCGAGCGCGAGCAGCGCGGTGGCGACGGTCAGCGGCGGCATGGCGAAGATCATCAGGATCGCGGTGCACAGCGACGTCCAGCAGAACAGCTGCATCCGCATCAGCGTCATGCCCGGGCAGCGCAGCTTGTAGATGGTGCAGGCGATGTTGATCCCGCCCAGCGTCGAGCCGATCGATCCCAGCGTCACCGCCCAGATCCAGTAATCCGGCCCGACGTCCGGGCTGAAGGCAAGGCCGGTATAGGGCGGATAGCCCGTCCAGCCGCCGGTCGAGAACCGGCCGACCACCAGCGACACCATCATCAGCACCGCGCCAGCGCCGGTCAGCCACAGCGCGACCGAATTGGCCCAGGGAAACGCCATGTCCCGCGCGCCGATCTGCAGCGGCATGATATAGTTGATGAGGCCGGTGATGAACGGCATCGCCATGAAGAAGATCATGATCGAACCGTGGGTGGAAAACAGCTGCGCGAAATGGTCGGAGGACAGCACGCCCGCATGCTCGATCGCGGTCGCCTGCTGCACGCGCATCAGCACCGCCTCGATGATCGCGCGCGCCATCATCACGAACGCGACGACGATATACATGATGCCGATCTTCTTGTGATCGAGACTGGTCAGCCAGTCGCGCCACAGCGTGCCCCACAGGCGATAGCGGGTCAGCAGCAGCACCAGCGCCGCGGCGGCGACGATCACCAGCATGGCGGCACCGGCGGCGATGCCCTCGGACAGGCTGGGGTGCTGCCAGGCGCGCACGATCGGCAGGTCTGTCCACGCGAAGCGGCCGAGCAGCGCCGGCAAAACGGGTGTGGCGCTCATCGCGCGGTTTCCCTCATCACGTGATGGAACAGGCCGGGCGGGACGCTGGCGTAGAACGACGGCTGCGGTGCGACCGCCCGGCGCGACAGCTGCGACCAGGCCGCCGCGTCGAACGGTCGGGCACCGGCGCGAACCCGCGCCAGCCAGGCGGCATAGTCACGCGGCGGCAGCGCCAGGACGGTGAATTTTTGCTTCGGAAAGCCGTTTCCATTATATTGCACGTTCGCCCCCCGATAGATCCCGGGCCGATCAGCGCGCAGGTTCAACTGCGTCCGCATCGCCGGCATCGCGTAGATTTGCCCGCCCAATCGCGGGATCATCATCGATTGCATCACGGTGGCGCTGGTGAGATCGAGCCGCACCGGGCGCCCCACGGGGATCGCCAGCTGGTCCACCGCGGCGACGCGCGCGTCCGGGTAGACGAACAGCCATTTCCAATCGAGCGCCACCGCCTGCACCACCAAGGGCGCCGCCGCCTCCCCCGACGCGGCGGGCAGCGGGCGATAGGGATCGTCGCGATGCGTCGCACGCCACAAGAACACCGACAGCAGCACGACGATCGCCACCGGCGGGAGCCAGATAAACCCCTCCAGCCCCCAGGAGAACGCCCATTTGGGGCGATAGGCATGATGCCGGTTCGCCCGCCGGTAATGCCAGGCGACGAGCGGCACCAGCAGCAGCACCGGCGCCGCGACGAAGGCGAGCACGATGGCGACCACCGCGAACAGATGGCGCTGGTTGTCCGCCACCGGACCGGCGGCGGCGAGGAAGCCATGCGACAGGGCCGCGCAGCCGCCGAGGGCGAGCGGCAGCACCAGCAGCACCACGCCGGCACGAAGCGCGCGCCTCAAGGCAGCCGCCGGATCGTGGCGCGGCGCAATTCGCGGTCGTTGCGCGAGTAATAGAGCCAAATCCGTCCTTCGCGCACCACGGCGGAGGCGGCGAAGGCGATGTCGCGTGGCCCGTCGACGTCGTCGGGCGGCGCGATCAGCGGCGCTTCGCCACGCGCGACGGTGCGAGCGAGGTCCGGGGTGAAGGCGACCCAGCCGATGCCCCAGTTCGCCTGCGCGTCGGCACCGTTGTAGAACATGATCGGGCAGTCGGGATCGCCGGTCAGCAGCGGCCCGGTCGACAGGTGATAATCGTCCCACATCGACGGGCGGAGCGTGAAGGGATCGCCGCGGTGGTGCCAATCCGCGTCCGGCCCGGTGCCATCGGCGAGGCCGATCAGCGAATGGCCGTCATGCGCATATTCGTAGAGCAGCCGCCAGCAATCGCCATCGCGCATCACCGCCGCTTCCTTGCTGTTGCGTTCGCTCTTGCTGTTGCGCAGCGCGACGCCGCGCTTGGTCAGCGACGCCATGTCCGGTCCGGTGGCGTACAGCATGTGGCCGGTGCCGCCACCGTCGACGCCGGTGTAGAGCACGGTATAGCCGTCGTCGGTGCGCACCACCGTGGGGTCTTCGCAGCCGGCGGCATCGTCACCGGTGCCGCCGACGATCGCCGGCGCATCGGCCATGCGGAACAGCGCGCCGTCGCTGCCGCTGCGGCCATACCAGATGCGGCCTGAATCCGTGTCCGCCGCGCCTTCGGCGGGCACGGCGCGCAGCAGCATGTGGAAACCGGAATCGCCCGGTTCCTGCCAGACGTACGGGCTCATCAGGTCGCGCTTGAGCAGCACGTCCGGGCCGAAGATCGCGATGTCGTCGATCCGCTCGACCGCGAAGCCGATGTCGGGTCGGGCTACGCTCCCCTTCCCGCTCATGCCGCCGCCGCCCACGCCTGCGCCAGTCCGGCACGGCTGCGCGCGATCACCGCGTCGAGGTCCGTCGCGTAGAGGGAATCGTCGACGTCGATCGAGAAGATCTCGACCACATAAGGGCGGTCGTATCCGGTGCGGCGCGTCGCCGCGAGCAACGCGGCGAGCGGAATGCTGCCGTCGCCCGGCACGATGCGATCGGCGAACGAGCGCGGGCGCCGCCAGTCGCTCGCCTGCACCGTGAAGATGCGATCCCCCGCCCGCGCGATCGCGCCCTCGACATCGTCGTTCTGCCAGATGTTCCAATAGTCGAGGCACAGGCCGACCGCGTCGCTGCCGCTGTCGGCGATCACGTCGAGCGCCTGGCCGATCGTCCAGATGGCACTTTCGACGTTCACCGAGGTGGGGTTGAGCGGCTCCAGCGCCAACAGCACGCCATGGTCGGCGGCGACCCGCCCCAGCTCGCCGAGTTCCTGCGCGACGACGCGCATCGCGTCCGCCATGTCGCCCTTGGGATGGGCGCCGGTGTTGGTGATGAAGGGCACGCCCGGCGCGTATTTCGCGAGCCGCTCGATCGTGCCGCGCAGGGCGGCGACGCGGTCCTGCAATGCCGGCGGGTCGGGCATCATCCGGCTGGAGAAGAAGGTGCGCACGCGCGGCTGGACGCCGCTGATCGTCAGGCCGGCGGCGGCGATGGATGCCATCTGATCGGCCAGGCGAGCATCGTCCAGCTTGGCCTCCACCACCTCGATCGCGTCGACGCCGCCTGCCGCATAATGCGCGACATCCTCGTCGAACGACCATGGTTGCGTGGTGAATTCACTGATCCCGAAAACGAATGCCCCGTCTGCCATGCGCGCCTCCCTAGCGGCACTAAACCATTTCGCTGCACGAAATATCCATTAAGCAGGATTACTGATTCCGATGAGGCCCGGTCGAACCGTCGCCCGCGCCTATGCCCCCGTGCCCTGCAACAGCGACAGCCCCCCATCCATCACGATCTGCGCACCGGTGATGTACGCGCCCGCCGGAGAGGCGAGGAACACCGCCAGCCCCGCCACTTCGTCCGGGCGCCCGGCACGGCCCGCGGGGATGTTGCGCTCCAGCGATTCGCGATAGTCGGCATCGTGGAGCGCCTTGTCGTTCATCGGCGTCAGGATCATCCCCGGCGCGATCGCATTGACCGTGATGCCGCGCTTGGCGACCTCGATCGCCAGCGTCCGGGTCAGGTTCGCCTGCCCGCCCTTCGCCGCGTCGTAATCGGCACCGCCGGTGCGCATCGCGAAGGCGTGGATCGAGGTGATGTTGACGATCGCCCCCGGCCGTCCGGTCGGTTGCAGATCGCGCACGAAGCGGCGGCAGGTGAGGAAACTGCCGGTCAGGTCGGTGGCGAGCAGCCGGTTCCATTGCTCCAGTTGCATGTCGGCGACCTTTACGCCGCTCATGTTCAGCCCGGCCGAATTGACCAGGATGTCCGGCACGCCGAGCGCATCGGCGACCGCGTCATAGCCCTGTTCGACCGAGGCTTCGTCGGCGACATCGACCTGCACCGCAAAGCCGCGGCCACCCAGCGCCTGGACCGCGCGCACGCCGCTGTCGGCGGCATCCTTGTCCTTGAAATAGAAGATGCCGACGTCCGCCCCCGCCGCGGCAAGTGCGGCAACGCAGGCAGCCCCGATCCCGGATTCACCCCCGGTGACGATGGCGATACGATGCTGGAGCGTGGACGACGACATAAAACGGGCTTCCTTCGCATGACGAGATAAAGCCGGAACCGTCGAGCCGCTGGAACGCTCCACCGCCAGCGCAATTAGAAAGGGACGGCGGATGGCTGAGGAGCGTGCACCCCTGGTGGTGGTGACCGGGGCGGCGGGAACGATCGGCACCGTCCTCGGCCATGCGCTGGCGGGCGGCTATACCGTCGTCGGGCTGGACGAGCCGGGCAAGACGGCCGACATGCCGCTGATCCCGGTCGATCTCACCGCCGATGCCTCGGTCGATCACGCGCTGGAGCGGCTGCGCGACGACCATGGCGCGCGGATCGCGAGCGTCATCCACCTGGCCGGCTACGACGATTTTTCGGGCGAGCCCAATCCGCTGTACCAGGAACTCACCGTCGACGGCACGCGGCGGCTGCTGGACGGGCTGCAACGCTTTCGCGTCGAACAGTTCGTGTTCATGAGCACGATGCTGGTCGAACAGGCGACCGGCCCCGACGGCACGGTGGACGAGGATCGCCCGCTCCAGCCGCGCTGGGCCTATCCGCAATCCAAGGCGGAGGCGGAGGCGGTGGTGCGCGGCCGCCACGGCGCCATCCCTTGGGTGATCCTGCGGCTCGCCGGCCTGTATGACGAGCGCACGGTGGTGCCGACGCTCGCGCACCAGATCGCCCGCATCCGCGAGCGCGCGCTGGAGAGCCATGTCTACGCCGGCGACCTCGATACCGCCCAGTCGATGATCCATCATGCCGATGTCGCCAGCGCGGTGCGCGCGGTGGTGGACCGGCGCGCGGGGCTACCGGCGGACACGGTGATGCTGCTCGGCGAACCCGACCCGCCGGGCTATCGCCGGTTGCAGGACGCGATCGGCGAAGCGCTGCACGGCGAGGCGTGGACGACGCTGCGCGTACCCGCCGCGGTGGCGGCGGCGGGCGCCTGGGTGCAGGACACGGTGCTCAAGCACCTGCCCAAGCGGCTGGGCGGAACGGACGATCCGTTCCTGCGCCCGTTCATGATGGCGGCGGCAGGCGACACCTATGCGCTCGACATCGATCGCGCCCGCACCCTGCTCGGCTGGGAGCCGCGGCATCGCCTGCTCGGCGTGCTGCCCGCGATCATCGCTGGCCTGAAGGACGACCCCGAGGGCTGGTACGCGCGCAACGGCATCCACCGCGATCCGTGATCGTTTATGTCGCAGGAGGATATTTCGCCGCGCGACGGCGTTGGGCGGGGACGAGCAAAGGGGCAGTCTATGGATACGCACTACGACCTGATCGTGATCGGCAGCGGCCCGGGCGGCGCGTCGCTGGCGCAGGCGCTGGCGCCGACCGGCAGGCGTATCCTGATCCTCGAACGCGGCGGCTACCTGCCGCGCGAGGAGGCGAACTGGAGCGCCAAGGCGGTGTTCGTCGACGGCCGCTACCAGGCGGACGAAACCTGGATCGCTCGCGACGGTCGTGAATTCCACCCGCAGCTGCATTATTACGTTGGCGGCAATTCGAAGGTCTATGGCGCCGCGCTGTTCCGGCTGCGCGAGCGGGACTTCGAGGCGGTGCGGCACAAGGACGGCGTCTCCCCCGCCTGGCCTTTGTCCTATGCCGACTTCGCGCCCTGGTATGACGCGGCGGAGGCGCTGTTCCATGTCCATGGCCGCCGCGGCGAGGACCCGCTCGATCCCGGCGCCACCCCCTACCCCTTCGTCCCCGTCCGCCACGAGCCCAAGGTGCAGGAACTGTCCGATCGCCTGAGCGGCATCGGCCTCCACCCCTTTCACCTGCCGCTCGGTATCCGGCTCGACCAGAAGGAGGACGGGTTCGCGACGCCGACCAGCACCTGCATGCGCTGTTCGTTCTTCGACGGCTTTCCCTGCCTGCTCAACGGCAAGGCGGATGCGCAGGTGATGTGCGTCGACCCGATGCTGGCGGCGCACGACAACGTCACGCTGCTGACCGGCGCCTATGCCGAGCGGCTGGACACGGACGACAGCGGCCGCCGCATCACCGGCGTGCAGGTGACGCGCGATGGACGCCAGGAACATTATACCGCCGGCACGGTGGTGGTCGCGTGCGGCGCGCTGTCGTCCGCACTGCTGCTGCTGCGATCGGCGAACGATGCACATCCCAACGGGCTCGCCAACGGCTCCGGCCTCGTCGGCCGCAACTATATGCGCCACGAGATGAGCATCGTGATGGCGGTGATGAAGGAGGCGAACGACACCGTCTTCCAAAAGACGCTGGCGCTGAGCGATTATTACTTCGGCACCGACGAATGGGGTGACGCGGACGGGCCGTGGCCGCTCGGCCTCATCCAGATGTGCGCCACCAGCCATGCCGAACAGATCAAGGGCGAGGCGCCGCTCGGTGCGCTGATGCAGCACCTGCCCGACATGCCGTTCGAGGAACTGGCGCGCCATTCGATGGACTTCTGGTTGCAGGCCGAGGACCTGCCTCGTCTCGACAATCGCGTCTATTACCAGGGGGATCAGGTGCACCTCGATCTCACCCCGACCAGCCCGGAAGCGCTGGACCGGCTGAAGGCGAAGCTGAAGCACATCCTGTCGGAAATCGGCTGGCCGGCGATGCTGGTCGACCGGTCGCTGTACCTCGGCAAGGACATTCCGCTCGCCGGCACCGCGCACCAGGCGGGCACCTGCCGCTTCGGCATCGATCCCGCCCAGTCCGTCCTCGATCTCGATTGCCGCGCGCATGAGGTCGACAACCTCTACGTCACCGACGCCAGCTTCTTCCCCTCGATCGGCGCGGTCAATCCGACGCTGACCATCATCGCCAACGCGCTGCGCGTCGCCAACGTGCTGAAGGCGCGGCTGTGACCGCCGCGGCCATCGCGGCGCTGGTGGTGCGGTGCGGGCTGGTGCTGCTGTTCCTGCCGTTCAGCGCGGCCGACAAGCTGCTCGGCTTTCGCCACGCGGTCGGGCAGGCGGAGGGGGTGTTCCCGAAGCCGTTGGCGGTGATCGCGATCCTGATCGGCCTCGTCATCGAGATCGTCTGCTCGCTGGGCGTCGTCACCGGCATCGCCGATCGCGCCGCCGCGCTGGTGATCGCCGGCTATTGCGCGGGCACGGCGGTGCTCTTCAAGCGCTTCTGGGCGCAGGGCGATTTCTGGGCGGACGCGGACGGCAAGGGCCGCACGCTGTTCTGGGATTTCCTCAAGAACCTGTCGCTCGGCGCGGGCTTCCTGCTGATCGTCGTCGGCAGCGACGGCCGCGGCCTCGCGCCCTTCCTCGACGCCCCCTTCGCATCCACCCATCCCTACAGGAGCCAGCCATGAGCGATGCCGGTCCACCGCCGACCACCCCCTTCCAGCACCTCTACGTCGATGCCGACGGGGTCAGCCGCTTCGCCGATTGCGCGCTCGATGGCTATCAACAGAAAAGCGTCGGCCCCGCCGACCCGCAGTGGAACAAGGCGCTGGAGCGTGGCGAGGCGACGGTGGTGTTCACCGTGCAGCCGGTCGGCTGGGTGGGCGACTGGCACGAGAACCCGGCACCGCAATGGATCGTCGTGCTGTCCGGCCGCTGGTGGGTGGAGGCGATGGACGGCACCCGCATCGAACAGGGTCCCGGCGAATTCTCGTTCGGCGAGGATCAGGGCTGCACCGGACGCGACGGGCGCAAGGGCCATCGGTCGGGCACGGTCGGCGACGAGCCCTGCCGCCTGATGACCGTGCAATTGCATCGCGACCCCCGCCGCGAACCCTGTTCGGTATGACGCTGCACGCGATCCGCGGTTTCCGGCTGGTCACCGCCGACCCGGACCGGCTGTCGCGCTTCTACGCCGCGCTCGGCTTCACGGTCGGCAAGACCGAGCCGATCGCGGCTGAGGAGGCGGCGCGGATCGGGGTGGCGGGTGGCATGCGGACAAGCCTGCGGCTCGGCGATACGCCGGTGACGCTCGACCGGTTCGATCGGCCGGGCCGCCCCTATCCTGCCGACGCCGATGCGGCATCGGCCTGTTTCCAGCATCTCGCCCTCGTCACCGACGACGCCGCCGCCGCATGGGCGCGCGCGCAGGCGGCGGGGGCGGTACCGATCTCTCGCGATGGGCCGGTCGCGCTGCCGGCGAGCTCTGGCGGCGTCACCGCGGTCAAGTTCCGCGATCCTGAGGGGCACCCGCTGGAGTTCCTGCAATTCCCCGACATGGCCGCCGCGGGCTGGCCGGGCCGCGGCGTGATCGGCGTCGATCATAGCGCGATCGCCGTCGCCGACGCCGGGCGGTCTCGCGCCTTCTATCGCGCGCGTGGCCTGTCGGAGGGTCACGCCACCCACAATCACGGGCCGGCGCAAGGGGCGCTCGACGGGCTCGACGATCCCGATGCGCAGGTCGTGCCGATGCAGCCGCCGGTGGCACGTCCGCACCTCGAGCTGCTCGGCTATCACCGTCCGCCCGTCGGCGGCCCCATGCCGGCGATCGGCGACATCGCCGCAACGCGCGTCCTGTGGGCCGCCGATACCGACGGGGTATGGCAGGACCCTGACGGGCATTGGCACGAGACGGTCAGGCGTTGAGGTCCAGCGCCAGCAGGCGCTCGCTGGCGGCGATGAACAGCCGGTGGCCATCGGGCGAGAAGCACAGGTTCGAAACGACGCCGTCGATCGCGACGCAGCCGAGCCGTCCGCCGTCCGCGTCGAGCACCGTCACCCCTTTCGCGCCGCTGACCCACAGCCAGCCGCGATCGTCGACCGCCAGCCCGTCCGGATAGCCCCGATCGGCACGGTAGAGCCGCCGCCGGTCCGACAGGCCGCCCGCCGCATCGACGTGGAAGGCGAACAGGTCCTGCCGGTCCCCGGCGGTGAAGCCGGGCACCTCGGCGAGCGACACCGATGTATCGGTGACGTAGAGCGTCGCTCCGTCCGGGGAGAAGGCGATCCCGTTGGGCTGTTCGAAATCGGCCATCCGCGCGAGCGTGCCGTCGGCCGGATCGTAGCGGTAGACGCTGCGGTGATCGAGTTCCGGTTCGGCAAGCGCGCCCTGGCTCGGCATGACGATGCCGAAGATCGGATCGGTGAACCACACCGCGCCGTCCGCCGCAATCGTCACGTCATTGGGTGAATTGAGCCGCTTCCCCTCGTAATGCGTCACCACCGGTTCGGGCTGTCCGGCCGTATCCGGCGCCGAGCGGCTGATGCAGCGGCGGCCGTGTTCGCAATGCCAGATGCTGCCATCGGCCGCGACGGCATTGCCGTTCATGAACCAGGTCGCATCGATCACCACCTCGACCCGGCCGTCTTCCGCATACCAGGCCGACAGCCGGCGGTTCGGCACATCGGAGAACAGCAGCCGCCCCGCCGCCGCCTGCCACGCCGGCCCTTCGATATGGACGCCGCCCGCGTGCAGTTCGAGCAATGGCGCATCGGTCGCCAGCACCGCCCCCAGTCGCGCATCGTCGATCCGCACCGCCCCGGTCGAAAGGCAGCGCGGCGGACCGGGACGGCGCAGCAGGCGGCCGGGCAGCAGGGTGGTCATCCAGGGTCCTTTCCGATGCGGCCACGCGGGGTCATGCGGGCACATCCTGGAACGCACGACGGGGCGATCCGCAGCAACGCTCCGGCCGTTTTGGACGCTTTGCCGTTTTCGCCTGAACCTTCAACCGCTTCCGGGGTTCTGAAGCCTCCGGTCACCGCAGCAGGACACCACATGATGCCGCGCCAGAACGATGATCCCAAGGCCCGCCGCCTGAAATGGGCGGCCGGAATCGCGGTCGCCTTCATCGCGCTGACCATCCTCGCGATCTTCATCGGCGAAAACCTGACGCACAAGCAGGTGCTCGACGATGCCAAGCAGCAGAATGCGGCCGCGATCGGTTAGACCGGGATCATTCCCACTCGATCGTGCCGGGCGGCTTGGATGTGTAATCGTAGACGACGCGGTTGACGCCCTTCACCTCGTTGACGATGCGGGTCGCGACCCGGGGCAGGAAGTCGCTCGGGAAGTCGAAGACCTCGGCGGTCATGCCGTCGGTCGAGGTGACCGCACGCAGCGCCAGCACGGAATCATAAGTGCGCCCGTCGCCCATCACGCCGACCGTGCGCACCGGCAGCAGCACCGCGAACGCCTGCCAGATCGCATCGTACAGGCCGGCGTTGCGGATCTCCTCAAGGTAGATCGCATCCGCCTTGCGCAGGATGTCGCAGCGCTCCTGCGTGACTTCGCCGGGGATGCGGATGGCAAGGCCCGGGCCGGGGAACGGGTGGCGGCCGACGAATACCTCGGGCAGGCCCAGTTCGCGACCCAGCGCGCGCACCTCGTCCTTGAACAATTCGCGCAAGGGCTCGACGAGCTTCATGTTCATGCGCTCTGGCAGGCCGCCGACATTGTGGTGGCTCTTGATCGTCACCGACGGGCCGCCGGTGAAGCTGACGCTCTCGATCACGTCGGGGTAGAGCGTGCCCTGCGCCAGGAACTCGGCGCCGCCGATCTTCTTCGCCTCCGCCTCGAACACGTCGATGAAGGTCTTGCCGATGAACTTGCGCTTGGCCTCGGGGTCGGTGACGCCGGCGAGGCCGCTCATGAACAGCGTCTGCGCCTGCACATGGACGAGCGGAATGTTGTAATGGCCGCGGAACAGGCCGACGACCTGCTCGGCCTCCCCTGCCCTGAGGATGCCGCCGTCGACGAACACGCAGGTCAGCTGGTCGCCGATCGCTTCGTGGATCAAGAGCGCGGCGACCGAGGAATCGACGCCGCCCGACAGGCCGCAGATCACCTTGCCACTGCCGACCTGGGCGCGGATGTCGGCGATCTTGGCCTCGCGGAACTCGGCCATCGTCCAGTCGCCGGCGAGGCCGCAGACGTGGCGTGCGAAATTGGCGATCAGCTTGCCGCCGTCGGGGGTGTGGACCACCTCCGGGTGGAACTGCACGCCGTAGAAGCGCCGCGCCTCGTCGGCGACGATCGCATAAGGCGCGCCCTCCGACGTGGCGACGGGGGTGAAGCCGGGGGGCAGCGCATCGACCTTGTCGCCATGGCTCATCCAGACCTGGTGGCGCTCGCCCTCCGCCCACAGGCCGTCGAACAGCGCGCAGGGGTGCTTGACCTCGACATAGGCCTTGCCGAACTCGCCGCCATCGCCCGAGACGATGACGTTGCCGCCGAGCTGCGCGCTCATCAGCTGCTGGCCGTAGCAGATGCCGAGGATCGGCACGCCCGCCTCGAAGAAGCGCTGCGGCGCGCGCGGCGATGTGGCGAGCGTCACCGAGGCGGGACCGCCCGACAGGATGATGCCGGCCGGGCGGATCCGGTCGAACGCCTCTTCGGCGGACTGGAAGGGCGCGACCTCGCTGTAGACGCCGGCCTCGCGGACGCGACGGGCGATCAACTGGGTCACCTGGCTGCCGAAGTCGACGATCAGGATGGTGTCGGTATGCTGCATGGCGCCGGCCTTAGCGGGCGCGCCCGCCAAGGCCAAGCCCGGCCGGCGGGGCCGAGGCCCCGTCCGACGACGCGGCTTCGCCGCGGCGGGCCGACAACTTCGAGCTTCAAACCTGATCCGTTTGTCCTGAGCCTGTCGAAGGGCATCGTGCCGCGCACGCCCGGCCCGTGGCGATCTGCCCTTCGACAGGCTCAGAGCAAACGGAGATTAGAGCGAGCCGGGTCTACAGCTCGATGCTCTGATGCGCGACGCCCACGAAAAAGGCCGCACCATCGCTGGCGCGGCCCATCCCGTTTCCGAAGCACGGCTCGGCAAAGCCGAGTCGTCGGACGTCGCTTTGCGCGACGCCGGCCGGACGAGGCCCGGGCCTCGTCGCAGCCGCGCTGCGGCTTACGCCGCCTCGTCGAAATCCTCGTCCGACTGGACCGGACCCGAATCCTGGCCCTTGGCCGAGACGTCGCGGTCGACGAACTCGATGATCGCCATCGGCGAGGCGTCCGACGCGCGGATGCCGGCCTTGATGATGCGGGTGTAGCCGCCGTTACGGTCGGCGTAGCGCGAGGCGAGGACGTCGAACAGCTTCACCAGCTGCGCATCGTCGAGCAGGCGGGCATGGGCGAGACGACGGTTGGACAGGCCACCCTTCTTCGCCAGCGTCACCAGCTTTTCGACATAGGGGCGCAGTTCCTTCGCCTTGGCGACGGTGGTGGTGATCTGCTCATGCTTGATGAGCGCGGCCGACATGTTGCGGAACAGAGCCGTACGATGGGCGGAGGTACGCTGCAGCTTACGGCCGCCGACGCGATGACGCATGGGTAAGTCCTTCGTTCGTTAAGGGGCCGTGTCACGGAACCCCAGAGCTGGCGGTGTTGTAAGAGGGCCACCGCCCATCGCCCTTGCGGAAAGTCACAAAAGTCACGCCGAGGAGCATGCCTTTCGGGTGGCCGGGTGGCGGTGCGGCGAAGCCGCACCGGTCACGTCGAACGGGCAGTGTTGCGACTTCGTCGCTTCCCTGCCCGTCGGCCGAGCTGATCGCCGAGGCGCGGATTAGCTCGCGCTAATCCGCTGCGATCAGCCCATGATCTCCTGTTCCAGCTTCTTGGCCATCTCTTCGATGTTCTCAGGCGGCCAGCCGGGGATTTCCATGCCCAGGCGCAGACCCATGGACGACAGCACTTCCTTGATTTCGTTCAAGGACTTGCGGCCGAAGTTCGGGGTACGCAGCATTTCGGCCTCGGTCTTGCCGACCAGATCGCCGATGTAGATGATGTTGTCGTTCTTCAGGCAGTTGGCCGAACGCACCGACAGTTCCAGCTCGTCGACCTTCTTGAGGAGGTAACGGTTGATCTGCTGCGTGTCGCTCGCCGCTTCGCCGCCGGCAGCCGGAGCGGCCGCCTGGCCGATCGGAGCCGAAGACCGCGTGATCGCCGAATCGTCGAAGTGGACGAACAGCGCCAGCTGGTCCTGAAGGATGCGGCCGGCATAGGCCACCGCGTCTTCCGGGGTCACCGTGCCGTCGGTCTCGATCGTCAGCGTCAGCTTGTCGTAATCGAGGTCCTGCCCGACGCGGGTCGGGTCGACCTTGTACGACACCTGGCGCACCGGCGAATAGAGCGCGTCGACCGGGATCAGGCCGATCGGCGCATCGGCCGGACGGTTGGCGGTCGCGGGGACATAGCCCTTACCGATGTCGGCGGTCAGCTCCATGTTGAGCGTCGCGCCTTCGTCGAGGTGGCACAGGACGAGCTCGGGGTTCATCACCTCGATATCGCCCGACACGGCGATGTCGCCGGCCTTCACCTCGGCAGGACCGGTCGCGGAGAGCTGGAGGCGCTTGGGCCCCTCGCCCTGCATGCGGATCGCGATCTGCTTGACGTTGAGGACGATGTCGGTGACGTCCTCGCGGACGCCGGCCAGGCTGCTGAATTCGTGCAGCACGTTCTCGATCTTGATCGAGGTCACCGCCGCGCCCTGCAGCGAGGAGAGCAGCACGCGGCGCAGCGCGTTGCCGAGCGTCAGGCCGAAGCCACGCTCCAGCGGCTCGGCCACGAAGGTCGCCTTGCGCTTGCCATCGCCGCCCTTCTTCTCAAGGCCGTTGGGCTTCTTCAGTTCCTGCCAGTTCTTTGCGTTGACAGACACAGGTGTCCCCTAATTTGGGCCGGAACGGGGGCGGTTCCAGCCGGGAGAAAGACGCGCCGACTCGTCAGCCGGCGCGTGGGAGATCAGACGCGGCGGCGCTTCGACGGACGCACGCCATTGTGCGGGATCGAGGTGACGTCACGGATCGAGGTGATCTGGAAACCGACCGCCTGCAGCGCGCGCAGCGCCGATTCGCGGCCCGAACCCGGACCCTTCACTTCGACTTCCAGGGTGCGGACGCCGTGCTCGGCGGCCTTCTTGCCGGCGTCTTCCGCAGCCACCTGGGCGGCATACGGGGTCGACTTGCGGCTGCCCTTGAAGCCCATCATGCCGGCGGACGACCACGAGATGGCGTTGCCCTGCGCGTCGGTGATGGTGATCATGGTGTTGTTGAAGCTGGCGTTCACGTGCGCGACGCCGGCGGTGATGTTCTTGCGTTCGCGACGGCGAAGACGCTGCGGTTCACGTGCCATTGAATCAAATCCTGACCTGAATCTCTTGATGCGGAGATCGACGGGCGGTCTGCCTCGAGCCTGCCTCCGGCGGAGAAGAAGTCAAAAACAGTCCCCCGGACTGTTTCTTACTTCTTCTTCCCTGCGATCGGCTTCGCCTTGCCCTTGCGGGTGCGCGCATTGGTGTGCGTGCGCTGGCCGCGGACCGGCAGGCCCTTGCGATGACGCAGGCCGCGATAGCAGGCCAGATCCATCAGGCGCTTGATGTTCATCGCGGTTTCGCGACGCAGATCGCCTTCCACGGTGTGATCGGCGTCGATCGTCTCGCGGATCTGCAACACTTCCTGGTCGGTCAGGTCCTGAACGCGGCGCTCGGGCGCGATGTTCAGCTTGTCCGTGATTTCCTTCGACTTGGCCGGGCCAATGCCGTGGATGTACGTGAGCGCGATCACCACGCGCTTGTTGGTCGGGATGTTGACACCCGCGATACGTGCCATGAAACGTTTCTCCTAGCTCCACGGGGAACGGCATGGCTAGCCACGATCCCCATCTCATCGCATCCTCCGAGCCATACCGGCCGCCCTTGCCCTACGCAAAGCACGGCGCACGCAAACGAGCGCCGCCGCAAGCCGGTATTTCGGAGAGGAGTGCAGGTAGGCGCGCGCAAACGCCCTGTCAAGCGACCGGTTCCGCACCGCCTTGCCGGGACCGCCATCACCGGGCCGACGGATCGCCCGGTGATGGCCAAGCCCTATTGCCGGTGCGCGACGAACTGCGTCTTCGTCCCCTGCCGCCGGTCTTCGTTGACCATCGTGATGCTGCGGCCGTCGGGCGCCAGCGTCATGGTGTAGACGTACACCACCTTGCCGTCGCGCGTGTCGGTTTCCACGATCGTGCGCGGGCCGGCCCGACGGACCTGTGCCATGGTGCGCGCGGGATCGCCGACGATCGGCACCGCAGGTCCACCGAAGCGGGCGGTGAAGGTTTCGCCGCTCGGCTGCGAGAAGGTGAGCGCGCGGCCGTCGTCCTTCAGGGTCAGGTACAGGCTCGAATCGCTGATCGCCTTGATCGCTTCGCGCCGCCAGCTGCCCGACGCGGCATGCGCCCCGGCGGGCGCCGGGCCGATGCGGGTTTCGACCTTGGTGCCGCTTTGCTCGACGCCCTTCGCATTGTCCGTCGACCGCCAGCGGCTGGTCAGCGTCCTGCCGTCCGGCGACACGGTGTCGGTGCTGGTCGTCACCACCTTGCCGCCGCGCGTGTAGCGGTAGGCGATGGTGCGGGCATCCACCGGCTTGACCGCGATGTGATCCCAATAATCATGGCCGGGTGACGCCTGTGCGGTGCCGTCCGCCTTCACCGCGACCGCCGGCACGCAGCTGGAGCAGCTGTAGCGCCCATCCTTCAGCATGAAGACATCGGGCTTGGCCGGCAGCTTGGCGGAGGCGATATCGCCCTTCCATGTTCCGGAGAAGGATGCGGCGTTCTGCGCGGCGGCAGGAACGGCAGCGGCGGACAGGCACAGCGCGCCGATACAGGCGCCAATGAGGATACGGGACATCGGAGTTCCTTCGGACAAGAGGGAACGCGCTACTCGGTGATGCCGAGGCTAGGACCGATCCGCCACAGCGTCAATCGATGCCGATCCGGCCCCAGTCGCCGTGCGTGTCCGCGCCAGCGCCAGCCACCAGCGGCGCAGCGCGACGGCGGTCCACAGCAGTTCCACCGCGCCGAACGGCCAGGCGCCCTGGAGGAAGCCGTAGATCGAACTGAGCACGCACCCCGCCGCAAAGCCCAGCGTCCACCACGGCGAACGATCCTCCATCAGATAGCAGAGCAGCATGAAGAGGATGGCGAACAGGCCGAAGAGGCTGAGCGGGTCCATGGAAATCCTGATGATCGGGGCGTGGCGATCGCGGACCGGCATATCCTGCCTTTCCGGCGATGCCAGTAGGTTAGCAGACGTTTATCGCCCGTGTTAACCATTTGGCAGGAGCGAATCGGCCATATCGTCGGGCGAAAGGACACCGCGATGGCTCTTGCCCAGCATGCCTATGACCGGATTGCGAAAAAGGTACAGGCACCGGCACCCGTCGCGCTCGCCCCCTGGTCGCCCCCGGCGATGAGCGAACTCGTCGCGCGGATCGATGCGGCGCTGATCGCGCGCCGCGCCGCCTGACCCGCCGGGCTCCCGCGACCGCGACAGCCCGGCCGCTCCCCATCAGACCAAAGGTAGCGGCCCCTTGGCCGTGAAGGCCATCAGCAGCAGCATCGCCGACAGACCGGCGGACAGGCCGCACAGCACATAGCCGACATATTGCAGCATCGGCGGATTGGGCCGCTTCAGCCGTGCATTGCGCGACGCGCCCTGCAGCACGAAACTCATCAGCATCCCATAGGTCAACACGATCGCCCCAAGCATAACGCTCCTTCTTGCCGCTACCGGCGCAAAGCCCCACGAATTAGCGGCCCCCCGGCCGCGTTCGTCCGACACGCTATCGCGCGCCACCTGACAAGTGGTTAACCGTCGATCGTTCGGAAAATACGACGATCGGTCCGAATCAGATCGGTAATACGATCCGCGCGACCAGCCCCGGCACATTGTCCGCCAGTTCGAAGCGGCCATTGTGCAGGCGCGCCACCGCCTCGATCAGCGCCATGCCCAGCCCCGCGCCCGGTGTCGTCCGTGCCGCATCGAGGCGGCCGAAGCGCTTCAGCGCCTGCGCGCGATCCGCCTCGGCGATGCCGGCGCCGCGATCCTCGACCTGAATCGCGATCTCATGCGTGTGGACGACGAGGCGCAGCGTCAGCACGCCTCCGCTCGCCGCGTGTTTCAGCGCATTGTCGATGAGGTTGGTGATCGCCTGGCTGAGCAGTTCGCGGTGCAGCGACATCGGCGGGGCGGAGGGATCGATCGCCAGCGTGAAGTCGAGCCCCGCCTCCTCGGCGACGGGCTCGTAGAGTTCGGCGATCTCCTCGACCAGGTCGGCAGGCTCGACCAGGATGAAGCGGTCGCGCGATACCGATTCGGAGCGGCTGATCTCGATCACCATGGTCAGCATCCGCATCACCAGGTCTGTCTCGGCGAGCAGACCGCCCAGTGCGGCCTCGCGCGCGTGCGGGTCGGCGATCAGCACCGCCTGCTCGGTCTTGGTGCGCAGCCGCGTCAGGGGCGAGCGCAGGTCGTGGGCGAGGCTGTCGGTGACGAGGCGCAGCTCGACCATGACGCGTTCGAGCTTGGCCAGCATCAGGTTGAGCTGGTCGGCGAGCCGGTCGAAGGCATCGCGGCGCGTCGGGGCGACCGGCACGCGGCGCGACAGATCGCCCTCCCCCGCCGCGGCGATCACCGCCGCGATCCGGTTGAGCCGCACGCCGACATAGCGCGCCAGCACCAGGCCGGCGCCGATGCCGAGCACCAGCGACAGGAGGATGGCGACGGCCAGCGCGCCTTCGATCGCATGCCGTTCCGCCTCGACCAGATCGAGCCGCCGCCCGGTGAGCAGCCAGTGGCTGCCGATCGGCCGCAGCGTGAAGCCGATGTCGCTGGTCGCCTCCGACCCGTCGATATCGGCGATGCGGAACGGGCTGGGAGCGAGCGGCACGCCGAGCGCTGCGGGCGCGAAGCCGGCGATGCGGCGTCCGCGCGCATCGAACACCGCGAGCAGCAGCGAGGTATCCCCCGCGGCGCGGGCATGGCCGATCGCCTCCACCACGTCCGGCAGGCCGCCGGCCTCGTAGATCTCGACCATCGCGTCGGCCTGTTCGATCGTCTCGCGGCGGACGGTGCCGATCACCGCGGCGTCGGTCCGCTTCCAGACGAAGCCGACCAGCACCAGGTTCGACACCAGCGCCAGGGCGATCGACAGCAGGGCGATACGGGCGGTGACGGACAGGCGCATGGCCCATCCTATCCCGTTCCCCCGGCCATGCGAACGGAATTGCGGCAGATCAGACCGGCTCGGCCGCAAGCCGATATCCCGCGCCGCGGACGGTGTGGAGGATCGGCGACGGGAAGCCATCCTCCAGCTTGCGGCGGAGACGGCCGATGTGGACGTCGACGACGTTGCTGCCGGGATCGAAATGGTAGTTCCAGATCTTTTCCAGCATCATCGTGCGGGTGACGACCTGGCCGGCATGGCGGGCGAGGAATTCCAGCAGGTTGAATTCGCGCGCGCCGAGCGGAATGGCGCGACCCGCACGGGTGACGGCGCGGGCGAGCAGATCGATCTCCAGATCGCCGACCGACAGCTTGGTCTTGGCG
Organism: Sphingomonas cellulosilytica; assembly: GCF_052321755.1. Taxonomy (NCBI): domain Bacteria; kingdom Pseudomonadati; phylum Pseudomonadota; class Alphaproteobacteria; order Sphingomonadales; family Sphingomonadaceae; genus Sphingomonas; species Sphingomonas cellulosilytica. The sequence goes on from NZ_JBQRTT010000002.1 coordinate 208,782, forward strand.
GGCTCCGTCGCGGCGCGATCGGAGCGGCGGACCAGTGCCTCGATCCGGGCGGAGAGTTCGGCGAAGGAGAAGGGCTTGCAGAGGTAATCGTCCGCCCCCGCCTTCAGCCCGTCGACCCGGTCGTCGACGGCGGCCAGCGCCGAGAGCACGAGCACCGGCGTGGCGATGCCCGCGGCGCGGATCGCGCTGACCATCGACAGGCCGTCGAGGCCGGGGAGCATGCGATCGGCGATCACGAGGTCGAAGATGCCCTCGCTCGCCAGGAACAGGCCGTCGCGGCCGTCGCGCGCCGATTCCACGGCATAGCCCGCTTCCGACAGACCCTTGGCGAGATAGGCGGCGGTGGAACTGTCGTCCTCGACGATCAGGATCTTGCGGCTCACGATTCCTTCCTCACGGATCCCGTCATTACAGGAAAGGCCGGCGGAAAGCATCCCTTCCGCCGGCCCCTACGGCACCCCCGGGAGTGTCGGGTACCGATCTCGTCGAACCTGCCGACCCCATCGAGGTCGTGCAGCGGTTCTACGTGAGGGGGGATAGCGGCGCGATGACCCGGACATGACAAACGCGTCATGGTTGTAACAGGTTATGCCAAAAGGATAATTCCCCCCCGGTACGGCAGGGCTATCGCATCTGGGCTGACCGAACCTGGGTGATGTTCTTCAACCCTCCGTAATGCCGGACTTGGTCCGGCATCCACCGTGCCGCACACCCATACGCTATTGGTTTTGCGGCAAGGTGGACCCCGGAACGAGTCCGGGGTGACGGGAAATATCGGGATGGGATGCCCCTTCACCCGAGCCCGGCAGCTGTCCCAGCCATATGCGATAGCTCTCCCTGGCACGGGGAGGTGACAGTGCGCGGCGCTGACGAAGGGGGCGTTCGGCAAGCGATGCCGCTCGTGGAGAGCCCCCTCCACCACCGGCTTCGCCGGCGGTCCCCCTCCCCGTTCCGGGGAGGATTTCATCAGCCGTCGAGGATCTGGCCGATCGCCTGGCTGACGTGGTCGATGTCGGCCATGCCGTTGACCTTCTGCACCAGCCCGCGGACCTGGTAGATCGGCAGGATCGGCGCGGTCTTGGCGCGATATTCGTTCATGCGGGTGCGCACGGTTTCGGCATTGTCGTCGGGCCGGCGCTTGAACTCGGTCGAACCGCACACGTCGCATACGCCGGGAACGGCGGGCTCCTTGAAGCGGTCGTGATAGCCCTCGCCGCACTTGGCGCAGGTGTAGCGGCCCTCGACGCGCTCGATCAGCGCCGCCTCGTCCACCTCCAGCTCGATGACATGGTCGAGGGTGAGGCCACGTGCCTCCAGCAGCTCGTCGAGCGAGGCGGCCTGCGCCGCGGTGCGCGGATAGCCGTCGAAGATCGCGCCGCCACCGATGCCCTGGTCGAGCCGCTCACCGATCAGCGCCGAGACGATGGCGTCCGACACCAGCTCGCCGGCGTCCATCACCGCCTTCGCCTGCAGGCCGACGGGCGAGCCCGCCTTCACCGCCGCGCGCAGCATGTCGCCGGTCGACAGCTGCACCATGCCGCGCGTGGCCATCAGCCGCTGCGCCTGGGTACCCTTGCCCGCCCCCGGCGGCCCGAGAAGGATGATGTTCACCGGCGCACTCCCTTTACCGCGCGTGGATCAGCTTAACGCAGGCGCCCGCCCTTCAGCTTCGCCTTCTTGATGAGGTCGCCATATTGATGCGCCAGCAGGTGGCTCTGGATCTGCGTCACCGTGTCCATGGTCACGTTGACGACGATCAGCAGGCTGGTGCCGCCCAGGTAGAAGGGGATCGACAGCGCCGACACCAGATATTCGGGCAACAGGCAGATCACGGTCAGATAGGCCGCGCCGATCACGGTGATGCGGGTCAGCACGTAATCGAAATAGGTCTCGGTATTCTTGCCCGGACGGATGCCGGGGATGAACCCGCCATAGCGCTTCAGGTTGTCCGCGGTTTCTTCCGGATTGAAGACGACGGCGGTGTAGAAGAACGAGAAGAAGATGATGCCGGCGGCGTAGAGCGCCATGTACACCGGCTGCCCGTGCGCCAGATACTGGTTGAGGGTGATGATGAAGTCGCCCCACTTCGATTCGCCCGCGACGCGCTGTCCGGCGAACTGCGAGATGGTGAGCGGCATCAGCAGCAGCGACGAGGCGAAGATCGGCGGGATCACGCCCGCGGTGTTGATCTTGAGCGGCAGGTGGCTGCGATCCGCCTGCATGCCGCGCTGCGTCTGGCGCTTGGGGTATTGGATCAGGATGCGGCGCTGCGCACGCTCCATGAAGCAGATGAACAGGATCAGCGCGACGACGGCGATGACGATGCCGATCAGGCGCACCGCGTCGATCGATCCCGAGCGCCCGCCCTCCAGCAGGTTGACCAGCGTGGTCGGCAGGTGCGCGACGATGCCCGCCATGATGATGAGCGACACGCCGTTGCCGATGCCGCGGCTGGTGATCTGCTCACCCAGCCACATCAGGAACATGGTGCCGCCGATCAGGCTGATGACCGCGGCGATGCGGAAGGTCATGCCCGGTTCGATCACCGCAGCCACGCCGTTGGTGGCGGCCAGCGCCTCCAGCCCGACGGCGATGAAATAGCCCTGGATCGCGGTCAGCGCGACGGTGCCGTAGCGGGTGTACTGGTTGAGCTTCTTGCGGCCCGATTCGCCTTCCTTCTTGATGGCGGCGAGTTGCGGGCTGAGCGAGGTCGCGAGCTGCACGACGATCGATGCCGTGATGTACGGCATCACGCCGAGCGCGATCAGCGACATGCGGCTCAAGGAACCGCCCGAGAAGGTGTTGAAGAAATCCAGCACGCCGCCCGTGGTGCGCTGCGACAGCAGGTTGAGCGCGGTCGGGTCGATGCCCGGCAGCGGCACGTAGCTGAGCAGGCGGAAGACGATCAGCGCGCCGATCGTGAACCACAGCCGCTTCTTGAGGTCGGTCGCCTGCGCGAATTTCGCGAGGCTGATGCTTTGCGCCATCTGGTCGGCTGCGGATGCCATGCGTGTCGGTGTCCTGGAAACGGGTTCCCACGAAAGTCATACTTCCATGGGTGCGAAACAAAAACGGCGGGATGCGTTTTTACCGCCCCGCCGCTCATATAGGCGCTCAGCACGCCTTGTCTAATCGCGACGCACCTCGTGTCTCATCCCGACGTCGCCCCGGACGTGTTCCGGGGCCCACGCGTCCTCTGGCGCCAGCGCCCGGGGATGGGTGGATGCCGGAACGAATCCGGCATGACGGAAGATGATGGGAGAGCGGCTTACGCCTTGAACGACGCCTTCTTTTCCTGACGCGCCTTGTAGGCGACGCCTTTCTTGGCGGCGGCCTTTTCGGCGGCGGGAACGATCGTCGGGATGTCGAGCGAGCCACCGGCCTTTTCGATCATCTCGCGCGCACCGGCCGAGACGCCGGCGACGTGGAAGCTCAGCTTCGCGGTCAGCTCGCCCTTGCCGAGCACGCGCACGCCGTCCTTGCCGCCGCGCACCAGGCCGGCCGCCTTCAGCGCCGCCTGGTCGATCGTGCCCTCTGCCGACAGCTTGCCCGAATCGATCGCCTTCTGGATCGCGCCGGTGTTCACCTCGGCATAATCCTTGGCGAAGATGTTATTGAAGCCGCGCTTCGGCAGACGCATGTGGAGCGGCATCTGGCCGCCTTCGAAGCCGGCGATGCTGACGCCCTCGCGGCTCTTCTGGCCCTTGACGCCGCGGCCGCCGGTCTTGCCCTTGCCCGAGCCGATGCCGCGTCCGACGCGGATCTTGGACTTGCGGGCGCCCTGGTTGTCGCGGAGTTCGTTCAGTTTCATGGATTGCACTCGCTTTCGCTTTTGTCGCGCTGATGGATAGGAAGCGCGGGCGCATAGCGGCATCACCCGCCGATGTCACGCGCTTTTCCGCGCCGTCAGGACGCCGGCGCGCGTGGCAGCAGCCGCGGCAGCCACCGTTCGACCGCCCAGGCGAGCGCCACCAGCAGCACCGCCGCACCGCACAGGCCGGCAGGGCTTTGCGCCAGCCGCCAATCGACCAGCAACGGCATGTGCAGGACGTAGAGGCCATAGGACACGCCGGCGATGCCCGCCCACAGCCGCGGGGTTGCGGCGGCCAGTCGCGACAGCATGCGCCCCAACGGCCCGAACAGGCACACCACCATGATCGCGGCGCTGGCGAAATGGCGCAGCGGCAGCATCGGATAGCGCCCGAAGCCGTCATAGCCGCGCCACGCCACCACCGCAGCCGCCGCCAGGCCCAACAGCAGCAGCCAGAGCAGCGGCACGGCGATGCCGCGCAGCCGGCGGGCGCCGTCCAGATAGGCCGCAGCGGCCATCGCCCCGCTCCACCAGACGAGAAAATAGGCGACGACGAGCGCGATATGGTTCGGCAGCACGGCGTAAACGCCATAGGCGAGACAGCAGGCGAGGCCGATCGCATGGTTCGCGCTGCGCGGCGCCGCGGTCCACCAGCGCAGCGCGAACGGAAAGATCAGGTAGAAGGCGATCTCATACGACAAGGACCAGAGCGGATCGTTGCCGAGATAGGGATCGGCCCAGACGCCGGGCTTCAGCGCCGCGATATCCTGTACCGCGAGCAGCGTCCCCGCCAGCTGGCCGGCATCGAAGCGCTGCGACAGGTCGCCGTTGCTCCAGGCGATGAGGGTCGAGACGCCGAGCGCGGCGATCAGCGGCGGATAGATGCGCCGCGCCCGCCGCCAGCCATAGCCACGCGGATGGAGCGCCCTCCGCCGCTCGTTGGCGAAGATCACGAAGCCGCTGAGCAGGAAAAAGACCAGCACGGCCTCCTGCCCGAAGCGCAGGGCGTAACCCGGCAGGCCGGCGAGCGCATGCGCCTTGGCGACATGATGCGCGACGACATACAGCGCGGCGCAGGCGCGGGCGGCATCGAGCAGCGTGCGCACCGCCGGGCTCAGGCCTGCGTGCGGCGAGGTTGTGTCTGCGGCTGCGGTTTGGGCACCGGTACTCATCGCGCGGGCTTCTAAGGCCGATCGACACTCAGGATGAAGGATTCTCTTCATCCTCCCCCGCCAAGGGGAGGTGGCGCCGAAGGCGACGGAGGGGGGAGGACTCCCGACGGTGGTCGTCGCTTACCTCCCCCTCCGTCAGGCTGCGCCTGCCACCTCCCCCTGGCGGGGGAGGATTGAAGCTTGATTTGGTCCTAGCAGCGCACCGGTAAACCGATCATGCTACGCGTGGAGACGCAAGGCGAACGTCCGCCTTTCATCGTCCATCACCAACGCACCGGCCTGTTTAGCGTGGTGAAGCGCGGCTCCCGTCGGTGGCCCGACCTGCGCGCCCAAGCCCGATAGCCCGCACGAAAAAGGGGGCCGGCGAACCGACCCCCTTTCCTGTTTCAGCGAAATGCCGGGCGATCAGCCCTGCACTTCGACCATGTGCTGGACCTTGCGGATCATGCCGCGCACTTCGGGGCTGTCTTCCAGCTCCGACACCTTGTGCATCTTGTTGAGGCCAAGGCCGACCAGCGTCGCGCGCTGGTCCTTCGTGCGGCGGATCGGCGAACCGGTCTGCTTGATCTTGATCGTCGCCATGTCGCGTTACTCCGTGACGGCCGCAGCATCCGCCTCGGCGGTCTGCGAACCACCGCGGCCGAGCAGGTCGGCGATCTTCTTGCCACGACGCTGCGCCACCGCCTTCGGAGAGGTCTGGTCGCCCAGCGCTTCGAACGTGGCGCGGATCATGTTGTAGGGGTTGGACGTGCCGATCGACTTGGTCACCACGTCGGCGACGCCGAGCGATTCGAAGATCGCGCGCATCGGACCGCCGGCGATGATGCCGGTGCCCTGCGGCGCCGAACGCACGGTCACGCGACCGGCACCGAAGTGGCCGTTGCCGTCGTGATGCAGCGTGCGGCCGTCCTTCAGCGGAACGCGAACCATCGCCTTCTTGGCCGAAGCGGTCGCCTTCGAAATGGCTTCCGGCACTTCGCGCGCCTTGCCATGACCGAAGCCGACGCGGCCCTTGCCGTCGCCCACGACGACCAGCGCCGCGAAGCCGAAGCGCTTGCCGCCCTTCACCGTCTTCGAGACGCGGTTGATGTGGACCAGCTTCTCGATCAGCTCTTCGCCGCCATCGTCCTGACCGCCACGGCGATCGTCGCGACGGCCGCCACGGCCGCCGTCACGGCCACCGCGATTGCCACCCGGACCGCCGGGACCACGGCCACCGCCGCCACCACGGCCGCCGCGCGGACCACCACGTCCACCGCCGAAGCCGCCCTGCTGGCCGCCCTGCGGCGCCGAAGCGTCCTGCGGTGCGCCCTCAGCCGCTGCCGGCTGCACGTTGTTCTCGTCAGCCATTCTTAGAACTCCAATCCGGCTTCACGCGCGGCTTCCGCCAGCGCCTTGACACGGCCGTGGAACAGGAAGCCGCCGCGATCGAACACGACCTGCGTCACGCCCGCCGCCTTGGCCGCTTCCGCCACGCGGGTGCCGACCGCGGTCGCTGCCGCGATGTTGGCCCCCGACGTGCCGCGCACGTCCTTTTCCAGGGTCGATGCCGACGCGACGGTCCTGCCGGCGACGTCGTCGATGACCTGGGCATAGATGTGCTTGCCCGAACGATGCACCGACAGGCGCGGGCGGGTGCCCGAACGCGCCTTCAGCGCGGTGCGATTGCGCCGACGGCGCTTCTGGAACAGAGAAAGACCCTTGGTCATTACTTCTTCTTCCCTTCCTTGCGGAAGATGAACTCGCCGTCGTACTTGATGCCCTTGCCCTTGTACGGCTCGGGCTTGCGCCACTGACGGATCTCGGCGGCCAGCTGACCGACCTTCTGCTTGTCGGAGCCGCTGATCTCGACCGTGGTCGCGTCAGGCGTCTTCACCTCGATGCCTTCCGGCACGTCGATGTTGACGTCGTGGCTGTAGCCGAGCTGCAGCTTCAGGGTCTTGCCCTGCGCGGCGGCACGATAGCCGACGCCGGTGATGAGCAGCTTCTTGGTGAAGCCCTCGGTCACGCCGGTGACCAGGTTCTGCACCATCGTGCGCTGCATGCCCCAGAAGGCGCGCGCGCGCTTGGTGTCGTTGGCCGGCTGCACCGAAATGCCGCCGTCCTCGACGGTGTAGCTGATCTCGTCGCGCATCGGCATGGTCAGGGTGCCCTTCGGGCCCTTCACGCTGATGACGCCGTTGCTGATCGTCGGGGTCACGCCCGCCGGTACGGTGACCGGCTTCTTACCGATGCGGCTCATCAGAAGACCTCCGCGAGCACTTCGCCACCGACGTTCTGCTCACGCGCTTCCGCGTCGGAGAGAACGCCACGCGGCGTCGAGACGATGGTGATGCCGAGGCCGTTGCGGACGCGCGGCAATTCCTGCGAACCGGAATAGACGCGGCGGCCGGGCTTCGAGACGCGCGCGACGTGCTTGATCGCCGGCTGGCCCTCGAAATACTTCAGCTCGATGCGGACGCCGGCGGCCGGGCCCATCTGTTCGTCGCTGTAGCCACGGATATAGCCTTCGCGCTGCAGCACGTCGAGGACGCGGATGCGCAGCTTCGACGCGGGCGAGAGGACGCTGTCCTTCTTCGCGCGCTGGCCGTTGCGGATGCGGGTGAGCAGGTCACCCAGGGGATCGGTCACTGCCATTTTCGTGATCCTTACCAGCTCGACTTGGTGAGACCGGGGATCAGGCCCTTGTTGGCCAGATCGCGGAGCATCACGCGTGCGAGACGGAACTTGCGATAGTAAGCGCGCGGACGGCCGGTGATCTCGCAGCGGTTGCGGATCCGGGTCGGGTTCGCGTTGCGCGGCAGCTCGGCCATCTTGAGACGGGCGATCAGGCGCTCGTTCTCGTCGAGGCTCTGGTCGTTCGCCTGTGCCTTCAGCTTCGCAAGCTTGGGAGCATATTGCTTCACGAGCTTCTTGCGACGCTCGTTCTTGTTGATGGAACTCAGTTTCGCCATGGACTTAAGCTCTCTTCCTTAGTTCAGGGAAGCAAGACCGCTCACGCGGCCTGCTTCTGCTGCTCAGCCTCGGGCTGAGGGAACGGGAAGCCGAACAGACGCAGCAGCTCGCGCGCCTCGTCGTCGGTCTTCGCCGTGGTGGTGACGATCACGTCCATCCCGCGCACCTTGTCGATGCGATCGTAGTTGATCTCCGGGAAGATGATCTGTTCCTTGATGCCGCAGGCATAATTGCCGCGACCATCGAAGCTCTTGGGGTTCAGGCCACGGAAGTCGCGCACGCGGGGCAGCGCGATCGTGATGAAGCGGTCGAGGAACTCGTACATGCGCTCGCGACGCAGCGTCACCTTGACGCCGATCGGCATGCCTTCACGCAGCTTGAACTGCGCGATTGACTTCTTCGCCTTGGTGATGACCGGCTTCTGACCGGCGATCAGCTCCATTTCCGACGCGGCCTGATCGACGCGCTTCTTGTCCTGGGTCGCCTCGCCGACGCCCATGTTCAGCACGATCTTCTCGATCCGCGGGATCTCGTTGACGTTCTTGTAGCCGAACTTCTCGACCATCGCCTTGATGATCGTGTCTTCGTAGATGCCCTTCATCCGGGGCTTGTAGGCATCAGCCATCGATCTTCTCCCCGGACTTCACGGCCACGCGGACCTTCTTGCCGTCCTGCGACTCGAAACGGACGCGGGTGGGCTTGCCGTCGGCGGTCACGTGCGCGACCTTCGAGATGTGCAGCGGCGCTTCGGTGCGCTCCAGGCCGCCCTGCGGGTTCGCCTGGGTCGGCTTGCGGTGGCGGGTCGCGACGTTGACGCCCTCCACCACGACCTTGCCGTCCTTCGGCATGGCGATGGTGACGGTGCCGGTCTTGCCCTTGTCCTTGCCGGACAGGACGATGACGCGATCGCCCTTCTTGATCTTCGCGGCGGCCATTACAGCACCTCCGGCGCCAGAGAGATGATCTTCATGTGCTTCTTGCCACGCAGCTCGCGCACGACCGGGCCGAAGATACGGGTGCCGATCGGCTCCTCGTTCTTGTTGACCAGGACGGCGGCGTTGCCGTCGAAGCGGATGGTCGAGCCATCGGCACGATGGATGTCCTTGGCGGTGCGAACGATGACGGCACGATGCACGTCGCCCTTCTTCACCTTGCCGCGGGGCTGTGCTTCCTTGATGCTGACGACGATGATGTCGCCGACCGATGCCGTGCGACGCTTCGAGCCGCCCAGCACCTTGATGCACTGCACCCGCTTCGCGCCGCTGTTGTCAGCGACGTCGAGATTGGATTGCATCTGGATCATCGATCCATTTCCTTCTCGTCTATGGGGTGGATACCGACCCAACCCCGCCTAAAACAATGACCCCGGCGCAGCGAACTGCACCGGGGGAGCGGCCCTGTAACCACTCCGCTGGCAGGAGGCAAGCCCCCTGCCCTTCACCCGCCGGCCGCAGCCGGCGCGTGCTTATGCGTCGACGTCGACCCGCTCGGGCGTCGCATGGGTGTTCACCCGATCGACGACCTTCCAGGTCTTCAGCTTGGAGATCGGCGCAGTCTCTTCGATGCGCACGGTCTCGCCCTGCTTGTACTCGTTCGCCTCGTCATGGGCGTGGTACTTCTTCGAACGACGGATGATCTTGCCGTAGAGCGGGTGCTTGACCTTGCGCTCCACGTTCACGACCACCGTCTTGTCGCCCTTGTCGGACACGATCAGTCCGGTCAGCACGCGCTTCGGCATGAAACGTATCCTTACTTGGCAGCCGCGGCGCTGGTGCGCTGCGCCTGGAGGGTCTTGATCCGCGCGATGTCGCGACGGACTTCCTTCACGCGGCTCGACTTTTCGAGCTGGTTCGTCGCCGCCTGGAAGCGGAGGTTGAACTGCTCACGCTTCAGCTGGCCGAGGCTCTCGCTCAGCTGGTCGTCGCTCTGGCCGTTGAAATCGGTCTTCTGAGCCATGGTTACTCGCCTCCGAGGTGGCTGGTGTCGCCCAGGCGGGCAACGACCTTGGTCTTGATCGGGAGCTTCATCGCGGCGCGCTCGAACGCCTCCGCGGCGATCTTGCCCTCGACGCCGTCCAGCTCGAACAGGATCCGGCCCGGCTTGACGCGGGCGGCCCAGAATTCGGGCGAACCCTTGCCCGAGCCCATGCGGACTTCGGCCGGCTTCGACGAAACCGGCACGTCCGGGAACACGCGGATCCACAACCGGCCCTGACGGCGGATGTGGCGGGTGATCGCGCGGCGGGCCGCCTCGATCTGGCGGGCGGTGATCCGCTCCGGCTCCATCGCCTTCAGGCCGTACGACCCGAAGTTGAGCGTGGTGCCACCCTTGGCGTCGCCATGGATGCGGCCCTTGAAGGCCTTGCGGAATTTGGTGCGCTTTGGCTGCAGCATGTCGTGTCAGTCCTTAACGACGGTCGTCGCGGGCCGGACGGACGCCGGAGGTCTGAGCCTCCATCATCAGCCGGTCCTGCGCCATCGGGTCATGGCCGAGGATCTCGCCCTTGAAGACCCAGACCTTCACGCCGCACACGCCATAGGACGTGTGGGCTTCGGCCTCGGCATAGTCGATGTTCGCGCGCAGCGTGTGCAGCGGAACGCGACCTTCGCGATAGCTCTCGGAACGGGCGATCTCGGCACCGCCCAGGCGGCCGCCGCACGCGACGCGGATGCCGTCGGCACCCAGGCGCATCGCCGACTGCACCGCACGCTTCATGGCGCGGCGGAAGGCGATACGACGCTCCAGCTGATCGGCGATACCCTGCGCGACGAGCTTGGCGTCGATCTCCGGCTTGCGGATCTCGACGATGTTCAGCGACACGTCCGACTTGGTCATCGTGCCGAGCGTCTTGCGCAGCTTCTCGATGTCCGAGCCCTTCTTGCCGATGATGACACCGGGGCGCGCGGCGAAGATCGAGATGCGGCACAGCTTGGCCGGACGCTCGATCACCACCTTGGAGATCGCCGCCTGCGGCAGCGTCTTCACGATATACTGGCGGATCTTGAGATCCTCCAGCAGCAGCTGGCCATAGTCATGGCCCTCGGCGAACCAGCGGCTGTCCCAGGTCCGGTTGATCTGGAGCCGCATGCCGATCGGGTTGCTCTTGTGACCCATTATGCTTCTTCCTGCTCGCGCACGACGATGCGCAGACGGCTGAACGGCTTCAGGATGCGGGTGGACTTGCCACGGCCACGGGTCGCGAAGCGCTTCATGGTGATCGACTTGCCGACCGACGCCTCGGCAACGACGAGCGCGTCGACGTCGAGGTTGTGGTTGTTCTCGGCATTGGCGATGGCGGACGCCAGCACCTTGCGCGCGTCGACCGCCATCGCCTTCTTCGAGAAGGCGAGGATGTTCATCGCGTCACCGACCGGCTTGTTGCGGATCAGCGCCGCGACCAGGTTCAGCTTCTGCGCCGAGCCGCGGATCTGGGTGCCGACCGACAAGGCTTCCTTGTCGCCGACCTTGCGGGGGGATGCAGGCTTGCTCATCAGCGCTTGCCCTTCTTGTCGGCGGCGTGACCCGGGAAGTAGCGCGTCGGCGCGAACTCACCCAGCTTCATGCCGACCATGTCCTCATTGACCGACACCGGCACGAACTTGCGGCCGTTGTAGACGTTGAACGTAAGGCCGACGAACGACGGCAGGATGGTGGAGCGACGCGACCAGGTCTTGATCGGCGCGCGGCCACCGGCGTCCTGCGCGGTTTCCGCCTTCTTCAGAAGGCTCAGTTCGACGAACGGGCCCTTCCAGACTGAACGAGCCATGGGTTAGCCCTTCCTCTTGGTCGAATGACGCGACCGGATGATCATCTTGTCGGTCGACTTGTTGTGACGGGTGCGCGCACCCTTCGTCGGCTTGCCCCAAGGCGTGACCGGGTGACGGCCGCCCGAGGTCCGGCCTTCACCACCGCCGTGCGGGTGGTCGACCGGGTTCTTGGCGACGCCGCGGGTCAGCGGGCGCTTGCCCATCCAGCGCGAACGCCCGGCCTTGCCGAGGTTCTGGTTCTGGTTGTCCGGGTTCGACACCGCACCCACCGTCGCCATGCACTCGCCGCGAATGTAGCGCTGCTCGCCCGAGTTCAGGCGAACGATCACCATGCCGCGGTCACGGCCGACGACCTGCACGTAGGTGCCGGCCGAACGGGCGATCTGGCCGCCCTTGCCCGGCTTCATCTCCACGTTGTGGACGATGGTGCCGACGGGGACCTGGCCGATCTCCATCGCGTTGCCCGGCTTGGTGTCGGTCTTCTTGGCCGCGAGGACCTTGTCGCCCGGCGCCAGACGCTGCGGCGCGATGATGTAGGCCAGCTCTTCGTCGGCATACTTCACCAGCGCGATGAACGCGGTGCGGTTGGGATCGTATTCCAGCCGCTCGACGGTGCCCTCGACGTCCCACTTCCGACGCTTGAAGTCGACGTAGCGGTACTTCTGCTTGTGGCCGCCCGCGATGCCGCGGCTGGTCACATGGCCCTTGTTGTTGCGGCCACCGGTCTTGCGCTTGCCTTCGGTCAACGCCTTGACCGGCTTGCCCTTGTAGAGCTGCGACTTGTCGACGAGGATCAGGCCGCGGCGGGCCGGGCTCGTCGGGTTATAATGCTTGAGTGCCACTTACTTGGCCCCCTCGGTTACGTCGATCGACTGGCCGTCCTTCAGGGTGACGATGGCCTTCTTCATGTCGGAGCGCTGGTAGGGAGCGCCCTTCCACTTCTTGGTCTTGCCCTTCTGGACGATCGTGTTCACGCCGGTCACGGTGACGTCGAAGATCGCTTCGACGGCAGCCTTGATCTGCGGCTTGGTCGCGTCGTTGGCGACCTTGAACACGACGGCGTTATGCTCGGAGAGCACGGTCGCCTTTTCGGTGATGTGCGGCGCGACGATCACGTCATAGTGACGGTTGTCGACGGCCTTCTGCTGCTTAGCCATTGAACCGTGCCTCCAGCTTCTCGACCGCCGCGCGGGTCAGCACCAGCGTGTCAGCCTTCAGGATGTCGTAGACGTTGGCACCGGCCGACGGCAGGACGTTGATGCCGTGCAGGTTGCCGGCGGCCAGCGCGAAGCTCGTCTCGACCGCATCGCCGTCGATGACCAGCGCCGACTTGCCGAAGCCCAGCTTGGCGAGATCGCCGACCAGCGTCTTGGTCTTGTTGTTCTCGACCGCGATGCTGTCCATGACGATCAGCGAGCCGGCCTTGGCATGGCTGCTCAGCGCCATCTTGAGGCCGAGCGCACGGATCTTCTTGTTCAGCGACGGATTGAAGTCGCGAACGCGGGCACCGTGAGCCTTACCACCGCCGATGAAGACGGGAGCGCGGCGATCGCCGTGACGGGCGGTACCGCCGCCCTTCTGGCGACCGAACTTCTTGCCGGTGCGGGCGACATCGGCACGCTCACGCGTGCCGCGAGCCGTCTCGCGACGCTTCTCGAGCTGCCAGGTGACGACGCGGTGCAGGATGTCGGCGCGCGGATCGAGGCCGAAGACCTCGTCGTTGAGCTCGACGTCCGCGCCAGCGGTCCCGGCGAAGGATTGAACCTTGACCTTCACGTTCAGCCCTCCTGGCCGTCGGTCGCTTCCGGCGCGCTCGTCTCAGCGGGCGTGTCGGCGGCGGTGTTGCTGTTGGCAGCCTGCTTCAGGCTGGCGGGATACGGGGCGTCGGCGTGCGCCTTCACCTTGACGGCGTCCTTGACGAACAGCCAGCCGCCCTTCGAACCGGGCACCGAGCCCTTGACGAAGATCAGGCCGCGCTCGACGTCGGTGCCGACGATCTCGAGGTTCTGCTGGGTGCGGTTCTTGTCGCCCATGTGGCCGGCCATCTTCTTGTTCTTGAAGACGCGACCCGGGTCCTGGCGGTTACCGGTCGAACCGTGCGAACGGTGGCTGACCGACACGCCGTGCGTGGCGCGCAGACCGCCGAAGTTCCAGCGCTTCATCGCGCCGGCGAAACCCTTACCCTGGGTACGACCCTGGATGTCGACCAGCTGGCCGGCGACATAGTGATCGGCCGACAGTTCGGCGCCGACATCGAGGAGGTTGTCCTCGGTCACGCGGAATTCGGCGACCACCGCCTTGGGCTCGACCTCGGCCTTGCCGAAGTGGCCGCGCTGCGGCTTGGCGACATTCTTGGCCTTGGCGACGCCGGCACCAAGCTGGACGGCGGTGTAGCCGTCCCGATCCATTTCGCGACGGGCGACGACCTGAACGCCTTCGAGCTGCAGGACGGTGACCGGCACGTGGCGGCCGTCGTCCTGGAACAGGCGGGTCATCCCCATTTTCTTCGCGATCACGCCAGTACGCATGATCCTGCACTCCTTTTACAGAGGCACGCCCGGGACCATTCCCGCACGTGCGTGCGACACCCCCGAAGGCGTGTCATCCAACCCGGATGTAACTGCGTCGGCCCCGTCCCGGGCTGGATGCTCCCGTTGCCGGGAGCGTGACGGGAGACGCTGGCCCGGCTCGCAAGGAGCCGGCGGTATCTCGTGTCTGTCAGGGGCCCGCCAGGCGGGTTCCCAACCGGCTGTCACCGCATAACGCGGAAAACAGCAAACCCGCGGGACTCACGTCAACCGCGGGGATGCGCGCCATTACGCCAGCTTGATCTCGACGTCAACGCCGGCGGCGAGGTCGAGCTTCATCAGCGCATCGACCGTCTGCGGGGTCGGCTGCACGATGTCGAGCATGCGCTTGTAGGTGCGCACCTCGAACTGCTCGCGCGACTTCTTGTCGATGTGCGGACCGCGGTTCACCGTGAACTTCTCGATGCGGGTCGGCAGCGGAATCGGGCCGCGGATGAGCGCGCCGGTGCGGCGTGCGGTGTCGGCGATGTCGCCGGTCGCCTGGTCGAGCACGCGATGGTCGAATGCCTTGAGGCGAATACGGATGTTGCTGTCCATGATCCCTACCGATGCGAAGGAGCACGACCCCGGCCGTCTCCCCCGCCGTAGCGAAGGACTCGTGCCGCTGGTGCTGGACCGGCGGGATGAGATCGCGTCGCCCGTTCATTTGGGCATCCGCGACGACGAGAAAGAGCCGCAACTCAGTAAAACTGGAGGGGCGCCCTTAAAGGAGCCCTCATAAAAAGGCAACGGCCCGACTCTCCTTTTTTGGAGAGCCGGGCCGCTATTCCTGTGGTCGGCGCCGGAGGGCGCCGATCACGCGACTTACTTGTCGATCGCGCTCACGACGCCCGCGCCGACGGTACGACCGCCCTCACGGATGGTGAAGCGCTGGCCGACGTCCATGGCGATCGGCGCGATCAGCTTGATGCCGAGGGCGATGTTGTCGCCCGGCATCACCATCTCGGTGCCCTCGGGCAGTTCGACGGTGCCGGTCACGTCCGTGGTGCGGAAGTAGAACTGCGGACGATAGTTGGCGAAGAACGGCGTGTGACGGCCACCCTCTTCCTTCGACAGCACGTACACTTCCGACTTGAAGTCGGTGTGCGGCTTGATCGAGCCCGGCTTGCAGAGCACCTGGCCACGCTCGACTTCGTCGCGAGCGACGCCGCGGATCAGCGCGCCGACGTTGTCGCCGGCCTGGCCCTGGTCGAGCAGCTTGCGGAACATCTCGACGCCGGTGACGGTGGTCTTGCGGACGGTCGGGTGGATACCGACGATCTCGACTTCCTCACCGACCTTGACGATGCCGGTCTCGACGCGGCCGGTCACGACCGTGCCGCGGCCCGAGATCGAGAACACGTCTTCGATCGGCATCATGAACGGCTTGTCGAGCGGACGCTCGGGCTGCGGGATGTAGTCGTCGACCGCCTTCATCAGCTCCAGGACCGACTCCTGGCCGAGCTTGGTGTCGCTGCCGTCGAGAGCCTTGACCGCCGAACCCTTGATGATGGGGATGTCGTCGCCCGGGAACTCGTACGAGCTCAGCAGCTCGCGGATTTCCAGCTCGACGAGCTCGAGGATTTCCTCGTCGTCGACCAGGTCGACCTTGTTCATGAACACGACCATCGCCGGCACGCCGACCTGACGGGCGAGCAGGATGTGCTCGCGGGTCTGCGGCATCGGGCCGTCGGTGGCCGAGACGACCAGGATCGCGCCGTCCATCTGGGCGGCACCGGTGATCATGTTCTTGACGTAGTCGGCGTGGCCCGGGCAGTCGACGTGCGCATAGTGGCGGTTCGTCGTCTCATACTCGACGTGGGCGGTCGAGATGGTGATGCCGCGCTCGCGCTCTTCCGGAGCCTTGTCGATGTTCGCGAAGTCGACGGCGACGCCGCCCGAGGTCTCTGCGAGAACCTTGGTGATCGCTGCGGTCAGCGAGGTCTTGCCGTGGTCGACGTGACCGATGGTGCCGATGTTGAGGTGCGGCTTGGTCCGCTCGAATTTTGCCTTAGCCATTTTCCTACCTTCTGATTCGAATTCGGTGCCGCCGGGGCCACGCGAACGCGGCCCTGTAGCGGGAGTTTGTGGGTAATGCCAGCCCCTGCCTGGTTTCTCCGGGCAGGCCTGCTCGCGCGTCTCGGGGCCAGGTCGCCCTGGCCCCGTGCGGCTTAAGCGAGCTTCGCCTTCACTTCGTCCGCGACGTTCTGCGGCACTTCGTCATAGTGCGAGAACTGCATGCTGTACTGCGCGCGGCCCTGGGTGAACGAGCGGAGCGCGTTCACATAGCCGAACATGTTGGCCAGCGGGACCATCGCCTCGACGGTCTGCGCGTTGCCGCGGCTGTCCGTACCCTGGATCTGGCCGCGACGGCTGTTCATGTCGCCGATGACGTCGCCCAGGTAATCCTCCGGGGTGACGACCTCGACCTTCATGACCGGCTCGAGCAGCGTGATGCCCGACTTCTGGGCCGCTTCGCGCATCGCGCCGCGGGCACAGATCTCGAACGCCAGCGCCGACGAGTCGACGTCGTGGTACGCGCCGTCGTACAGGTTGACCTCGAAGTCGATGATCGGGAAGCCGACCAGCGAACCGGTTTCCGCCGTTTCGCGGAATCCCTTCTCGATCGCGGGGATATATTCCTTCGGAATATTACCACCCTTCACCTCGTCCTTGAACACGAAGCCGCTGCCGCGCTCGCCCGGCGTCAACTTCACCTTCACGCGACCGAACTGGCCGGTACCACCCGACTGCTTCTTGTGCGTGTAGTCGATGTCGACCGGCTTCTTGAGGTATTCGCGATACGCCACCTGCGGTGCACCGACGTTCGCCTCGACCTTGAACTCGCGCTTCATGCGGTCGACCAGGATCTCGAGGTGGAGCTCGCCCATCCCCTTGATGATGGTCTGGCCCGATTCGGCGTCCGAGGTCACGCGGAACGAGGGGTCCTCGCGGGCGAGGCGATTGAGCGCGACGCCCATCTTCTCCTGGTCCGCCTTGGTCTTCGGCTCCACCGACAGCTCGATCACGGGCTCGGGGAATTCCATCCGCTCGAGGATGATCGGGGCGTTCTGCGCGCAGAGCGTGTCGCCGGTGGTGGTGTCCTTGAGGCCCGCCAGCGCGACGATGTCGCCGGCATAGGCTTCCTGGATGTCCTCACGGCTGTTCGCATGCATCAGCAGCATGCGACCGACCTTTTCCTTCTTGTCCTTGACCGAGTTCATCACCTGCGACGCGGTTTCCAGCTTGCCGGAATAGATGCGCGCGAAGGTGAGCGTGCCGACGAAGGGATCGTTCATGATCTTGAACGCCAGTGCCGCGAACGGCTCGGTGTCCGAAGAGGGACGCTCGTCCGGCGTCTCGCCGTCGAGCTTGACGCCCTTGATCGCCGGCACGTCGAGCGGGCTCGGCAGATAGTCGACCACTGCGTCGAGCAGCGGCTGCACGCCCTTGTTCTTGAACGCCGAGCCGCAGACGATCGGCACGAACGCCATTTCGAGCGTGCCCTTGCGGATCAGCATCTTGAGGTCGGCGACCGACGGCTCGTTGCCCTCGAGATACGCTTCCATCAGCGCATCGTCCTGCTCCACGGCCATCTCGATCAGGTCGCTGCGATACTTCGCGGCCTTTTCCTTCAGGTCGTCGGGGATGTCCTGATATTCGAACTTCGCGCCCAGGCTCTCTTCCAGCCAGATGATCGCGCGGTTGTTCACCAGGTCGACGAGGCCCTTGAAGCCGCCCTCGATGCCGATCGGCAGATACAGCACGGCCGGACGCGCGCCGAGGCGCTCGATGATCGAGTTGACGCAGAAGTAGAAGTCGGCACCGGTGCGGTCGAGCTTGTTGACGAAGCACATGCGCGGCACGCCGTACTTGTCAGCCTGACGCCACACGGTTTCCGACTGCGGCTCAACGCCGGCGACGCCGTCGAAGCAGGCGACCGCACCGTCGAGCACGCGCAACGAACGCTCGACTTCGATGGTGAAGTCGACGTGGCCGGGGGTGTCGATGATGTTGATGCGATGCTCGGGGCCCTTGCCCTCGTCGGCGGACCAGAAGCAGGTCGTCGCAGCCGACGTGATCGTGATCCCGCGCTCCTGCTCCTGCTCCATCCAGTCCATCGTCGCGGTGCCTTCGTGCACTTCGCCGATCTTGTACGACTTGCCGGTGTAATAGAGGATGCGCTCGGTCGTGGTCGTCTTGCCGGCGTCGATGTGCGCCATGATGCCGATGTTGCGATAGCGCTCGAGCGGATGGCTGCGGGCCATGATCGTGGTTTCCTTAGAGATATGGGGAGCGCAGCTTCCGCCGGCTCCCCATGATATAGGTCAAAAGCGGAAAGCTTCCAAGCCTTACCAGCGGTAGTGCGAGAACGCCCGGTTGGCTTCGGCCATGCGGTGCGTGTCTTCCCGCTTCTTCACCGCGTTGCCGCGGTTGTTGGCGGCGTCCATCAGCTCGCCCGACAGGCGCGCCGACATGGTGTTCTCCGAGCGGGCGCGGGCCGCGGCGATCAGCCAGCGGATCGCGAGCGCCTGGGCACGCTCCGGACGCACCTCGACGGGGACCTGGTAGGTCGCACCGCCGACGCGGCGGCTGCGGACCTCGATGCCCGGCTTGATGTTGTTCAGCGCGTCGTGGAACACGCCGATCGGCTCGCGCTTCGCGCGGGTCTCGACGGTTTCGAGCGCACCATAGACGATGAGTTCGGCGACGGACTTCTTGCCGTCCAGCATCACCGAATTCATGAACTTCGACAGAACCTCATCCCCGAACTTGGGATCAGGCAGGATGACCCGCTTTTCGGGACGACGACGACGTGCCATTTCAAAAACCTTTCAAACTTCAGCCTGATGGATGATCCCCGGACGGGGACATCCGGCTTACTTCGGACGCTTGGCGCCGTACTTGGAGCGGGACTGGCGGCGATCCTTGACGCCCTGCGTGTCGAGCACGCCGCGCAGCACGTGGTAGCGCACGCCGGGAAGGTCGCGCACACGGCCGCCGCGGATCAGGACCACCGAGTGCTCCTGAAGGTTGTGGCCTTCGCCCGGGATGTAGCTGATGACTTCGCGGCTGTTGGTCAGGCGGACCTTGGCCACCTTGCGCAGCGCCGAGTTCGGCTTCTTCGGGGTCGTCGTGTAGACGCGGGTGCAGACGCCGCGCTTCTGCGGGTTCTGCTCCATCGCAGGGACCTTGGACTTGGCCTTCTGCGGGTCGCGGCCCTTGCGGACCAGCTGGTTGATCGTCGGCATGAAGCCTTCACCTCTGTAAAAGGGTTACTTTGCTGGAGCCATCACAGCACTTCGGAATACAAAAAGGGACACACAAGCGACGCGCACGTCACCAGGGGCCCCACACATTTGCATCCAGCAATGTTCAAGCTTGCCCGTCGGATCGCTCCGGCGAGCGGGCGGGCCTATACGCAGAGTCGGGCTTGCGGTCAACATCGCCGCCCTTAACCGGCTCGCAACCGCCCCCCGCGTACGGCACCGGCATGCCGGCCTCTTTTCCTGCCTTGCGCCTGAAGTCGCCCCCTGCCCTGCCTTCGACCTCGGTCGCGGCATTGGCGCTGATGGCGGCATTTGCGGCCGTGCTGCCGGGCGGCGGCTGGAGCGATGCGACGGCCTTGCTGGCGCTGGTCGCGGCTTTGGTCGCGGCGCATGACCGGCGGTATCGCGCCATGCTGGTAGCGGCCGGCCTCGCCGCAGGCCTGTCGTCGGCGGGGCTGCTGCTGGCGCCACTCCTTGTCGGTTGGCCGATCGCCCGCGGTGCAGCGCGCCACCTGCCCATCGCCGCCCTGACGGCGGCAGCGGCGTGGCTCGCGTCGCCGTGGCACGCGCCATCGGCCGGCCTGCCGAACCTGGCCGCCATCCCCCTTCCGCACAGCGTCGCGCTGGTCGCCGCACTGGGCGCGGGCAGCGCGGCGTGGCTGGCCGCGCGCGCAGCCGCATCGGCGCCGGCGGACCTGATGCGCGAAGCACGACTCGGTACGCTCGTCCTCGCCGCCGTGCTGCCGCTACCGGCGGGAGCATTCGGCTTCGTCGCCGCACTGGCGCTGCTGCCGCTCGCCGCCCTGCCCGCGCGGATCGCCGCCAACGACAATCTGCCGATGCGCCGCGTGACGATCCGCCTCGCCGCCTAGCGCCGCTGCGCCAGAGTCGCGAGCAACAGCTTCTCGAATCGGGCCGGATCCTCGACCTGCGGCGAATGGCCGAGCCCATCCAGTCGGACCAGCGCCGCGTTCGGCATCCGCTTCACCGCCTCGCCCGCGATCGCGGGGATCGCCTGCAGGAACTGCCGCAGGTCGGGCGGCATCTGCGCGCGGCCGAACGCCGTCTTGTCGAGCGTACCGACGATCAGCGTGGTGGGCGGCTTGATGCGGTAGAGCTCGTGCGCGACCGGCTGCGTCTTGATCATCTCGCTGGTCTTGGCCTGCGCCAGAGCCACCGTGTCGCGCCCCTGCCCCGCGTACATGCCCGCCAGCATCCACACCCAGCGATCATAGGCCGGCTTCCAGGTGCCGTGATAGTAATTCTGCTGTTGATACGCCTTGATGGTCGCGTAGCTGGTCTTGCGCTCGCCGGCCCACAATGTGTCGACATCGACGTACGGCAGCCCTTCCTCGGACCGGTCCTTCAACCCCAGCGGGTTCACCAGCACCAGCCGGTCGACCGCGTCGGGGTACATGATCGCAAAGCGCATCGCGAGCATGCCGCCCATCGAATGACCGACGATCGCCGCGCGGGTGATGCCGCGCGACTGCATCAGCCGGCGGGTAAAGGTGGCCAGCATCTCGAAGCTATATTGCGCGCTGCGCGGCTTGGACGATTTGCAGAAGCCGATCTGATCGGGAACGAGCACGCGATAGCCCGCGCCGCTCAGCGCCCGCGCCGTACTTTCCCAGGTGGCGCCGCAGAAGTTCTTGCCATGCAACAGCACCACGCTGGCGCCGTTGGGCCGCGCCGGCGCGATGTCCATGAACGCCATGGTCGCAGGCTGGCCGATCACGTCCACCGTCATCGTCTGCACCGGCCAGGGATAGGTGAAGCGCTCCAGGTTGGCGCCGAAGTCCGGCGCCGCAGTCTGCTCCGCCCCGCCGGCAACCGGCATCATCGCCGCCACCATCGCCGTGCACGCCGCAACTATCCTGGCCAAAACCCCGCGCTCCCTTCCAGCGACACCGAGCGGCGCCTTATAAGGCGCCGGTTCGCGGCGTCATCCGCCCTGCGGCGAATCGTCACGGGCGATGCAGGATCGGCTTGCCCTTTGGCCGCGATGGCGATAGGGCGCACCGCGCTGCAGGAGTGTAGCTCAGTTGGTAGAGCATCGGTCTCCAAAACCGAGGGCCCACGGTTCGAGTCCGTGCACTCCTGCCAGTCCTTCGCCAGCCCGCGGAGCGGCGACTTTTCGCCAAGCGGCTGGCGCGGATGATGAATTTTTTGTCATTTCGGACGGTGACGCGCGCGCCCGGCCTGCTATACCGCAGGCATGGATGAGGCGACGCGATATGCCCTTGTACTGGTCATCATCGGCACGCTGCTGCTGATCGGCGTTCCGACGCTTGTCGTCTACTTGCGGAAACGCAAACGCGACAAGCTGCGCCGTCGCGGCATCAAGCGTTACGGTCACTGATCCCATATCGCCCGCGGTCCGGCCTGCCTCCACGCTCGCTCTTGCGCTGACGCGCCCAGGGGGCTATCTGCGCAGGCCATCCGACAGCCAGGACGGGCCGCGCCGGTTTCCCATCAAGGGGAAAGCGGCGGAGCCGCCATGGCCGCAGCTGTCCGGATCATCGTGATTCCAGCGGGCTTCGAGAGACAAGAGTGGCGAAGACGACCCCCATCGAGTTCATCCGTCAGGTGCAGGCAGAGACCAAGAAGGTCGTCTGGCCGACCGGGCGCGAGACGATCATGACGGGCGTCATGGTCGTCATCATGACGACCATCCTCGCGCTGTTCTTCCTGGGCGTCGACACGTTCTTCAACGCGGTCGTCCAGGCGCTGCTCAAGCTCGCGAAGTAAGGGTTTCCATAATGGCGCGCTGGTACATCATTCACGCCTATTCGGGCTTCGAGGGCAAGGTCCGCGACGCGATCATGTCGGAGGCGACCCGCCTCGGCCTCGAACAACTGGTCGAGCAGATCGAGGTGCCGACCGAGACGGTGACGGAGGCACGCCGCGGCAAGAAGATCGCGGTCGAGCGCAAGTTCATGCCCGGCTACGTCCTCGCCAAGCTCAACATGAACGACGACGTCTATCACCTGGTCAAGAACACGCCCAAGGTGACCGGCTTCCTCGGATCGATGGGCAAGCCGCAGGCGATCAGCGAGGCCGAGGCCGCGCGCATGCTCAACAGCAAGGAAGAGGCCGCCGCCGCCCCCAAGACCAAGGTCAAGGTGGATTACGAGATCGGCGATGCGGTGAAGGTGCTGGAAGGCCCGTTCGCCAGCTTCAACGGCATCGTCGAGGAACTCGATTTCGACAAGTCCAAGGTCAAGGTCAGCGTCTCGATCTTCGGCCGCGCGACGCCGGTCGAGCTCGACTTCGAGCAGGTCGAGCGCAGCAAGTAAGGCAAGGCCGCACGCAATTGCGTGCAGCCGGGCCCGGCCGGCGGGTCGCGCAGCGAACCCGTCCGACGACGCGGGATCCACTCCCGCGTCAGGTGAGGTAGCGCATCACGCGCCGATTCAGCTTGCCTCTTTCCCGTTCCGGACCCGGGGCGCGCTGGCGATGCCCGCACCCTGCCCCTCGCGGAAACCTTTTCTCACGATCCGTTCGCGCAACCAAGCGGCGCCTGCGCCATTGATAGGGTACGCCGCCACGGCGCAAGGTGTCACCGGCCAGCATGCGCCGGGACCCACAAGGAGAGAGCCGGTCATGACCTGTCTACGCTACGTCGGCCTGGGTTTGGCAGCCGTTCTTGGTATCGCGGCGGCGCCCAATCCCGGCGATCCCGTCCGCACCGATCACGCCGTCCGCATCGATCATCGCATCGGCCCCGTCGACGCCCGCTATCGCGGCGACCTGCGCGTCGACCATCGCCAGATCGGCGCCGTCGCGCCGGCCGGCCGCCCGTCGACCTTGCGCTGCCACTGGAACGCGCGGATCGACGTATCCCGCCACGCCGTCACCCCCGGCGGCCACCGCCTGCACCGCAGCTTCGTCAGCGAACCGGTGGCGACCGGCAGCCGCAACGGCTGGTGCGGCGGCCAGCAGCAGGCGATCGCCCGCGACGTCGCGGCACAGGCCGGTGATCTCGACCGTCACCTCCAGGCTGTGGCGCGTGAAGACCATGAGGTGCTGAGCGGCGAACTCGATCGGCTGCACGGCACGGTCAGCGTTGGATGAAGCCAGCGCTATATGCCCTCGGCGCCGGAATCGCGTTGCTGGCCGGCCCGGCCGCGGCGCAGCTGACCACCTCCTCCGGTGTCGAGGCGGCAAGTGACGAAAACCGCCGCGGCCTCAGCTGGAGCGAAGGACGGGCGGTGGCATCGGCAGACGCCCACATCGCCAGCGGCGCACTGGATGCCTCCGCGCGCATCGTCACCACGCGCGGCTCCGATCGCCATGCCGGGGCCGATGCCGTCGCCGATCTCACCGTCGGCTCGGGGTGGGACGTGGGTGCGGTGCGACTGCGCGCGCAGGCGACCGGCCACCTGTTCGCCGGTGCGCGTGGGCGGATCGACTATGTCGAGTTCGGTGGCTCGGCCGGCTATGGCTACGGCCCACTCTACCTGACCGGCGGCGCCAGTTATGCACCGGCGCAGCGCGCGATCGGTGGCAGCAACCTCTATCTCTATGCCAACGCCAGCGCCGGTATCCCCGGTACGCCGCTGACCGTGCTCGCCGATCTCGGCCATTCCTCCGGCGCGGTGGACGATTCCGTCCGCGCCCAGCGACTGCGCCCCGGCGGCGATTACACCGACTGGCGGCTGGGGGTGGAGCATCGCCGCGACCGGCTGACGTTCGGCCTGGATTACGTCGGCACCGACGTATCGCGCGCCGCCGCCTTTGGCCCGTTCGCCGATGCCCGCCATGCCGGCGATCGCATCGTCGGCCGGGCACGCCTGGATTTCTGACCTTTCTCCTCCCTCCCGACCCCGCTACGCCGCGCCGATGACCAGACTTGCCGTATTCGACTGCGACGGAACGCTCGTCGACAGCCAGGCCAATATCTGCCGGGCGATGGAGGAGGCGTTCCTGCTCGCCGACATGCCGGCGCCGCCGCGTGCCGCGATCCGGCGGATCGTCGGCCTCAGCCTGGTGGAGGCGCTCGCCGCGCTGCTGCCGCAGGCCGATGCCCCGCTGCACCGACGCATGGCGGCGGATTACAAGGACGCGTTCTTCCGCCTGCGCACCAGCGGCGTAATGGCGGAGGAGCCCTTGTTCGAGGGCATCGACACGGTCCTGCAAACGCTGGCGGACGACGGCTGGCTGCTCGGCGTCGCGACCGGCAAGTCCGACCGCGGCCTGGCGCATATCCTCGGCCATCACGGCCTCGCCCACCGGTTCGTCACCTTACAGACCGCCGACCGCCACCCGTCCAAGCCTGATCCGGCGATGCTGCTCGCCGCCATGGCAGAGGCAGGCGCGGCGCCCCATATGACCGCGATGATCGGCGACACCAGTTTCGACATGGCGATGGCCAAGGCGGCGGGCGCCCGCGCGATCGGCGTCGCCTGGGGCTATCACGACCTCCACGATCTGGTGGACGCCGGGGCCGACGTCGTCGCCGAGCGCGTCGCCGCCCTGCCGGGGCTGCTCGCATGAGCGGCCATACCGCGCGGCGGCGCTGGCTCGCCATGGTCGGCAGCCGGCTTGCCGGCAGCATCGGCGCGATCTTCGGCCTGGTCCTCGCGGCGCGCGCGCATGACTGGCCGACCAAGGCGCTGGGCGTCGCGATCACGCTGTCGGCGCTGGCGGTGATCGCGATCGTGCCGGCGAGCTTCGCACAGCGCTGGCGGACGCCGCCACAGCCATGAAGCGCTTCTGGACCGATGTGGCCATCGATGCCGACCGCGTGGTGACGCTGGACGGCAGGCCGGTGCGCACGCCCGGCCGCACGCCCCTGGCGCTGCCGACGCCCGCCCTAGCCGACGCAGTGGCGGCCGAATGGCGCGCCGTGCCCGACACGCTCGATCCGCGGACGATGCCGCTCACCGGCCTCGCCAACGCCGCGATCGACCGCATCGCGCCCGATCCCGCCGCCTTCGCCGCCGGCCTTGCCGCCTATGGCGAAAGCGACCTGCTCTATTACCGCGCCGATTCGCCCGACGATCTGGTCGCCCGCCAGCGCGACGCCTGGGATCCGTGGCTCACCTGGGCGCGTACCCGCTATGACGTGCATTTCGAGCCGACCTCCGGCGTCATGCATCGACCGCAGCCGGCGGCGACGCTGACCCGGCTGAGCGACGCTGTAAGCGCCCTCGATCCCTTCCACCTCGCCGGGCTGTCCCCGATCGTGACGATCACCGGCTCGCTTGTGCTGGCGCTGGCGCTGCTGGAACGCGCGGCCGATCCCGATGCGGCGTGGATGGCCGCGCACGTCGACGAGGATTGGCAGGCGGACCTGTGGGGTACCGACGCCCTGGCCATTCAGGCGCGCGACAATCGCCGCCGCGATTACGACGCCGCCATCACCTTCCTGCGCGCGCTGGATTGAGCGGCCAGTGGGACGGCTCCGTGCAAAATTGCAGAGATAGGATGGGCTCGCGCGGAGGCGGGAAGGTCTTGCGCCGGCAGTGTGTGCCGCTCCCATCACGCTATAGCGCCGCGCTTTAGACTTGAACCGTTTGCCCTGAGCCTGTCGAAGGGCAGCGCCGCAAGCGTATCGTCCGTTGCAGCCCGCCCTTCGACAAGCTCAGGGCAAACGGGATACAGGGTGAAGGGGTCTACCGCTCGATGCCCTGGCATGATGATGGAAGAGCATTGAGCCGCGTCTCACCTACGCGCTAACCACCTCATCTTCGGCGTTACGCCGATCCCGCCACGCGGGTCAGCTTGCGGATGAAGCCGATCAGTCCCGTTTGCCGCGACCGCTTCAGCCGTTCGGCAGCGAGGATCGTCTTCACCCCCTTGAAGCATTGCTCGACGTCGTCGTTGACCAGGACATAGTCATAGCCGTCCCAGTGGCTCACCTCATTGGCGGCACGCGCCATGCGCGCCTCGATCACCTCGGCCGAATCGGTGTTGCGGTTGGTGAGCCGGGCGCGCAGCTCCTCCATCGACGGCGGAAAGATGAACACACGGACCACGTCGCCGCCAGCGATCTGAAAGAGCTGCTGCGCGCCCTGCCAATCGATATCGAACAGCACGTCCTTGCCCGCCGCCAGCATCGCCTCGACCTGCGCACGCGGCGTGCCGTAGCGCTGGCCGAAGACGTGCGCCCATTCCAGGAATTCGTCCTCCGCCACCATGCGGCGGAATTCCTCGAGATCGACGAAATGATAGTCCTTGCCGTCCACTTCGCCCGGCCGCATCGGCCGCGTCGTCGCCGACACCGACATGCCGAGTTCCGGCTCGTCCGCCAGCAGCTTGCGCGCGATCGTCGATTTGCCCGCGCCGGATGGCGATGACAGGACGAACAGGACGCCGCGGCGCTTGAAATGGTGCGGGTCATGGGGCTGGGTCGTCGGCATGCGCGCTAGTGGCGTCTGCCCGCCCCGCGCGTCAAGCACCTGCTGCAAAAACGCAATGGGTCAGGCCGCTCCCGCGAGGGAGCGGCGGAGACGTTCACAGCCCGCGCTTCGCCTCGCGTCGGCGATCATACGCCTTCTTCGCGACATAGCCGCCGCCCAGCAACAGGCCGAGCGGCCCCATGCGCCGCATCGCGCCGACTGAGAGCGCGCCGATCGCCGCGCCCTTCAGGCCACCCGACCCGTCGCGACGGTCCATTTCGCGCCCGACGAGCGCACCGATAATCCTGCCGATCATGCTTCCACCTTTCCGAACACCGTGTCCTTCAGCTGCTCCGCACCGCGCAGCACCGCCCAGCCGACCGCATAGGTGACCGCCAGCGGCAGCACGACCTTCAGCACATTGGCCGTGACCGCGCCGATGATCGCGCCGTCCGCAACGCCATCGTCGTCGCCGGAGAGCGAATCGATCGCCGCGCCGATCAGCGCGCCCGTTGTCGTGGTGCTCACCTGTCGTCCTTCGTTTGCCTGGCCCGCTGAAGCGCGCGAACGCTGCGCGAAGTTCCGTAACGGTCCCGTTCCGGCGTCATCGCCCGATCATCGTCTCCGGGCGGACCAGCCGATCGAACGTCGCCTCGTCGACCAACCCCAGTTCCAGCCCCGCCTGCTTCAGCGTCTGGCCATGCTGGTGCGCGTGCTTGGCGATCTTGGCGGCATTGTCATAGCCGACCTCGGGCGCCAGCGCCGTGACCAGCATCAGCGATCGCTCGACCAGCTCGCCGATCCGCCCGGCATTCGCCTGTAGCCCGTCGACCGTCCGTTCGGCGAAGCTCGTCATGCCGACGCTGAGCAGCGCGATCGACCGCAGCACATTGGCGCCGATCAACGGCTTGAAGACGTTGAGTTCCAGATGCCCCTGCAATCCGCCGACGGTGACCGCGACGTTGTTGCCCATCACCTGTGCGGCGACCATGGTCAGCATCTCGGCCTGCGTCGGGTTGACCTTGCCCGGCATGATCGAGCTGCCGGGTTCGTTGGCCGGCAGATCGAGCTCGCCGAGGCCGGACCGCGGACCCGATCCGAGCAGCCGGATGTCATTGGCGATCTTGGTCAGCGCCACCGCCAGCACGTTGAGCGCGCCATGCAGGTCGACGAGGCCGTCGTTGCTCGCCAGCGCCTCGAACTTGTTGGGCGCGGTGACGAAGGGAAGGTCCGTCAACGCCGCGATCTCCGCCGCCACGTCCTCGGCGAAGCCGGCCGGCGCGTTGAGCCCGGTGCCGACCGCGGTTCCGCCCTGCGCCAGCGGCATGATGTTGCGGGCGAGCGTGCCCTCGATCCGGTCGCGCGCATTGGCAAGCTGCTGGACGTAGCCGGAAAATTCCTGGCCCAGCGTCAACGGCGTCGCGTCCTGCAAATGGGTCCGGCCGATCTTGACGAGGTCGTCCCATTCCGCCGCCCGCGCCGCCAGCGCATCGCGCAGCCGGTCGAGCGCCGGGTACAGCTGCCGCGTCACCGCCAGCGCCGCGGCGACGTGCAGCGCGGTCGGGAAACTGTCGTTGGACGATTGCCCGCGGTTGACGTCATCGTTGGGATGCACCGGCGTCTTGCCGCCACGCGTGCCGGTCAGCGCCTCGTTGGCGCGGCCGGCGATGACCTCGTTGACGTTCATGTTCGACTGCGTGCCGCTGCCCGTCTGCCAGATGACGAGCGGAAACTGGTCGTCCATCGCGCCGTCCGCGATTCGCGCCGCGGCAGCCTCGATCGCATCCGCCTTTTCGGGCAGCAGCCCGTGCCGCCGGTTCACGCGCGCCGCCGCGCGCTTCACGATCGCGAGGGCATGGACGATCTCCACCGGCATCCGCTCGCGCGGGCCGAAGGGGAAATTCTCGAGACTGCGCTCGGTCTGCGCGCCCCAATAGGCGTCGGCGGGGACCTCGATCGGGCCGATCGAATCGGTTTCGGTGCGGGTGGTCATGCGGTGGTGAACCGGCGGCGGCGATGATGGTTGCGGCGCAATGGCCCGTCACGGGAGTAAATCCCGTGACGTCGAAGCTCGGCTAAGCCGAGCCCGGCCGGGCGTTCGCGTCACTTGCGCGACCGCGGTTAGCGTCCGCTACACCGCTCGCTTCGCCTCACTTCTTCCGCTTGAAGTCCACGCTGACGACGTTGGAGCCATCCTCGGCCGGGGTCACGGTCGGGCCGTCGTTTTCCGCCTCGTCGTGCGGTTCCGGCCGGTCGCCCGGCCCTTCGGTCGCCTGGAAGCGCAGTTCGAAATTCACCGCCGGATCGTGGAAGCCGGTGATCGCCGAATAGGGGATGACCAGCTTGGAGGGCACCTGGTTGAAGCTCAGCCCCACCGAAAAGCGCCGCTCGTCCACCGTCAGGTCCCAATAGCGGTTCTGCAGCACGATCGTCATCTCGTCCGGGAAGCGCTCCATCAGGCGCTGCGGGATGTCGACGCCGGGCGCCTGCGTCTTGAAGGTGATGTAGAAATGATGCTCGCCGGGCAGCCCGCCCGATTCGGCCACCGAGCCGAGCACGCGGCCGACGACGGCACGCAGCGCCTCCTGGACGATTTCATCATACGGGATAAGGCTATCGGGCAGGCCGTCGGTCATTCCCCTTGGGTAGCGCACTGGCGGGGCCGGTCAAGATTGTGTGTGCCGTAACACCCACGTATGGGGCGGGCCGACATGCGCACCGCGACCATCAACCGCTCCACCGCCGAGACGCGGATCGACGTCACCGTCAATCTCGACGGCACCGGCACCTATGCGATCAGGACGGGCATCGGCTTCCTCGACCATATGGTCGAGCAGCTCTCGCGCCACGGCCTGATCGACATCGACCTGAAGGTGGACGGCGATCTGCATATCGACGGGCACCACACCGTCGAGGATTCGGCGCTCGCGCTCGGCCAGGCGGTGGCGCAGGCGCTGGGCGACAAGCGCGGCATCCGCCGCTACGGCGATGCGCTCTCGCCGATGGACGAGACGCTGACCCGCGTGGCGCTCGATATTTCCGGCCGGCCGTGGCTGGTGTGGAAATCGGGCTTCACCGTCGCGCGCCTCGGCGAGCTCGACACCGAGCTGATCGAACACTGGTTCCACAGCTTCGCACAGACCGCCGGCATCACCCTGCACGTCGAGACGCTGTACGGCAGCAACAACCACCATATCGTCGAAAGCGCCTTCAAGGGGCTCGCCCGCGCCCTGCGCGCCGCCGTCGAGATCGATCCCCGCAAGGCGGACGCGATCCCCTCGACCAAAGGCGTATTGTGAGCGCGCTGGCCCTCATCGACTACGGCGCCGGTAACCTCCATTCGGTCGAGAATGCGTTGCGGGCAGCGGGCGCGACAGACCTTGCCGTCACCGCCGATCCCGACGTCGTGGCGAAGGCCGATCGCATCGTCCTGCCCGGCGTCGGCGCCTTCGGCGCCTGCGCGGCGGCGCTGCGCGCGGTGCCCGGCATGGTCGAGGCGATGGAACGGCGCGTCCGGCGGGACGGCACCCCGTTCCTCGGCGTCTGCGTCGGCATGCAGCTGATGGCGGAGGTCGGCGAAGAGCTGGGGCAGCACCGCGGCCTCGGCTGGATGCGCGGCCGCGTACGCCGGCTGGAGCCCGGCACCATGGACGCCAAGGTCCCGCACATGGGCTGGAACGACGTGGTGCCATCGGGCGACCACCCGCTGGTGCCGGCGGGCGAGGCCTATTTCCTGCACAGCTACGCCTATGAGGGCGAAGACGTGATCGCGACCAGCGACCATGCCGGCCGGGTTACCGCCGCGATCGCCCGCGACACGATGCTCGGCGTGCAATTCCATCCCGAAAAGAGCCAGCGCTACGGCCTGGCGATGCTCGAAAGGTTTCTCGCATGGCGGCCGTAACGCCTTTTGATCCTCCCCAAGCTCGCTTGGGGAGGGGGACCGCCGACCGCAGGTCGGTGGTGGAGGGGGCCGCCGTGCAACGGCGGCTACGCCGCCGCCCCTCCACCATCGCGATGCGATGGTCCCCCTCCTCGAGCGAGCTCGGGAAGGAATGTGCGGCATGACCCTCATCGTCTTCCCCGCCATCGACCTCAAGCGCGGCCAGGTCGTCCGCCTTGCCGAGGGCGATATGGACCGTGCCACCGTTTATGGCGACGATCCCGCGGCGCAGGCCTTGCGCTTCGCCGACGCCGGCGCGCAGCATCTGCACGTCGTCGACCTCGATGGCGCCTTCGCCGGCGAATCGGTCAACGGCCAGGCGGTGCGCGCCATCGTTTCCGCCTTTCCCGGCCACGTCCAGCTCGGCGGCGGCATCCGCAACCGTGCCAGCGTCGAACGCTGGTTCGACCTCGGCGTATCGCGCGTCGTGATCGGCACCGCGGCGCTGGAGGACCCCGATTTCGTCCGCGCCGCCGCGCGCGACTTCCCCGGCGGCATCGTCGTCGCGGTCGACGCCAGGGACGGCATGGTCGCCACCAAGGGCTGGGCGGACGTGTCGACCACCAGCGTCGTCGATCTTGCCCGCCGCTTCGAGGATGCCGGCGTCGCCGCGCTGCTGTTCACCGACGTCGGCCGCGACGGCCTGCTCAAGGGCTGCAACGTCGATGCGACCGTCGACCTCGCCCGTGCGGTGTCGATCCCGGTGATCGCCAGCGGCGGCGTCAAGGGCATCGACGACATCCACATGCTGTCGATCCACGCAGGCGACGGCATCGAAGGCGTCATCACCGGCCGCGCGCTGTACGACGGCCGCCTCGACCTCGCCGCCGCGCTCGCCGTGGCGCAGGCGGCGTGATGATCGCTCGGATATCGCCAAGCTGTAAGCCCCTCACCTTCAAGGGAGGGGTTTGGGGTGGGGCGAGTTTCACAGAGACCATCGCCCGCGTCTTCCACCCCAACCCCTCCTCTGAAGAGGAGGGGCTACAACGATGACCGTCCGCGCGCGCGTGATCCCGTGTCTCGACGTGGCGAACGGCCGCGTCGTGAAGGGCGTCAATTTCGTCGAGCTGCGCGATGCCGGCGATCCGGTCGAACAGGCGCGCGCCTATGACGCTGCGGGGGCGGACGAGCTCTGCTTCCTCGACATCACCGCCAGCCACGAGGATCGCGGCACCATCCTCAACGTGGTCCGTCGCACCGCGGCGGTCTGTTTCATGCCGCTGACCGTCGGCGGCGGCGTGCGCACCGCCGACGATGCCCGCGCGCTGCTGCTCGCCGGCGCTGACAAGGTCGCGGTCAATTCCGCCGCCGTCGCCCGGCCGGAGGTGGTCGCCGACATCGCCGAACGCTTCGGCAGCCAGTGCTGCGTCGCCTCGGTCGACGCGCGCCGCGTCGGCGAGGGATGGGAGGTGTTCACCCACGGCGGCCGCCGCCCGACCGGGATCGATGCGGTCGCGCATGCGCTCCACCTGGCCGAACTCGGCGCCGGCGAACTGCTCGTCACCTCGATGGACCGCGACGGCACCCGATCGGGCTACGATCTCGACCTCGTCCGCGCCATCGCCGACCGGGTCAGCGTGCCGGTGGTGGCGAGCGGCGGCGTCGGCGGGCTTCCCGACCTCGTCGCCGGTATCCGCGACGGTCACGCCAGCGCGGTCCTCGCCGCCTCGATCTTCCACTTCGGCGAGGCGAGCGTCGCCGACGCGCACGCCGCGCTGGCGGCGGCGGGCATCCCGGTACGCAGGCCCGTCGCGGCCGCTTAGCGCTTCGCTAAGGCTTTGCCGGCAAACCGGCACCATGTACCGCATCGACTTCCGCCACGACCTGAACCTCGTCGACATCCGGTGGACCGGCCTGTTCGACGGGCCGAGCGTCGATGCCTATGCCGACGAACTGATCCGCCGTTTCCGCGAAGAAGGCTTCGCGCCCGGCTATCGCCTGCTGATGGACATGAGCGGCTGCAGCGTGCAGCCCGCCGAAGCGGCATCGGCTATCAACCGGCGCCTCGGCAGCTTCCATCGCGCCAGCCGCATCGCGATCGTCACCGCCAGTGCGATCACGCGGTTGCAGGTGCGGCGGTTCATGACGCAATCCTACCTGCGCATCTTCGCCTGCCCGGACGAGGCGCGCGACTGGCTGGCGGCATGATGCTGCCGCTGCTGTCGGTCGCCGGGGGGCATTCGGGCGTGGTCCATCGCCGGACCGGGCCCGAACTGTCCGACTTCGCGCTGTTCCTCGTCGCCGCGGCCGGCCTGTGGCTGGTGCGGCGCGCGATGCGCCGCCGATTCGGGCCGGCGCCGACGAACAAGGATTGACCCCTCCCCGCCTCCCGCGCCAAGCGGTGTCCATGGACCCGCTCGACCGCCTGGAAGCCACCATCCGCGCCCGCCGCGACGCCGCCGAACCCGGCCGCTCCTATGTCGCGAGCCTCTTTGCCAAGGGCCGCCCGAAGATCGCGCAAAAGGTCGGCGAGGAAGCGACCGAGACGGTGATCGCCGCCCTCGCCGCGCCGGAGACGCTCGCCTCGGAAGCCGCCGACCTCGTCTTCCACCTGCTGGTGCTGCTCGCCGATGCCGGCCTGGGCCTGGACGATGTGCGCGCCGAACTCGCCCGGCGCGAGGGCGTGTCCGGCCATGACGAAAAAGCCGCGCGCTGACAGGAGCCTGCCGCATGCCGATCGATGCCACCCTGCCCTATGACGACCAGAACGTCTTTGCGAAGATCCTGCGCGGCGAGATCCCGTCGCGCCGTGTCTATGAAGACGACCACGCCGTCGCCTTCCACGACATCGCCCCCGCCGCCCCGGTCCACATCCTGGTGATCCCGCGCGGCGCCTATGTATCGTGGGACGATTTCAGCGCCCGCGCATCCGATGCGGAGATCGCCGGCTTCATCCGCGCGATCGGCCATGTCGCGCGCGAGCACGGCCTCGTCGCCCCCGGTTACCGCCTGCTCGCCAACATCGGCGGCGACGCGGGCCAGGAGGTGCCGCACCTCCACGTCCATCTGTTCGGCGGCAAGCCGCTCGGACCGATGCTCGCAGGCTAAGTATCTATCATTGCTTTGAAAAGCATGAACGACACATAAGGGATTGCCACCGTCTCATTTGAGACTAGCATCGCGCGCTTCACCATGCGGCGGCGCGTAGAGGCCGTGCGCATCCGGGGGGATACGCTACATGATATTCGGGCGCGTCAAACCACTCGACGCCATTCTCGCCACGGCCGAAAAACGCGGCCTGCACCGCTCGCTGGGTGCGTTCCAGCTCACCATGCTCGGCATCGGGGCCGTGATCGGCACCGGCATCTTCGTGCTGACGTCCGAAGCCGCGCAGAAGGCGGGGCCGGGCATGATGATCTCGTTCATCATCGCCGGCTTCGTCTGCGCGGTCGCGGCGCTGTGCTATTCGGAACTCGCCTCCATGGTGCCGGTGGCGGGATCGGCCTACACCTACACCTATGCGGTGATGGGCGAATTGCTCGCTTGGATGGTCGGCTGGGCACTGATCCTGGAATATGCCGTCGGCGCATCCGCCGTCGCGGTCGGCTGGTCCGGCTATGTCGTCGGCCAGATCAGGAACCTGCTCGGCATCGAGGTGCCGATGGAATGGGTCAACGGGCCGTCGGCTGGCGGCTACATCAACCTGCCTGCGGTCTTCATCTCGCTGCTCGTCACCTGGCTGCTGGTGATCGGCACCACGGAAAGCGCGCGGGTCAACGCGATCCTCGTGTGCATCAAGGTCGCCGCGCTGACGCTGTTCATCGCGCTGTCGCTGCCGGTGATGGACATGCAGCATTTCGAACCGTTGATGCCGACCGGTTTCGCCGGCGTCGCCGGGGCCGCCGCCTCGATCTTCTTCGCCTATGTCGGCTTCGACGCCGTCTCGACTGCTGCCGAGGAGACCAAGAACCCGCAACGCAACGTGCCGATCGGCCTGATCGCGTCGCTCGGCTTCTGCACCATCTTCTACCTTTTGGTGTCGGCCGGTGCGATCGGTTCGCCGCTGGGCGCGCAGCCGGTGCGCAGCGCGGCGGGCACCCTGCTGTCGCCGGGCACGTCGGAGCTTGCCGATCGCTGCCGCGCGATCGTCGCCGGCGGGGCGCTGGAGCCGCTCTCCTGCTCGCGTGAGGCGCTGGCACACGTGCTGCGCACCATCGGCTGGGTGCAGATCGGCAATCTGATCGGCCTCGCCGCCACGCTGGCGCTGCCGTCGGTGGTGCTGATGATGATGTTCGGCCAGACCCGCGTGTTCTTCACCATGGCGCGCGACGGCCTGCTGCCGACCCGGCTCGCCGCGGTCCACCCGAAATATCGCACGCCGCACGTCGTGACGATCGTCACCGGCATCGCCGCCACGCTCGCCGCCGCCTTCCTGCCCGTCGGCAAGCTCGCCGATTATTCCAATTCGGGAACGCTGTTCGCCTTCCTGATGGTGGCGGTATCGGTGCTGGTGCTGCGCAAGGTCGATCCCACCCGCAAGCGGCCGTTCCGCACCCCGCTGGTCTGGTTGGTCGCACCGGCCGCGATCCTCGGCTGCCTGTATCTCTATTTCTCGCTGCCGCTGCTCGCCATCCTGGTGCTGCCGGGCTGGGGGCTGATCGGGCTGGTGATCTACTTCGGCTACAGCCGCAGCCGGTCCTATGTCGGGCGCGGCATCACCGACGTGGTGGACGATCCCGCCATGCAGCCGGAGATCGCCAAGCCGCTGCACTGATCCGCCGCGGTCGAGACGACGAAAAAGGGCCGGGGGAGCGATCCCCCGGCCCTTCCTGTATCGGCACCCGTGGCGTGGCGGATCAGCCGAGCTTCGCCGCCGCCAGCGCCTTCATGTCGACGTTCGGCCGCGCGCCGAAATGGCTGATGATCTCGGCGGCGCAGATCGCGCCGAGCTTCAGCGAAGCGTCCAGCCCCTTGCCCTGCGCCTGGCCGTGGAGGAAGCCCGCCGCGAACAGGTCGCCCGCACCCGTGGTGTCGACCACCTGCGCGATCGGCTCCGCCTGCACCTCGGCCCGCGTGCCGTTCTGGATCGCGCACGCACCCGACGCGCCCCGCGTCACCACCAGCGTCGGCACCTGCGCCGAAAGGGCGGCCACCGCCGCCTCGAAATCCTCCGTCTCGGCGAGCGCGGTCAGCTCCGCCTCGTTGGCGAACAGGATGTCGATCAGCCCATCGGCGATCAGCTTGCGGAAATCGCCGCCGTGACGGCCGATGCAGAACACGTCGGACAGGGTGAAGGCGACCTTGCGCCCCGCCTTGCGCGCCGCCTCGATCGCAGCGCGCATCGCCGCGCGCGGCTCCTCCGGGTCCCACAGATAGCCTTCGAGATAGAGGATCGCCGCATCCTCGATCACCGACAGGTCGAGCGCCCCTTCCGGCAGGAATTGCGAGGCGCCGAGATAGGTGTTCATCGTCCGCTGCCCGTCGGGCGTGACGAAGATCAGGCAGCGCGCCGTGGTCGGCTGGCCCGCCCGCACCGCGGTGGCGAAATCGACGCCGGCGGCGCGGATGTCGTGCGCGAAGACCTCGCCCAGCTGGTCGTCGGCGACCTGGCCGATGAAGGCGGTGCGTCCGCCCAGTGCGGCGATGCCGGCGACGGTGTTCGCCGCCGATCCGCCCGACACCTCGCGCCCCGGCCCCATCCGCGCGTACAGCGCATCGGCGTCCTCAGGCGAGAACATCAGCTGCATCGACCCCTTGGCGACGCCGATCGATTCGATGAAGGCGTCATCCGCCTGCGCGAGGATGTCGACGATGGCATTGCCGATCGCGACGACGTCATAGGTAGGCTGGGACAAGAAGCAGGCTCCGGAAAATCAGCAAACGCCGTCCCCTAGAGGCGCCGCCTTCCCCGCGCAACGCGGGCGGTTGACGCCGCCGCCGCAAGCCGCCACCCCCGCGGGCGATGCTGCGTGCGCTCGCCCTCTCCATCGGCCAACTCGGCGACCCTGCGATCCTGCGCGTGGCGGGCAAGTCGCTGCTGGTGACGCTGGCGATCTTCGCCGCGCTCGCGGTCGGAGTGTTCGAGATATTGCGCCGCTGGCTCGCCGGTTTCGCCGGCGGCTACGATGATGGCCTTGCCGGAGTGGTGGCGGTGGTCGTCTTCGTGCTCGCCGCCTGGCTGCTGTTCCGCGTCATCGCCATCGCGGTGCTCGGCGTCTTCGCCGACGATGTGGTCGCCGCCGTGGAGGCGCGCCACTACCCCGCCGCCCATGCCGCCGCCCGCCCGGCGGGGCTCGGCCGTTCGCTGCGCATGGGGCTTGGCTCGGCGGCGCGGGCGATCGCGGTCAACCTGCTGATGCTTCCCGTCTATCTGGCGCTGCTGTTCACCGCGATCGGGCCGGCCATCGCCTTCTTTCTGGTCAATGCCTGGCTGCTCGGCCGCGACCTCGGCGACATGGTGGCGAGCCGCCACATGGACGATGCGACGATGCGGGGCTGGCGCAAGGCGACGCGGGGGCGCCGCTTCGCGACGGGGCTTGCCGGCACCGGCCTGTTCGTGGTTCCGCTCGTCAACCTGCTGGCGCCGATCCTGGGCGCGCAGCTGGCGACGCACCTGTTCCATGCCTCACGCGGGGCGACGGGCGCGAAGGGGGTAGGTACGTGAAGGCATCGGCGATTCTCCTGTTGGCCCTGGGGTTGAGCGCCTGCGCCGCCCCCGGCGTCGTCGCGCCCCCGGTGGCGCGGCCGGTGGTCACCTACACCAGCGCCGGCCTCGAACGCGTCATCGGCCAGGACGCCGCCGGCCTCGTCACCCTGTTCGGCCAGCCCGATGCCGACGTCCGCGAAGGCACCGCACGCAAGCTCCAGTTCGCCGGCCCGATCTGTGTCCTCGACGCCTATCTCTACCCCAAGGGCTCGGAACCCGCCCGCGTCACCTATCTCGACGCCCGCGAACCCGACGGCAGCACCATCGACCGCGCCAGCTGCGTCGCCGCCCTGACCCGGCGAGATGGCGGAAAGTAGGCGCAGGACACCCTCAGCGTACCGGCGAGGTCAAGCGGCGGTCGATACTCTCGTAATCAGTCCCCGATATTCGTCCAGCGCAAGCCCCGGTAGCACTGCCGCCTCGGCCGCAGGAAACCAGCGCAACGCGTCATGCTCGTCGCCGAGCATGACCGGCTCGCCACCATCCCATGCGTCGACGAGGAAGAGGTGGTAGGTCGCGCCGCAAGCGGCATCGTCGATCGCGGCCGCCGGCCGGAACCGCACCGGCGTCACCCCCGTCTCCTCCCGCACCTCGCGGATCAGCGCTTGCTCCGGGGTTTCGCCGGGTTCGACGTGGCCGCCGACAAAATCCCAGCATCCGGCATAGGTCCGCTTGTGCGCCGCCCGCTTCGCCAGCAGCACCGCCCCGTCACGCATGAAGATGGCGCAGACGGTTTCCGTCACGCACTCACGCCCAACCGCCCGATCGCCCATGCCGCCGCCTCCGCCACCACCGGATCGTCATCCTCGCGCAGCCGCTCCAACACCGGCACCAACCCCCGGGCGCCGCTGTTCCCCGCCGCGATCGCCGCGTTGCGCACCATCCGGTTGCGGCCGATCCGCTTGATCGGCGATCCGGCGAACACCTGCCGGAACCCCGCATCGTCGAGCGCCAGCAGGTCGGCGAGCGCCGGGGCGGTGAGTTCGGCGCGCGGCTGGAAGGCGAGGTTCGCCGCGGCCGCGGCGGCGAACTTGTTCCAGGGGCACACCGCCAGGCAATCGTCGCAGCCATAGATGCGGTTGCCGATCGCTTCCCGAAATTCGATCGGGATCGGCCCGGCATGCTCGATCGTCAGGTAGGAGATGCAGCGCCGCGCATCGAGGCGGTAGGGCGCCGGAAACGCCTCGGTCGGGCAGGCGCGCTGGCAGGCATCGCACGAGCCGCAGCTGTCGCGCCCCGCCGTTTCGGGCGAGAGGTCCAGCGTCGTGTAGATCGCGCCCAGGAACAGCCAGCTGCCATGGGCGCGACTGACCAGATTGGTGTGCTTGCCCTGCCACCCCAGTCCCGCCGCCTCGGCGAGCGGCTTCTCCATCACCGGCGCGGTGTCGACGAACACCTTGAGGTCGCCGCCGCCCTCCTGCGCCAGCCAGCGGCCGAGCGCCTTCAGCGCCTTCTTGACCACGTCGTGATAATCCTGCCCCTGCGCGTAGACGGAGATGCGGCCGCGCTCGCCCTCAGTCGCCAGGCGCAGCGGGTCTGCGGCCGGGGCATAGCTCATGCCGAGCGCGATCACGCTGCGCACCTCCGGCCACAATCCCGCCGGCGAGCCGCGGTGATGCTCGCGCTCCGCCATCCAGATCATGTCGCCGTGGCGCCCCTCGCCCAGCCATTGGCGCAGGCGCTCGGCGGTGCGCGGCGCGGCATCGGCGCGCGCGATGCCGCAGGCGACGAAGCCCAGCTCTGCCGCCTTTGCCCTGATCCGCGCCTCGAAGTCTGGTTGTCGCTTGTGTTCGGCCACGTCGCCCCGCTACCACAGCCGCGAACGGGGAAAAACGGTGACATCAAGCGAGTTGGCGGTCTTCGCCGAGCATCTGGTGAAGCGCTTCGGCGACCGGCGCGTGGTCGACGGCGTCGACCTCGCCGTTCCGCGCGGCGCGATCTACGGCGTGCTCGGCCCCAATGGCGCCGGCAAGACGACGACGCTGCGCACCCTGCTCGGTATCCTCGAACCCGACGAGGGCCGCCGTGCGATCCTCGGCCACGACGCCCCGCGCGAGGCGAGCGACCGCGTCGGCTACCTGCCCGAGGAGCGCGGCCTCTATCCGTCGATGAAGGCGCGCGACGCCATCGCCTTCATGGGCGCGCTGCGCGGGCTCGACCGCCGGACCGGCCGCGCCCGCGCCGCCGAGATGATGGAGGCGGCCGGCCTCGGCCACGCCGTGGACGAGAAGATCAAGAAACTGTCCAAGGGCATGGCACAGCTCGTCCAGTTGCTGGGGTCGGTGGTGCACCGCCCCGATCTGCTGGTGCTCGACGAACCCTTCTCCGGGCTCGACCCGGTCAATCAGGAAAAGCTCGAATCGCTGATCCTCGCCGAGCGGGATCGCGGCGCCACCGTACTCTTCTCGACCCACATCATGGCGCATGCCGAGCGGGTGTGTGACCGGCTGGCGATCATCGCCGGCGGCAAGCGCCGTTTCGAAGGGACGGTGGACGATGCGCGCGGCACCCTGCCGAGCCGGGTCCGCTATCTGCCGGTCCGCCCCGACCCCACTATCGCCGACGTGCTGCCGCGCGATGCAGTGGCGGACGGCGACGGCTGGCGCTTCCAATTGCCGCGCGAGGGGATCGAGGGGTTGCTGGTGACGCTGATCGAGCGCGGCTACGGGATCGGCGGCCTGTCGATCGAGCGACCCGGTCTGCACGACGCCTTCGTCCGCATCGTCGGCCAGGATGCCGCCCGGGATGCCGCGGCTCCGGGAGACGCGGCATGAGCCTCGCCCGCACGCTCCGTCAGGCGCTCACCATCGCGCGGCGCGATTTCATCGCCACCGTGTTCACGCCGATCTTCCTCCTCTTCCTGTTCGCGCCGGTCATCATGGGATCGTTCGGTGCGGTCGGCGGCATGGGGGCGGCCAGCGTCGCCGACGGGCGCGCCGACAAGACGCGGATCGTCGCGATCGTGCCGGATCGCGATGCGCGGACGATCGCAGAGGCGGACACGCGGCTGCGCGCCGTCTTCCGCCGCGACGACGAGGCGCCGCCGGCGCTCACCACGCTGCGCCCCGACGCCGATCCGGCGGCGCAGGCGCGCGCCGCCTTCCAGGCCAAGGATTACGAGGCGAGCGCGGTGCTCTACGGGCCACTCGCCAGTCCGCAGGTGCTGTACGGCCCCCGCGGCAAGCGCGCCGCCGATTACCTCGGCGTGCTCGCTGCGGAGACGATCGCGGCGGATCGGCTGAACGGCGACGTGCCGCGCGTCACCGCCGTGACCACCCCGATGGAGCGGTCCGGCGGATCGGCGGGCAACCGCCGCCAGTCCGCCTCCTTCGCCGTCTTCGGCGTGTTCCTGCTCAACCTGTTCCTCGCCAGCCAGGTGGTCGGCACCATGGCGGAAGAGCGCAACAACAAGGTGATCGAGGTGCTCGCCGCCGCCGTGCCGCTGGAAAGCGTGTTCCTCGGCAAGCTGCTCGGCATGTTCGGCGTCGCCATCCTGTTCGTCTGTTTCTGGGGCACGATCATCGCCAAGCTGGGATCGCTGCTGCCGCCGGAGGTCGCATCGGCGCTGGCGATCCAGGCGGCGGTCGGCATGCCGGCCTTCGTCGCCTTGTTCGTCACCTATTTCACCATGGCCTATCTGCTGCTCGGCTCCGCCTTCCTGGTGGTCGGGGCGCAGGCCTCCACCCCGCGCGAGATCCAGATGCTCGCGCTGCCGATCTCGGTCCTGCAGATGGGCATGCTCGCGCTCGCGCTCGCCGGGACGGCGCGGCCGGACAGCTGGGTCGCCACCGCCGCGCAGCTGTTCCCCCTCTCCTCGCCCTTCGCCATGGCGGGCCGCGCCGCGACGTCGCCGGAGCTGTGGCCGCATATCGCCGCCATCGCCTGGCAATTGCTGTGGGTGACGCTGTTCATCACGCTCGGCGCCCGCCTGTTCCGCCGCGGCGTGCTGCAATCGGGCAGCGCCAAGCCGTTCTGGAAGCGGGGCCGTACCGCTCACGAGAGCAATTGACATAAGTGTCAGCGAGGTATCTCCTGTCGCAAAACGACAGGAGAGGAATGATGGCGACCCTGATGCAGGCGGCCGAGCCGTCCGTCGATCCGCTCGACGTGAGCCGGCCGGAGCTGTACCGCGACGACACCTGGCATGCGCCCTTCGCGCGGCTGCGCGCCGAGGCGCCGGTCTACCGCTGCGACCATAGCGACTACGGCCCCTATTGGTCGGTGTCCGCCTACAAGCCGATCGTCGAAGTCGAATCGCTGCCCGAACTCTATTCGTCGGAAGCCGGCGGCAT
Organism: Sphingomonas cellulosilytica; assembly: GCF_052321755.1. NCBI lineage: Bacteria > Pseudomonadati > Pseudomonadota > Alphaproteobacteria > Sphingomonadales > Sphingomonadaceae > Sphingomonas > Sphingomonas cellulosilytica. The sequence continues at coordinate 250,551 of NZ_JBQRTT010000002.1, forward strand.
CACGCTCGCCGACTTCATTCCGGACAGCGACGTGCGCATGCCGATGTTCATCGCGCGCGATCGGCCGGTGCATACCGGCCAGCGCCGCACCGTCGCGCCCGCCTTCACGCCCTCCGAGATGGCGCGGATGAGCGAGGATATCCGCCACCGCACCGCCGATCTGCTCGACACGCTGCCATGGAACACGCGGTTCGACTGGGTCGACACCGTGTCGATCGAACTCACCACGCAGATGCTGGCGATCCTGTTCGACTTCCCGTGGGAGGACCGGCGCAAGCTTACCTTCTGGTCCGACTGGGCCGGCGATATCGAACTGGTCAAGAACGAGGCAACGCGCAAGCAGCGGCTCGGCTACATGTACGAATGCGGCGCCTATTTTCAGGGCCTGTGGAACGCCAAGGTCGGGAAAGAGCAGACGCCCGACCTCATCAGCATGATGATCCATTCGGACGCGATGAGCCACATGGACCATTTCGAATTCATCGGAAACCTGATCCTGCTGATCGTCGGCGGCAACGACACGACGCGCAATTCCATGTCGGCGCTCGCCTATGGCCTCGACCGCTTCCCCGATGAACGCGCCAAGCTGGAGGCGGACCCCGCGCTGATCGCCAATGCGACGCAGGAGATCATCCGCTGGCAGACGCCGCTCGCCCATATGCGCCGCACCGCGACGCGCGACACCGAATTGATGGGGCAGACGATCCGCGCCGGCGACAAGCTCGCGCTCTGGTATCTTTCCGCCAACCGTGACGAGAGCGTGTTCGGGGCCGACGCGGACCGCATCGTCGTCGATCGTCCCAATGCGCGCCGCCACCTCGCCTTCGGCCACGGCATCCATCGCTGCGTCGGCGCCCGCCTCGCCGAACTGCAGATCGGCATCCTGCTGGAAGAGATGGCGAAGCGGCGCATGCGCGTGAACGTGCTGGCCGAACCGACCCGCGTCGCCGCCTGTTTCGTCCACGGCTATCGCCAGTTGCCGGTGGAGATCACGCGCTACTGATCGTCCCGAAACGGGCGTAGATGACGCGAATGTCATCGGCGATACGCCCCGGCGTCATCCCATGCGGCGTACCCCCCGTCCTGACAGGGTTGGGAGGACCGTTCGATGCGCAGGGTCGGGATCGCGATGTTGGCCGCAGCCGTGCTGACCATGGGTGTGGCCGAGCCGCGCCCGGTCATGGCCATCGAGGCGACGGCCCCCCATGCCGTGCCGGCGAGCGGCCCGATCCGCATCCTGTCCTACAATGTCGAAGGGCTGCCCTGGCCGCTGACGCACGGCCGGGCGCAGGCGGCGGCCTCGATCGCCGCCGACCTGCGCGCCCTGCACGCCCGCGGCGAGGGGCCGCAGGTGGTCGCCGTGCAGGAGGCGTTCGGCGACGCGCAAAAGGATATCGGCCGCGCCGCCGGCTATCGCTACGCCGCCTTCGGGCCGAGCGCCGATCTCGCCGCCGCACCCGCGACCACGGCGGCGGAACGCGCCTATCTGGATGCGGCGAGCTTCTGGCATGGCGAGACGGAGGCGCCGCGCGAGGATAGCGGCCTCGCCATCTTCTCCGACTATCCGATCCTCGCGGTCCGGCGCATCGCCTTTGCGCGCTTCGCCTGTGCCGGCTACGATTGCCTCGCCAACAAGGGCATGCTCGCCGTCGCCCTGCGCATCCCCGGCCGCGCGACGCCGCTGATCGTGCTCGACACGCATCTCAACGCCCGTTCGGCATCGGGCGTCGCCGACGCGCGCAGCTTCGCCGCCTATCAGCGGCAGGTCGATGCGCTGCACGGCTTCGTCGGCGCGCTCACCGCCACCAAGGCGCCGCTGGTGCTCGCCGGTGACTTCAACGTCGGCAACGATCCGGCCCGCCAGCATTATCTGGCCGATGCGCTGATCGACGGCCGCGATATGACCATCGCCGCATCGGAATCGGCGTGCGGCCCGGAGTGCCGGACGATCGCGTCCACCCCGACGGTCGCCCGCGCCAAGACGATCCTGGCGTTCCGCGGCGCCGTGTCGGCAGAGGGCAGCACGATCGGCTTCGGCACGCTTGCGGATGGCAGCCGCTTGTCCGATCACGTCGGCGTCATGCGCAGCTTCGCGTTAGACGCCTAGGCGCTCGACGCTCAGTTCGGCTTCTCCGTCTCTGCCGCGATCGGCTCGGACGCTCCCGAACACTCGCCCTGCTCGCGCGCGGCCACGGCGGCCGGCTTCTTCCGGCCCATCGTCCAGTTCGCCTGCATCCGCACGCGCGGATTGGGCGCGCACCAGATCTCGCCGGTGTCGTTGATCGCGGTGACCCAGATCAGGTTATGCTCCTGGCCATAGTCGATGACGGCAAAGGCAAAGCCGGCGCCCTTGTCGAGCACGTGAACGGGTAACGGGGGATCGAGCTGTTGGAAGGACATGGGATCGGTTCGCCTCTCGGCGCTGCAAGCGCTCGATACGGACACATTGTTCCAACCTGGGTTATTGGGTTCGGTCAACGGGATGCGGAACGGACGCCGGCTTCCTATATCGGTCACATGTCCGAACCGACCGATCGCCGCTCGCTCCTGTCGCTCGCCGTCGCCGGGATCGCCGGCGCCGCCCTATGGGGTTGCCGCAGCGCCCCCGCCGCCGCCGCGGAAACCTTTCCGGTGCACATGAGCGATGCCGCATGGCGCAAGAAACTGGGTGACGCCGCCTGGGCGGTGCTGCGCCACGAGAGCACGGAACGCCCCTTCACCAGCCCGCTCAACGACGAGCATCGCGCCGGCACCTTTGCCTGCAAGGGCTGTGCGCAGCCGCTGTTTTCGTCGAAGACCAAGTTCGACAGCGGCACCGGCTGGCCGAGCTTCTACGCCCCCCTGCCCCGCGCGGTGGCGACGCGCAGCGACCGTTCCATGCTGATGGAACGCGTCGAGGTGCATTGCCGCCAATGCGGCGGGCATCTCGGCCACGTCTTCGACGACGGGCCGAAGCCGACCGGCAAGCGCTATTGCATGAATGGCGTCGCGATGACCTTCAAGGCGGCGTAACGCGCCTTCCGCTCGCCCGGCTTACTCGCCGGCGACCGGGATCACCGACACGGCGGCGGCGGTGGCGATGATCGTCGTATCGACGACGGGCGCCGCCTCGACGACCGGGGCACGGCCCGAATAGATGAAGCCGTTGGTCGGATAGCTCGACGTGCCGAGCCCGCCGGTCGGGCCGTACCACACCTTCACCTCGCTCCAGTCGCCCGCGGCCGACACGTCGATCGCGCGAACGTCGTGTTCGACCGCGCCGGGGCGCGACCAGTTGGCGTGGGTGAGCAGCACCTCGCGGTCGCTCACCACCTTCGACACCATGGCGACATGGCCGACGCGCATGCGGCGGGTGGACTGGAACGCGAGCACCGCGCCGACCTTGGGCGCATGGCCACGCTCGTAGCGGCCGGCGGCCTGACCCCACCAGGTGTTGGCGTTGCCGTGGATGTCGATGCCGGAAATCTCACGGGCATAAGGCGCGCACTGCCAGAACTGCGCCATGGCCGGGGTGGCCATCATCAGGCCGCACGAAACCACCAGCGCAAAACGCGCTGCCAACGCCTTCAAAGTCATTTGCTGACCCCCCGGTCAAAACCCGTTCGTCGAGGATGTCGCTACCCTGCGATTCGGCGTTCTCCAATGGCCGCGGGAACCATAAGCGGCGAACGGTGTTTGCGCGCCGACGAGACGACGAAGCGTCGCCGCGGCATCATCCTTTCACCTGGGTGAACGCCGGGATCTAGCGAGAATCAGACAGTTTTATTGCCCCAAGCCGGGCGAGCCGCGCTTCGTGCTCGGCGCGCCCGAACGGAAAGCGGGTGAAACAGAACGCCGCCAGCCCCGCGATCGTCAGATAGACCAGGCCATAGGTCAGCGTCAGCCGGTCGATCGTCGCCACCGCCACCTGCCCGGGCACGGCCTTGTCGGGGAAGCCTGCGCTGGCCAGGATCACCCCTGCCAGGAAGATGCCGATCCCCGAGGTGCATTTCTGCACGAAGAACGATCCGGCGAAGAACACCCCCTCCGACCGGCGGCCGGTGCGCGCCTCCGAATCCTCCACCACATCCGCCATCATCGAGGCACCGAGGATGAAGGCGGTGACGTTGCACGCCGTCGCCGCGATGAAGAAGCCGAGCAGGATGGGCAGCAACGTCGGCGTCCCCACCTCCGGCAGCAGGCCGAGCAGCCGCAGGCCGTAAGGCAGGATGTTGCAGCTCGCCCCCAGCGCCACCGCCGATGCCGCCGCGCCGGGCTTGCTCACCCGCCGCCCGATCCGCGGCGCCGCGACGAAGGCGATCAGCACGCCGCCGAACAGCGCCAGCGTCGCATAGACGAAGATCACCCCGCGAAACCCCCAGACATAGGTGTAGAGGTAGGTCGACATCGCATAGCTGATCCCCTGCACCGTATAGGCGCACAGCCCGGCGAGCATCAGGATCGCAAAGGCGCGGTTGCGCACCGTCTGCGCCAGTTCGCGAAAGCCGGCGGCGATCGACTGGCGCACGATCGGCGGGTTGGGCAGGTTGGGGATCTCGCGATGCGTACCCCAGGCGGAAACCAGGATCGCCGCGCCCATCAGCATCGCACCGAGCAGCGCGAACCCGGCATAGCCCGCCCGGTTGAGCAGGCCGTTGGCATGATCCGGCGTCGGCGCCAGGAAATAGAGATAGGCGCTCACCAGCATCGCCAGGCCGCCCGCCCAGCCGAACAGGTAACGCCAGGCCATGATCCGCGTGCGCTCGTCGTAATCGGACGACAGCTCCGGCGTCAGCGCGACCGAGGGCACCTCATAGCAACTGACCGCGGTACGCACGCCGACCGCCGCGACGAACAGCCAGGCGAGCGTCGCCGCCTGCGACAGCGACGACGGCGGGTTCCACAGCAGCACCCAGCCGACCATGATCGGCAGCGCCGACCCGTACATCCACGGGTGGCGCCGCCCCCAGCGGGTCCGCGTCCGATCGGAGAGGAAGCCGACCGCCGGATCGACCAGCGCATCGATCAGCAAGGCCAGCATCACCACCAGGCCGACGGTGGCGGAGGGCAAGCCGACGACCTGGTTGTAGAACAGCAGCAGGAAGGTGCCGAACCCCGCGTCCTTCACGCCATAGGCGACGGCGCCGAAGGCATAGGCGCCCATCGTCCCCTGGCCGAGCCGGCGCGCGGGTGGGACGATGGCGGCGGCGGAGCCGGCGGTTTCTCCTGCAACCTGCATCCTCGCTCCTCATCTTTTTCCGCAAGCATAGTATGGGGTTATCTGCCGTCAATCATGCCATTTCGAATTTCGGGTTTGCAGGCGGCGGTCCGCCGTTCTAGCAAGAGGCGGCAATCAACCGCGCCTGCCGCAGGCGCCAGGGGCAGGTGACATGGCTCTCGATCCCGAAACCTTCGATGCGCTGATCGACACCGTTCGCCGGTTCGTCGCCGAGCGGCTGCGCCCGCTAGAGGCGGAGGTGGAGGCCGCCGATGCGATCCCCGACGCGGTGGTCGCGGAGATGAAGGACCTGGGCCTGTTCGGCCTGTCGATCGCCGAGGATTATGGCGGGCTTGGTCTGACCATGGTCGAGGAATGCCGCGTCGCGATCGAGATGGGGCGGACGACGCCCGCCTTCCGTTCGACGTTCGGCACCAATGTCGGCATCGGTAGCCAGGGCCTCGTCATGGCCGGCACGCCCGAACAGAAGGCCGAATGGCTGCCGCGCATCGCAAGCGGCGCGATCGTCACCAGCTTCGCGCTGACCGAGCCCGACGTCGGCTCCGATTCGGGATCGGTGAAGACGCGGGCGGTCAAAGACGGCGACGTCTATCGCCTGTCCGGCACCAAGCGCTACATCACCAATGCCGACAAGGCGCAGCTGTTCACCGTCATGGCCCGCACCGGTGAAGAAAAGGGCGGGCGCGGCGTCTCCGCCTTCCTGGTGCCCCGGGACCTGCCCGGCATCTCCATCGGCGAACCCGAAAAGAAGATGGGGCAAAAGGGCGCCAAGGTCGCCGACGTCCATTTCGACGACGTGCCCGTACCCGCCGCCAACCGGCTGGGTGCGGAGGGTGAAGGCTTCAAGATCGCGATGCGCGTGCTCGATCGCGGGCGGCTGCACATCAGCGCGGTCTGCGTCGGCGTCGCCGAACGGCTGATCGCCGACAGCGTCGCCTATGCCGGCAGCCGCAACCAGTTCGGCCAGCCGATCGCCGCGCACCAGCTGATCCAGGGCATGATCGCCGACATGAAGACCGAGGCGCTGGTCGCCCGCGCGATGGTGATGGAGACGGCCGCGGCCAAGGATCGGGGGGAAGACGTGGTGCTCGAATCCGCCGCCGCCAAATATTTCGCCAGCGAGATGGTCGGCCGCGTCGCCGACAAGGCCGTGCAGATCTACGGCGGCGCCGGCTATATCGCCGATTACGGCATCGAACGGCTGTACCGCGACGTCCGCCTGTTCCGCATCTACGAAGGCACCAGCCAGATCCAGCAGGTCATCATCGCCCGCGAAACGATGAAGCGCGGGGGGTAACGTGTCTTTACCAGCCTCACCGCCGTCATTGCGAGCGTAGCGAAGCAATCCAGGGCGTCCGGGTTCGGCTCTGGATTGCTTCGCTACGCTCGCAATGACGGACATGCATAAGGAAGCCGTTTTGGACACCACCACGCTATTCCGCCTCGACGGCAAGGTCGCCCTGGTCACCGGCGGCAGCCGCGGCATCGGCAAGATGATCGCGGCAGGCTTCATCGCCCAGGGCGCCAAAGTCTATATCTCGTCGCGCAAGGCCGCCGCCTGCGAGGACGCCGCCGCAGAGCTCGGCCCGAACTGCATCCCCCTGCCCCAGGACGTCAGCACCGTCGCCGGCTGCAAGGCGCTCGCCGAGCAGCTCAGCGCGCGCGAAGAGCGGCTCGACATCCTCGTCAACAACGCCGGCGCCGCCTGGGGCGTGCCGTTCGAGGAGTTTCCCGAAAGCGGCTGGGACAAGGTGATGGACCTCAACGTCAAATCACCCTTCTTCCTGACGCAGGCGCTGCACGGCCTGCTCAAGGCGGCGGGTTCGGCGGAGCGCCCGGCCAAGGTCATCAACATCACCTCGATCGACGGCCAGCGGCTGAATCCGTGGGAGACGTACAGCTATCACGCCTCCAAATCGGCGCTGATCTACCTCACCAAGCGGCTGGCGGCGCGGCTGGTGCGCGACCGGATCAACGTCACCTCGATCGCGCCCGGCGCCTTCCCCAGCGAGATGAACCGCGCCGCACGCGACCACGGCGACACCATCGCCCGCGGCATCCCGGCGGGCCGCATCGGCACGGACGAAGACATGGCCGGCGCCGCCATCTACCTCGCCAGCCGCGCCGGCGATTACGTGATCGGCGAGACGATCACCGTCGACGGCGGCCTGGTCCACGCGGCCTTGGGGACCAGCATCGACGCCTGACGACACGGCGCAACATCACCCGTCATTGCGAGCGCAGCGAAGCAATCCAGCGCCGGACCAGGACGCCCTGGATTGCTGCGCTGCGCTCGCAATGACGGCTTGAGCCCGGTCGGAACGTGTACATCCACGTCCCCATCAGGCCGCCCTCACCACTCCGCTGCGCCTCCTCCCCTTTCGGGAAGGAACCGGTCACCCCGCCAGCGCCTTCGCATGCGCGCGGATCACCGCCTGCGTGCTCGCATCGCTGTCGAACACGCCATACCAGCCCTGCGGCTCGTGCGGGGGATCGCCCATATAGGCCAGGTCGCCGCGCACGAAGCGGTGGTCCGCATGGCGGCTGCGCGCCTCGCCATTCCACGCCCAGAAGTTCGAGCCCGCGAGCGGCCCGCCCGCCGCGACATCCGCCTCCACCGCCGCATAGATCTGCCGGTAGAACCGATCCTTGAACGTCGTCGGGATGCCCGGATCGTAGGCCGCCGCGCCGTCGCGCGGATAGCCGAACTCCTCGATCACCAACGGCTTGCCCAACTGCCGCGCCAGCCGGACGTGCGTCGCGATATAATCGGCGACCTTGGCCGCACCGGCGTCATAGGTCGCGGCGAGGTTGCCCGCATCCATCCAGCTCCAGTTGTTGGGCCAGATATGCGTCGTCATGTAATCGATCGCGGGCGAACGATGCGCAGCGAGCACCACGTCCTCACGCTCGATCGATCCCTTCAGCCCCTCCGATCCGGTGGTCACCAGATGATGGGGATCGAGCGCCTTGATGTAGCGCGCCGTCGTGTCGATCCAGCGATAGAAATGCGGCAGGTTCGGCACCGCGACCGCATCCGATCCGCCCGGCCGCGGTTCGTTGGCGAGTTGCCACGCCATGATCGTCGGATCGTCGGCATAGCGGCGGCCGGTCACGCTGTTGGTGCGCGTCACCACCGCCTTGATATAGTCGCGCAGCAGCGCCTGCGCGCGCGGATTGCTGTAGAAGGCCGCGTTCCAGTCCGGAAATTCCGGCCAGGGATGCGCGGGATCGTTCATGTTGATGTATTTGCCGTCGTTGACCCAGGAGAGATAAGTCATCATCCCGCCCGACCATTCCCAGAAATTGGCGAGATAGACGACGGCGGTCATGTCGCGCTTCGCCAGTTCGGCAAGCGTCCAGTCGAGCCCCTTCAGCAGATCCTCGTTATAGGTGCTCCCCGACCCGCGGAAACCGGGGGTGATCGAGTTCCTGAGCGGCGATTCCTCCGCCGAGCCGATGATGCGCAGGTTGCGGATGCCGAGCGCCTGCAACCGGTCGAGCTCGCGCGCCAGCCGGGCGCGGTCGCCATAGGCGCTGTCGGCGCCCAGCCACGCGCCGTACCACAGATTGGCACCCGCATAGCGATAGGGCTTGCCGTCGCGGCGGAAGTGCAATCCGTCGACGGTCACGAAGCGCGACGGCGCCACGCCTGTCCCCGCCACCCCGGACGGGGCGCCCGTCGCACAGCCGGCGACGAGCGTCGCGCCTCCCACGATGATCGAACGCCGGCTATACATGGTCACTCCTTTGATACGGGGGGGCGCGGGCGTCAGCCCGCCTGCCCCATGTCGAGCACGAACACCGGCCCCAGTTCCAGCAACGCCTTGTCGGCGGCGAGATGCAGCGTCACCTGCACCGTCCCCGCCGCGGCATCGGCAGGCGCCACGCCGGTCACCTGCTGCAATGTCCACGCGCGCCCGACGGCCACCGGCCCGCCGATCACCTGCGCGAAGGGGGCGGCGGTGCCGGTGATGCCGGCAAAGGCGATCGGCGTCGTGGCATCGCCGGCAAGCTTCGGCGCCCGCGCCCAGAAGGCGAGGACGATCCTGTCGCCCCTGGCGATCCCCTTGGCGATCGGCGAACTCGCGCCGACCGTCCAGGCGTTGGCGCCCTTGGCCTGCACGTCGATCTGCATCGCCTGCCCGCCCGGCACCTCGGCCTTGACCACCTTGGTCTTCTGCGCCGGCCCGTAGACGGCGTAGGCGATCGACGGCGTGTTGATCGCCTTTTGCAGGATGTCGCCATTCTGCGCCGACACGCCGGCCCCGGCCCCGGCCGCCAGCATCGTTCCGCCCGCACACAGCACGGCGAACAGCATCCCCTTCATCGGCTTTCCCCTCCGTTTATCCGCGGTCTCGACGCCGCGGTCACATATGGAAAGCAATTTTCTTTATTGCGCAAGGGGGGTGTTGCGGACCACCCGGCCCCATGAGGCGCGGGCATCGGCCAACTACCTGAAAGTTCGGCTATTTGCCGCCGCTCAAAACGGTCGCGACGGCATTGACCACCGCCGGGTCGACCTTTTCGGTCTTGGCAGCGGCATCGGCCGCCGCCTGTTCCGCGGCGCGCTGCGCCTGCAACACCTGGGCGAGCGCCTGGGCATCGATCGATGCCGGATCGACGTCGTTGCGCCCGACCCGGCGCACCTCCGCCACCACGCCGCCGCGCTCGCCCTGCACGTAGCGTTCGGCGAGAAGCCGCTGTTCGGGCGACAGTTGCGGCCGTTCGTTGGCGTAGCTGTCCGCCCGCGTCTCGATGACGTTGCGGCAGGCGCCGTTGCCGGCCGCGGCCGCCTGCGGATCGCAGCGGTCGGCGCCGGTGAGGCGAGGGGTGGCGACGTTGCGGCCGTCGCTCGGCCTGGACAGGGGAAGGCTCGCCTGCGTCGCACGATCCCGCTCGCCGGTGCGGGCCACGACGGGAACACGGTTCTCGCGCGGCGACAATTGCGGGGTGGCGGATGCGGTGGCATCCGGTGCCGCGATCTGCCCGACCAGCGACTGCGGCGCGGCATCCTGTGCGCCGGAAAGCTGGCCGATCGCCGACGACGGCCGTTCGCGGGCCGGATCGATTTGCTCGCTCGCCACGACGGCCCGATCCTGCGGCATCGGCTGCGCGGGAAGCGCCGCCGCGCCGAGCGAAGCCGCGAGCAGCATCGCCCCGGCATTCGATCCGACACGGGGGCCGGAGCGGTGGCCGAAACGCGGGTCAAACCGCAGCGCGCCGACGGGCAGCGGCCGCGGCATCACTGCCGGATGGTGGCGGAGGCGCCGTTCGCTTGCTGGACCCTGATCCCGGTCACGTTGTTGCCCTGCTGCTGCCAGTCGAGCGAATTGCGGTCGCCGATCTGGGTCGCGTCCATCGTATTGCCGTTGCCGCTCTGCATCAGTTTGGCGTCATTGTCGCTGCCGGTCTGGGTCAGCTTCATCGTGTTGAACTCGCCGGCCTGCACCATCAGCGCGCTGTTGGTGCCGCCGCTGCCGGTCTGCTGCGCCGTGGCGTTGTTATAGGCGCCGCGCTGGATGATCGCCAGCGACACATCGCCCTCGCCCGTCTGGCGCACCGATGCCTCGTTGCCGCGCCCGCGCTGGTCGACCAGCGCATCGGTCCGCGCCGTGCCGCCGGTGGTCACGATCGCCCGATTGCCCCTGCCGGACTGGCGGATGACGCTCTGGCTCTCCGCCGCATTCTGGCGGATCGTCGCGCTCTGCGCGTCGCCGACCTGGGCGATGAAGGCGACGGACGACACGCCGGTGGATTCCATGCGCTGCTGTGCCGCGGACGGCGTCGCGACGGTGCCGATCAGCGCGGCAGACACCGCATGGCGCACTATCCTGTTCGTCATTGGACCATCCTTACGCCGACAGCGCGATCATTAACGGAAAAAGGCGCGCCCGCATCGCTGCAGGCGCGCGCCAGAAGTTAGTTCTTCTGGATGGTGTTGGCGAAGTTGCTATTGCCCTGCTGGTAGGCGACCGAGATGTCGTTGCCGCCATTCTGCAGGGTGGACGCTACGTTGTTGTTTCCGTTCTGACCGATGTACGAGTAGTTGTCGCTGCCGCTACCGCCGGCCTGCGCGTAGTTGCTGTCGCCCTGCTGCACGATGTACGAATAGTTCCGGTCGCCCTCGAAGCCGGTGCCGGCGTTATTGTTGTTGCCGGTCTGGTTGACATACGACTTGTTACCGTCCGCGCCGCTGCCGGTATAGGTGACGGCGGTGTTCTTGTAGCCCTTCTGATTGATTTCGCTCAGGTTGCCCATGCCCTTCAGCGTGACGCTGGCACCGTTACCGGCGTACTGGCCGGCCGTCGTCGCCTCCTGCTGCACGGACGAACGGTTGCCCGCACCATTGATGTCGACGACCGCCAGGTTGTTGTTGTCGATCTGCAGCACGCCCGAAGCGTTATAGTCACCATTGGTCTTGTTGGCCATCGTGACGCTGGCGACGTTCTCGTTGCCGGTGGCCTGCACGCCCGAGATGTTTTTATCGTTCGACTGCGTCACGGCAGCCGCGTTCGAGTTGCCGATCTGTTCGATGTACGAAATGTTGGAGTTGGCAGCCACCGTCGGGTTCACAAAGGGGGTGGCCGGGTCGGAGACGGCGCGCTGAGCGAAGGCAGGCGAAGCGATCGCGAGGACCGAGGCCGAAGCGAGGACGAGAATCTTCATGGTTGTCATTCCTTCATGTTTGAGGTGATAACCATGCCGCCTTGCCGGGTGACCGGCCTGGTGCATGATCGTTGTTTTTCCACGGCAACGTTCCTTCACGGCGGGGTTGCAGCCCCGTCGTGAAGACCCCCCTGTATTCATCGTTTGCCGCGGGGGTACGGCCATCCGGTCGATCGTCACGCCTGTTGGGGCGCGCCTTTCAACCCGAATGTCTTGTCATGGCGACCCGGTCTTTCCCTTGTTGGGACCGGCCGCATCCTGCAGTCGGTCATGGGTCGCCACTATCTTGAGCGGCGGGGCGGCATCGGCCGCCTTCATCGCCGTCTGGATCTTGTCGCGCGCGAACTTGCCGTCGCGCTCCGCCGTGTAGGCATTCACCAGCGCGGCGCCCGCGCCCGGCATCTTGAAATCCCACAGCTTCAATTCGACGCCTTCGAGCACCAGGCCGTACACCGCCTTTTCGATCGCCTGGCGCAGCGCCAGCTGATCGGGTTCGTTGGTGGTGACGCCCATCTCCGCCTCCAGCAGCTCCTTGAACGCGACGTAGCGGAAGGTGCTGGCATTGAGCGACCGCGAGGCGATCGTCTTGGACGCGGTCACCGTCGTCAGCACCTCACCGGTCCGCACCGACACGGCCCGCAGATACACGGTCACCGTGTCCTGCCGGTATTGCGTGCTGGCGCCGAGGCCCAGGAACGCCGCGCCGGCACCGCCGGTCACCGTATTGGTGTCGTAGCCGATCACGCCGCCCTCCAGCAGCACCCCGGCGAACAGCAGCGACGGCAGCGCCTGCGCATTGACCGCGGTTTCGCCGAGATAGCGTTCCCGCATCTCACGGATCACCTGCCGCTCGCTCAGCAGGTTCTTGAACTGCTCGCGCTCGACGACGGTGAACCACTGGCGGTTGCCGGCATCCTGCAAGGCCTTCATCAGGATCGATCCGGCGCCCTGCGTCACCGCCCGCGACAGCGTCTGCCCCTGTTCGCTCGGCTTGAACTGCCCGGTCTGGTCACCGAAGCCGTAGACGGCGACCGCGACGGGGCGCGCCGGCGGCGGCAGCTGGTTCAACCGGACTTCGGTAGGCGTCTTGGCGGGGATGAAGGCCGCCGAGCCGACGTGCGACGGGCCGTATTCGTACGGCGTACACGCCGCCAGGCTCATCAGCCCCGCCAGGAGAAGACACGACCGGCGCATCTCAGCTCGCCTTCACCAGCGTCGGCACCGAAACCGTCGTGACCTTGCCCGTGGTGGTGTCGGTGATCGTCAGCGTGACGCTGTCGAGACCGCGGTCGTAGCGGATCGTCTGGCCACCGAAGTTGATGACGCCGTTCTGCTGCGGGTTGGGGCCGAAGATCGCATTGACCACCTGCGACGACAGCGCCGACAGCAGCTGCGATTGCAGCTGGCGGGCGAAGATATCCGCCTGTGATTCGTTGGCGGCGTCGGCGGGATCCTTGTACTTGTTCTGGGCATTCGCCTCGGCAAGCAGGTGGTTCGAATTGAACGGATTGCCGCCGAAGCGCGGATTGATCGGCTGGTAGGACAGGTCCTGTGCCCCCGCCGCAGTCGATGCCAGCAGCGCGAAGCCGCCTAGCATCATCCTGAAACCCCCTGCTTTCACCGTTGCCCCCATCCGCTGTGCGTTAATGCGTTGGCAACCCTCTACTCCCGAGACGGCCCCAAGCCAAATATTACTTGGGGGTTAATAAATACCAGTTTGTCCCATTTCGACCGATCTAAGTACAAGGCTATGATAAATCACCGATTTTTTGTGCGGCGGCAATTCACTCCGATTTGGTGATTGCGCGGTACGACCGGGGTGCCGACGGAGGCAGGCGTTCACCCAGTCTCGTTTTTTCAATTTGTTTACAACATGTTAAATCAACGAATCACCTGTCGGAACTTTTTCCGGGTTCGGGAGTCGAGGCCGTCCATGCCGCTACCGGCAAGGACTTTGGCGCAATGTTGCCCGCCGCTGACACTTGAGTCCTATTACGGCAAGGCGACCGCTTCATTATCAACGGGATAGTATGACACGCTGACAATGCCCGGCACGTTCCGGCGGCCGGCGCGCCCGAATCCACGCACAAGAACGCGGCCCGCCGGACAGGCGGGCCGCGTCATTTCCGACTCAGCAAGGGGCCGCGCGTCCGTCGTCCGGACGCGCGGCGATCAGCGTGCGATGCCGCCCGCCGCCAGCACCGCCAGCGTCACTAGCTCGCTGGCGGTGGAGGTCATCGGCGCGATCTGCACCGGCTTTTCCATGCCGATCAGCATCGGCCCGATGACGTTGTCGCCGCCCAGCTCGCGCAGCAGCTTGGCCGAGATATGCGCCGATTGCAGGCCGGGCATGATGAGGATGTTGGCCGGGCCGGAGAGGCGGGCGAACGGATAGTTCGCCAGCTGGCGCCGGTTGAGCGCCACGTCGGGCGGCATCTCGCCTTCATATTCGAAGCCGACGTTGCGGGCGTCCAGCACCGACACCGCGTCGCGGATATTGTCGACCCAGGCGCCCTTGGGATTGCCGAAGGTCGAATAGCTCAGCATCGCGACGCGCGGCTCATGCCCCATGCGGCGCGCGACCTGCGCGGTCTGTTCGGCGAAGTCGGCCAGCTGTTCGCCGGTCGGCCGCTCGTTCACCGTGGTGTCGGCGATGAAGACGGTGTGGCTCTGCCCGACCAGCACGTGGATGCCGAAGGGGGTGCGCCCCGCCTCCGGATCGATCACGCGCTTCACCTGGCGCATCGATTCGGCCCAGGTGCGGGTGATGCCGGTAATCATCGCATCGGCTTCGCCCAGTTGCAGCAGCGCCGCGCCGAAGACGTTGCGATCCTGGTTTATCATCCGCTCGACATCGCGGCGCAGGTAGCCGCGGCGCTGGAGGCGGCCGTAGACGAAGTCGACCATCCTGGGGACCAGCGGCGAATGGCGGCTGTTGTGGACCTCATATTCCTGCGGATTGGCGACGCCCAGCGCCGCCAGCCGGTCGTAGACGTCGTCGCGCCCGACCAGGACCGGCGTGCCATAGCCCCCTTCCTTGAAGGCGATGGCGGCGCGCAGCACCACCTCTTCCTCGCCCTCGGCGAACAGCACGCGCTTGGGCCGCGCCCGCGCGCCCTCATAGGCGAGGCTGAGCACCGACGTCGTCGGGTTGAGCCGCGCGCGCAGCTTCTGGCGATAGGCCTCCATGTCGAGGATCGGCTTGGTGGCGACGCCCGAATCCATCGCCGCCTTGGCGACCGCGGAGGGAACGAGCTCCATCAGCCGCGGGTCGAACGGCGCCGGGATGATGTAGTCCGGGCCGAAGCTGTGCTGCACGCCATAGGCGATCGCCACCTCCTCCGGCACGCGTTCGCGGGCGAGTTCGGCGATGGCGCGGGCGGCGGCGATCTTCATCGCATCGTTGATCCCCGTCGCCCGCACGTCGAGCGCGCCGCGGAAGATGAAGGGGAAGCCGATGACGTTGTTGACCTGGTTGGGGTAGTCTGACCGGCCGGTGGCGATGATCGCATCGGGCCGCGCCGCCTTGGCGAGTTCGGGCCGGATCTCGGGCTCCGGGTTGGCCATGGCGAAGATGATCGGTGCCTTGGCCATGTGGGTGACCATCTCGGGCTTCAGCGCGCCGGCGGCGGAGAGGCCGAGGAACACGTCCGCCCCCTCCAGGGCCTCGGTCAGCGTGCGGCGGTCGGTGACCGCGGCATGCGCCGACTGCCACTGGTTCACGTCCTCGCGCCCCTGGTAGATCACGCCGGTACGGTCGCACATGATGACGTGGTCGGCGCGCACGCCCATCGCCTTCATCAGCTCGGTGCAGGCGATCGCCGCCGCGCCCGCGCCGTTGACGACGATCTTGACCTCGTCCAGCCGCCGCCCGGTCAGCAGGCAGGCGTTGATGAGCCCCGCCGCGCAGATGATCGCGGTGCCGTGCTGGTCGTCGTGGAAGACGGGGATGTTCATCCGCTCGCGCAGCGTCTGCTCGATGATGAAGCATTCGGGCGCCTTGATATCCTCGAGGTTGATGCCGCCGAAGGTCGGCTCCATCAGCTCGACCGCGTCGATGAAGCGGTCGACGTCCTCGGTCTTCAGCTCGATATCGATCGAATCGACGTCGGCGAAGCGCTTGAACAGCACCGCCTTGCCCTCCATCACCGGCTTGGAGGCGAGCGCGCCCAGATTGCCCATGCCGAGGATCGCCGTGCCGTTGGAGATCACGGCGACCAGATTGCCCTTGGCGGTATAGTCGTAGGCGGTGGCGGGATCGTCCGCGATCGCCTGCACCGGCACCGCGACGCCGGGCGAATAGGCGAGCGCGAGGTCGCGCTGCGTCGCCATCGGCTTGGAGGCGATGATCTCGATCTTGCCCGGCCGCCCCTCCGAATGGAACAGCAGCGCCTCGCGCTCGGAGAATTGGACGGACGCTTCGTCGGACATGGGACCTCGCTGCCAGGGCTGACGTTACGGCTCTTGGCCAATTCGGACGGGGCTTTCAACCCGCGGCGAGCGCAGGTATGATCGCGGCATGAAGCACGAGGCCGGCTTATCCTCTCCCAAGATCCCCCTGCCGACCGCCGAGGATTTCGCGCGCGCCCGGGAAGGTTATGCGTCCGGCCGCGGCGTCGACCATATCGTGGTGCGCCAATGGCTTCGCACGTGGGGAGAACCGGGCCAGGTGCCATTCGAGGACTGGCTCGCCGCCCAGAATGGCTAGCGTCCTCTGGAGCAGGCAAGCACTGACCGACCTCAATGCGATCACGGCCTATATCCAGCAGTTCGATCCCGCGGCCGCCCTGCGCACCAGGGCCCGGCTGTCGGATCTGGGCGACAGCCTTATCGCTTTTCCGCACCGCGGCCGGCCGCGGGATGATGGGCGGCGCCAGCTGACGACGGCGCCGCCGCACATCATCACCTACGCCGTCGACGGGGACGAGGTGACGAGGTGACGATTCTCTCCGTTCACCACGGCGCCCGCAACATAGACTGACGCACATGACCAATCCCACTCCCATGATGGCGCAGTACCTCGGCCTGAAGGCGGAGGCGGAGGATTGCCTGCTGTTCTACCGCATGGGCGATTTCTTCGAACTGTTCTTCGACGACGCCCGCATCGCCGCGCAGGTGCTCGACATCGCGCTGACCGCGCGCGGCGAGCATGACGGCGAGAAGATCCCGATGTGCGGCGTGCCGGTGCATGCCGCCACCGCCTATCTCCAGCGGCTCATCAAGGCCGGCCACCGCGTCGCCATCGCCGAACAGACCGAAACGCCCGCCGAGGCCAAGGCACGCGGCGGGTCGAAAGCCCTCGTCGCGCGCGGCATCGTCCGCGTGGTCACCGCCGGCACGCTGACCGAGGAAGCGCTGCTCGACGCGCGCGCCGACAATTGGTGCGTCGCGATCGGCGAGGCGGGCGGCGCCGTCGCCCTCGCCGCCGCCGACGTCTCGACCGGCCGGTTCGAGGTGATCGACTGTTCGGCGGACGCGCTCGGCGCCGAACTCGCCCGCCTCGCCGCGGCGGAGGTCGTCGCGTCCGAGACCAGCGACCACGCGCCCGCCGCCACCAGCCTGCGCCCGCGCGCCGCGTTCGACAGCCACGCCGGCGAGGCGCGGCTGAAGGACCTGTTCGGCGTCGCCACGCTCGACGGCTTCGGCCAGTTCAGCCGCGCCGGCCTCGTCGCGGCGGGCGGCCTCGTCGCCTATCTCGATCATACCGCCAAGGGCGCCCTCCCCTTCCTGCGCCCGCCGCGCCTTGCCCGCGCCGCGGAGACGATGGCGATCGACGCGGCGACGCGCGAAAGCCTGGAGCTCACCTGCACCACCGGCGGCCAGCGCAAGGGCAGCCTGCTCGACTGCATCGACCGCACGGTGACGGGCGCCGGCGCCCGCGCGCTCGCCGGCGATCTCGGCGCGCCGTTGATGGACAAGGCGGCGATCGACGCGCGGCTCGACCTCGTCCAGCATTTCCACGACACGCCGGGCCAGCGCGAACAGGTCCGCGCCGCCTTGCGCGCGCTCCCCGACATCGGCCGCGCGCTGGGCCGCCTCGCGGCAGGGCGCGGAAGCCCGCGCGATCTCGGCCAGCTTCGTGACGGCCTCGACGGCGCCTGGCACCTTGGCGAGCGGCTGGCGCAGATCGACACGCCGCTGGCGCTGCTCGATCGCATCGCGCCGCGGCTGCGCGGCCATGGCGCGCTGATCGACCTCCTCAAGCGCGCGCTCGTGCCCGCGCCGCCGATCGACGCCGGTGACGGCGGCTATATCGCCGCCGGCTACGACCTCGCGTTGGACGAGCTGCGCGATGCCGGCGCCGGCGGCCGCCGCGCCATCGCCGCGCTGGAAGCGGAGATGAAGACGGCGACCGGCATCGCGACGCTGAAGGTCCGCCACAACAACGTCCTCGGCTATCACGTCGAGGTGCCGGCACGCGCCGCCGACCCGCTGATGAAGCCCGACAGCGGCTTCACCCATCGCCAGACCCTGGCCGGCGTCGTCCGCTTCAACACCCCCGCACTGCACGAGGTCGCCGCCCGCGTCGCCCAGTCCGGCGCCCACGCCCTCGCCGCCGAGGCCGCGCACCTGGAGGAACTCACCGCCGCCGCGCTCGCCCAGCGCGAAGGGATCGCCGCCACCGCCGATGCGCTCGCCCGCATCGACGTCGCCGCCGCGCTCGCCGAACGCGCCGCGGAGGGGCAATGGGCGCGCCCCAGCCTCGCCGACCACGCCTGTTTCGACGTCGTCGGCGGCCGCCACCCGGTGGTCGAGGCGGCGGTGGCGCGCGCGGGCGATCGCTTCGTCGCCAACGACTGCACGCTGTCGCCGGACTCCCGCCTGTGGCTGGTCACCGGCCCCAACATGGGCGGCAAGTCGACCTTCCTGCGCCAGAACGCGCTGATCGCGGTGCTGGCGCAGGCGGGCAGCTACGTGCCCGCGACCAGCGCGACATTGGGCCTGGTCGACCGCCTGTTCAGCCGCGTCGGCGCCTCCGACAATCTTGCCCGCGGCCGCTCGACCTTCATGGTCGAGATGGTGGAGACCGCCGCGATCCTCGCGCAGGCGACACCGCAGAGCTTCGTCATCCTCGACGAGGTCGGGCGCGGCACCTCGACCTATGACGGGCTCGCCATCGCCTGGGCGGTGGTGGAGGCGATCCATGAGGACAATCGCTGCCGCTGCCTGTTCGCGACGCACTACCACGAACTCACCCGCCTCGCCGAGCGCTGCGACGCGCTGACGCTCCACCACGTCCGCGCCCGCGAATGGAAGGGCGAGCTCGTGCTGCTCCACGAGCTGGGGCAAGGCCCGGCGGACCGCAGCTACGGCCTCGCCGTCGCCCGCCTCGCCGGCATGCCGCCCGCCACCGTCGCCCGCGCCAAGGCGGTGCTCGCCAAGCTGGAGGCGGGCCGCGCCAAAACGGGCGGCCTGGCCGCGGGCCTCGACGACCTGCCGCTCTTCGCCGCCGCCGCACAGGTGGAAGAGGAAACCTGCGACGCGATCCGCACCGCGGTGGAGGCGATCGACGTCGACGCCCTCACCCCGCGCGAGGCACTGGATACCCTGTACCGGCTGAAGGCGCTGGCGCGGGAGGGGTGAACGGTGACCCTGCGAGACAAGCAACGCGCGTGACGCTTGGGGAAACGCCCCCTCCACCACGCCCTGCGGGCGCGGTCCCCCTCCCCCGCTGAAGCGGGGGAGGACTTCCTCTCACTCCTCCCCCGCCAGGGGGAGGTGGCGCCGCGAAGCGGTGACGGAGGGGGAGGTCAGCGACGCACTCCGCGAAGATCCGGCACCGCAGCTGAAGCCGCCGATCGCCATCCCCCTGTCCTACACACCAGCCTGGGGAGCGAGCAAGGATCGTCGCGCTCGCGGCGACGCCCCCTCCACCACTCGCCTGCGGCGAGCGGTCCCCCTCCCCCGCTAAAGCGGGGGAGGACTTCTCACTCCTCCCCCGCCAGGGGGAGGTGGCACCGCGAAGCGGTGACGGAGGGGGAGGTCAGCGACGCACTCCGCGAAGATCCGGCACCGCAGCTGAAGCCGCCGATCGCCATCCCCCCTGTCCTACACAGCAGCCTTCCGCTAAACTCCCATCCGTCATGCCGGCCCACCACCCCGCCCGCGACGCCGCCCGCTTCCTCGACGCCACCCGCAAACCCCCATTTCGAACGGGACGTAGTGGCAACTTCGCCAACTTCCGCGCCGCGAAGCAGGCGACTCGCCCATCTCCAGCGGCTATCCCGGTGCCATGAACAGCCGCTTCGATCACCTCCCCAACCGTCGCGCGATCGTCGATCGCCGGGCGCTCGCCGAACGGATCGCCGCCATCGATGCCAGCGACGCCCCCTTGCGCGCGCAGGCGACCGCGATCCTCAAACAGGCGCTCGCCGATGGCCGGGCGGAGATCCAGCGCCGCCTCGCCGCCCACCCCTCGCGCGGGCTGGAGGCGTCCAACGCCCAGGCCTATCTCGTCGACCAGCTGCTGCGCGTGCTGTTCGATCTCGCCACGCAGCGGCTGCATCCGCTCCACAATCCGACCGCCGGCGAGCGGCTGACGCTGATCGCGGTCGGCGGCTACGGCCGCGCGGAGATGGCGCCCTATTCGGATGTCGATATCGGCTTCATCACCCCCGGCAAGCAGACGCCCTGGGCGGAGCAGGTCATCGAATCCATGCTCTATGCGTTGTGGGACACGGGGCTGAAGGTCGGCCATTCCAGCCGCTCGGTCGACGAGATGGTCCGCCAGTCGAAGGGCGACGTCACCATCCGCACCGCGCTGCTGGAGGCGCGCTACGTCACCGGCGACCAGCCGCTGTACGAAGAGGCTGCGCGCCGCTTCAAGGCGGAGGTGCAGCACGGCACCGAACGCCAGTTCATCGCCGACAAGCTCGCCGAACGCGACGCCCGCCACCGCAAGATGGGCGACACCCGCTATGTCGTCGAACCCAACGTCAAGGAGGGCAAGGGCGGCCTGCGCGACCTGCATGCGCTCTTCTGGATCGGCAAATACATCTACGACGTGCAGCGCGGCGCCGACCTCGTCGGCGTCGGCCTGTTGACCGCGGAGGAATACAAGCTGTTCCACCGCGCCGACAATTTCCTGCAGGCGGTGCGTTGCCACCTGCACAGCGTCACCCGCCGCGCCGAAGACCGCCTGACCTTCGACGTGCAGCGGGAGATCGCGACCCGCATGCGCTTCTCCGACCGGCCGGGCAAACCCGCGGTCGAACGCTTCATGCAATATTACTTTCTCCAGGCCCGCACCGTCGGCGACCTCACCGGCGTGTTCCTGGCGCATCTCGACGAACGCTTCGCGGCGCGCGGGCGGCGTTTCGGCCTGCCGACGATCCGGCGCCGGCCGGGCAAGCTGCACGGCTTCGTGCTCGACCGCGGCCGGCTCGCCTTGCCGCGCGACAGCTTCTTCGCCGAAGACCCGGTACGCCTGATCGAGATCTTCCAGCTCGCCGACCTGCACGGCGTCGAGATCCACCCGCTGGCGATGCGCGCCGCCAATCGCGACGCGCGCCTGATCGCCGCGCATCGCCGCGATCCCCGCGCCAACGCTTTATTCCTCGATGTGCTGACCAGCCCCCGCGATCCGGAACTGGTGCTGCGCTGGATGAACGAGGCGGGCGTCTTCGGCCGCTTCGTGCCCGACTTCGGCCGGGTCGTCGCGCAGATGCAGTTCGACATGTACCATCACTACACCGTGGACGAACACACCATCCGCGCGATCGGCCTGCTCGCCCGCATCGACAAGGGCGCGCTGAAGGAGGACCATCCCCTGTCCTCCGCCATCATCAAGCACATCGTCTCGCGCCGGGTGCTCTATGTGGCGGTACTGCTCCACGACATCGCCAAGGGGCGCGGCGGCGATCATTCCATCCTAGGGGCGGAGGTCGCCGAGCGGCTCTGCCCGCGCTTCGGGCTCTCCCCCGCCGAAACCGAGACGGTCGCATGGCTGGTCCGCTGGCACCTGCTCATGTCGGCGACGGCGTTCAAGCGCGACCTGTCGGATTTCAAGACGATCCTCGATTTCTGCGAGGTGGTGCAGAGCCCGGAGCGGCTGCGGCTGCTGCTGGTCCTCACCATCGTCGATATCCGCGCGGTCGGGCCGGGGACGTGGAACGGCTGGAAACGCCAGCTGCTCGCCGACCTGTTCGAGGCGGCGGAAGAGGTGCTGCGCCTCGGCCACAAGCAGCGCGGCCGGACGGAGCGGATCGCGACGCGGCAGGCGACGCTGCAAACGGCACTGGGTTGGGACGATGCCCGCTTCGCCGGCTTCGTCCGCCGCTTTCCGGAGGCCTATTGGATCGCCGAGCCCGACGACGTGCTGGCGCACAATGCCCGCCTCATCGACGCCGCGGGCGATGCCCAGCTGTCGATCGATGCGCAGGTCTATACCATGCGCGGCGCGACGCTGGTCACCATCTATGCCGCCGATCACCCCGGCCTCTTCTACCGCATCGCCGGTGCGATCCATGTCGCGGGCGGCAACATCATCGATGCGCGCATCCACACGACGCGCGACGGCATGGCGATCGACAATTTCCTGGTGCAGGACCCGTTCGGCCGCCCGTTCGACGATCCGGGCCAGCTCGCCCGCCTGAGGACCGCGATCGAGGATGCGCTCGCCAATCGTGGCAAGCTCGCCGACCGGCTGGTCGCCAAGCCCGCGCCGCGCACCCGCGCCGACGCCTTCGAGATCGTGCCCAACGTGCTGATCGACAATCGCGCCTCGAACCGCTTCACCGTGATCGAGGTCAACGCCCGCGACCGGCCGGCGCTGCTCAACCAGCTGGCGCATGCGCTGTTCCAGTCCAAGGTGACGCTCCATTCCGCGCACGTCGCCACCTACGGCGAACGCGCGGTCGACACCTTCTACGTCACCGACCTGACCGGCGACCGGATCGAGGCGCCCGTCCGCCTCAAGGCGCTGGAAAAGCGGCTGCGCACCGCCGCCGCCGGCGAGACGATGGAGGTCGCGGCCTGAACGCCCAAAAGAAAGGGCCGGTCCGCATCGCTGCGGCCGGCCCAGGTGGTCGTTGCCTGTTGAAAGATCAGAAGCGTGCGCGGATCGTCGCACCGTAGGTCCGCGGCTCGGCCAGATATTGCGAGAACAGCTGGCGCCCGCCGGGATATTGCGGATCCTGGAACGCGGCGGTGGCGGCGCCTTCCTGGAACGGCGAATTGAAGGCGACCTGGGCGTAATCGACATTGGTCAGGTTCTGCGCCCAGAATTCCAGGCTGAACTTCTCGTCCGGGGTCCTGAGGCCGATGCGGGCGTTGACGATCGCATAGCCGTCTTGCGCCTTCTGCGGGAACAGGTCGGACCCGGTGTTATAGTCGCTGGTCATGCGCGTATCGACGTAGAACAGCGCCGAATAGCCGCCGCCGATCTGCGGCGTCCACGACGCCGACGACGTCGCAACGATGTCCGCCGAGTTCGACAGGTTGCGCCCCGGCAGCAGGCGCAGCGCCTGGTCGAGCGGCGCGCCCGCCGAGGTACCGACCAGCTGGTTGCGATAACCGGTGTCGGTCAGCGTCAGGCCCATGGTGACGCGGAAATCACGCGCCGGCACCAGCGAGGCTTCCAGTTCGACACCCTTCGAGCGCACGCCATAGCCGACATCGCCCGCCGGGCAGGCGCCGGTGGTGCTCGCCGCGGCATTGTAGTTGCTGGCGCCGGTGAACTTGCTCTGGTCGCGATCGCCGCCGTTGAGGCTCGAGGAGCAGCCGTTGATGTTCTGGACCAGGAAAACGGTGCCGTTGAAGGTATTCAGCTGGAAGTTGCTGAAGTCCTGGATGAACGCCGCCGCCGACAGGCTGAACGGACCGGTCGCGTACTTGGCGCCGATTTCATAGGCGTTGACCGTTTCCGGCGCGAATTGCAGCGCGTTGGCCAGCGCCTGCGCGCCACCCGATGCCGAGAAGGGCAGGATCGGCGATTTCAGCGCCGAACGATCGAGGTTGAAGCCGCCCGCCTTGTAGCCGCGCGAATAGCTGCCGTAGAGGAGCAGGTCGTCGATCGGCTTCCACGACAGGATCGCGGTGCCGGTGAACTTGTCTTCCTTGCGCCGGCTGTTGATCGTGACGCCGTTCAGTTCGGCGGTCGAATTGCCCTGGCACGACAGCCCGATGATGCCGCCGGCCACCGCGGCGAGGCCGGCGTTGGACAGGAGCGGCAGCAGCGCACGCTGATTGGCGACGCAGCCGACGTTGTCGTTGGTGAAGCTGGCATCGAACCGCTTGCGCTCGTTGGTGTAGCGCACGCCCAGCGTCAGATCGACGGTGCTGGTGACGTGGAAGATGTTGTGCGTGAACAGCGCCCAGTTGCGGCTGTTCTGGTTGTAGACGTCGCGGGTCGAGCCCTTGTCGTTGATCGCGTCGAGCGTGTCGATGGCGCCGACGATCGTCGCACCCGCCGCCCCGAACGGTCCGGCCGCGCTCGACAATGCGCCACGCCCGCCTGCGGTGATGCAGCCCGCCGAGGTCGGCGAATAGAAAGCGGCAAGCGCGCTGCCGGAGATCAGGCGGCAGGTCGCGAACCGGCCATATTGCGTGCCGAAGCGCAGGTTATCGAGCACGCGCAGGTCTTCGTTGGCGAAGAACCCGCCGACCAGCCAGTCGAGCTTCTCGTCGAACAGCGAACCGTTCAGGCGCAATTCCTGGGTAAAGGTCCTGAAGCGGCGGGCGGAATTGCCGTTGGCGGCACGATAGAGGATGTCGACGCGGCTGTAGTCCGTGTCCGATCCCTGGCTCGAATCATAGTCGCGATAGGCGGTGATCGACGTCAGCTTGGTGGTGCCGAAGGTCCAGTCGAGTTGCCCCGACACACCCCAATCCTTGGTGATGCCGGCGAAGCTGCGACCCGGGCTCACCGACACCTCGCGGCTGTAGCCGGCGTTGTTGACCAGGCCGAGCGGCTGGCCGAGATCGCGGATGACGTTGACGATGTTGTTGCCGGCATTGCCGGCGGCGAGCCCGGCGTTCACCGATGCGACCGGATCGTTGAGGTTGCCGACCGCGGGATTGACGCTGCGATCGACGTACGTGGCGGCACAGCACTTTTCGTCGCGATGCGTATAGTCACCGATCAGGCGGAAGCTGATGTCGCTGCTCGGTTCGAACAACAGCTGGCCGCGCACGAAGTAGCGGTTTCGATCGTTGACGTCGGTGTTGTTGGTATAATCATGGTAGAAGCCGTCGCGCTTCACATAGACACCATCGACACGCGCGGCGATCGTTTCGCTGAGCGGGAGGTTCAGGTTGCCGGCGACGCGGTAGAAATCATAGTTGCCATAGGTCGCTTCGGCACCGCCGCTGAACCCGGCGAAGGACGGCGCCTTGCTGATGATGCTGATGAGGCCCGCCGAGGAATTGCGGCCGCCCAGCGTCCCCTGTGGGCCACGCAGCACCTCGACCCGGTCAATCTCGCCCAGTTCGGTCAGGCCGATGCCCGAGCGCGAGCGATAGACGCCGTCGATGAACACCGCGACCGAGCTTTCGAGGCCGGGATTGTCGCCGACCGTGCCGATGCCGCGGATGCGCGCGGAGCCATTGGCTTCCGAACCGGTGGACGACACCAGCAGCGACGGGGCGAGCTGGTTGAGCTGACGGATGTCGTTGGCACCCGAATTCTGCAGCGTTTCCGCCGAGATGGCGGACACGGCCACCGGCACGTCGGCAAGCGCCTGCGCACGGCCTTGCGCGGTAACGACGATGTCGGCCTGGTTGGTGTCATCCTGCGTCACCGCGCCGGCTGCGGTCGGGGACGTGGTCTGCGTCGCCGGGCTAGACGGCTCCGGCGAATTGTTCTGCGCCAGGGCGGGCGTCGCCACGGCGATGGTGGCAGCCGACAGCAGGTAGGCGGCAAGACGCATGGGCTCTCTCTCCTGAACGATTTCGCTTTTCGAATATCGGGTTTTCTTTTGAAGCTAGGGTCGCCGAGGGGCGAACGTCTAGCTTTTTATAACCCGGTATCCGCAATTTCGAACGGAGTGTCGCCAAAGCGCAACACCGGGCCCGTTGCCGGACCCGGTGTTCGAAATGACCTGACGTTACGGAAAGTCACAAAGGTCGCGCCGAAGCGCAGTGTTTCACTTGGGCGCGAGGACCATCAGCATCTGACGGCCTTCCATCCGCGGATAGGCCTCCACCTTGGCGACTTCGGCAACCTGCTCCGCGACGCGCTGGAGCACGGCCATGCCGAGCTGCCCGTGGCTGAGCTCACGACCGCGGAAGCGCATAGTGACCTTCACCTTGTCGCCTTCCTCGATGAACTCGGCGACCTTCTTCATCTTGGTGTCGTAATCGTGGTCGTCGATGTTCGGACGCATCTTGATCTCCTTGATCTCCTGCGTCTTCTGCGACTTGCGGGCGAGATTCGCCTTTTTCTGCGCCTCGTACTTGAACTTGCCGACGTCCAGGAACTTGGCGACGGGGGGATCGGCGTTGGGCGACACCTCGACCAGATCGAGGCCGACCTCCTGCGCCTGCGCCATCGCCTCGCGCGTGTACATCACGCCAAGATTCTCGCCCTCATGGTCGATGACGCGGACCTTGGGGCTCTGGATCCACTCGTTGAAACGGGGACCATTCATCGGCGGCGCCTGGTTCGGCCGGCGCATCATGGGAGGACGTATGGGTATTGCTCCTGTGGTGGTTTGCCGCCTGATATAGGCGATCGGCACCGATTTTGAAAGAGCACCGCCTCTCCCATTTGTTGGGAAAGGCGGGCTGCGTCACCGCAGGTCGGGCGGGGTCGCCTCGTCGCGCAGCATAGCGACCGCTTCGTCGAGCGTCACGATCTGCTGCGCCTGGCTGCCCAGGCGGCGGATGGCGACCTTGCCTTCCTCCGCCTCGCGTTTGCCGACGACGAGCAGCACCGGGACCTTAGCGACCGAATGTTCGCGGACCTTGTAGTTGATCTTCTCGTTGCGCAGGTCGGTTTCGACGCGAATGCCGGCCTTGCGGAGCGTCGCCGCCACCTCCTCGGCATAGCCATCGGCGTCCGACACGATCGTCGCCACCACCGCCTGTACCGGCGCCAGCCACAGCGGGAAGCGGCCGGCGTGATGCTCGATCAGGATGCCGATGAAGCGTTCGAAGGTGCCGAGGATCGCGCGGTGCAGCATGACGGGGCGATGGCGGTTGCCGTCTTCGCCGACATAGCTCGCGTCGAGCCGTTCGGGCAGCACGCGGTCGGACTGGATGGTGCCCACCTGCCAGGTGCGGCCGATGGCGTCGGTGAGGTGGAATTCGAGCTTGGGAGCGTAGAAGGCGCCTTCGCCCTCCAATTCCTCGAATTTCGCCTTGATCGAATCGGACAGGCCGGACGCCAGCACCGCCTCGCGCAGCTCCGCCTCCGCCTTGTCCCACATCGCATCGTCGCCGAAGCGCTTTTCGGGGCGCAGCGCCAGCTTCACGGCGTAATCCTCGAAGCCGAGATCCCGGTAGACGCTGTCCAGCAGCTCGCAGAACTTGCGCACCTCCTCGACCAGCTGGTCCTCGCGCACGAAGATATGCGCGTCGTCCTGCGTGAACTGGCGGACGCGCATGATGCCGTGCAGCGCGCCGTGCGGCTCGTTGCGGTGGCAGCAGCCGAATTCGGCCATGCGGATGGGCAGGTCGCGGTACGATTTGATGCCCTGCTTGAAGATCAGCACATGCGCCGGGCAGTTCATCGGCTTGAGGGCCATCAGGTCGCCTTCGCCGGACAGCACCGCCCCCTCGTCCTCGGTGTTGGGCACCTCGTCCGGCACGACGAACATGTTCTCGCGATACTTGCCCCAGTGGCCGGACTGTTCCCACTGGCGCGCGTCCATCAGCTGCGGCGTCTTCACCTCGGCATAGTCGGCGGCGTCGAGGCGGCGGCGCATATAGGCCTCCATCTGCCGCCACAGCACGAAGCCCTTGGGGTGCCAGAACACCGACCCTTGCGCCTCCGACTGGAGGTGGAACAGGTCCATCTCCTGCCCGATCTTGCGATGGTCGCGCTTGGCCGCCTCTTCCAGCATGAACAGGTGCTGGTCGAGCTGCTTCTTGTTGAGCCAGCCGGTGCCGTAGATGCGGCTGAGCATCGCGTTCTTCTGGTCGCCGCGCCAATAGGCGCCCGACACGCGGGTCAGCTTGAAGGCATTCGGGTCGAGCTTGCCGGTCGACACCATGTGCGGCCCGCGGCACATGTCGAGCCACTGGCCCTGGCGATAGATCGTCAGTTCCTCGCCCTCGGGCAATTCGGCGGCCCATTCGGCCTTGAACGTCTCGCCCTGCTGCGTCCACGTGTCGATCAGCTGCTCGCGGCTCCACACCTCGCGCGTGAAGGGTTCGTTCTTCGCGATGATGCGGCGCATCTCCGCCTCGATCGCGGGCAGGTCGTCCTCGGTGAAGGGGCGATCCTTGGGCGCGAAGTCGTAATAGAAGCCGTCGTCGGTCGCGGGGCCGAAGGTGATCTGCGTGCCGGGGAACAGGTGCTGCACCGCCTCCGCCATGACATGGGCGAGATCGTGACGGACGAGTTCGAGCGCGTCCGCCTCGTCCTTGGCAGTGACGAGCGCGAGCTGGGTGTCGCCGTCGAACGGGCGGTTGAGGTCGCGGACCTGCCCGTCGATGCGCGCGGCCAGTGCCGCCTTGGCGAGGCCCGGCCCGATCGCGGCGGCCACGTCCGCGGGGGTAGTCCCGGGCGCAACCTCGCGGACGGAACCGTCGGGCAGCGTGATGCGGAACAACTCGGCCGGGTGGGCGGACATGAGCGGGATTCACCTTTTTGTTGAACGGCGCGAATACGGCGTCCTGCGGTATATAGGCAAGCGTCGTGCGTCTGCCCCCCCCTGAACCCGTCATCCCCGCGCAGGCGGGGATCCATACTGGCTGACGCTTCGGCGCCTTCGCTGACGATCTGGAATATGGATCCCCGCCTGCGCGGGGATGACGAAGAACGCGATCAAGCGATGCCGAACGGCACTACGCGGTTGCCTTGCGTATGGCCGATCTCCGCGCGGCCGAGGTACGGCACGCCCAGATCCCGGCACCAGCGCCCGATCATATACTCCAGCGTCTCGCCCCATTCGGGTTCGTTGGGCTGGACCGCGGTGACGCCGCCCAATCGCACGCCGGCGATGCCCTTCAGCTGGGTCGCATGGCCCATGTGGAAGAGCAGCCGGTCGATATTGTACATCGGTTCCGACACCTCCTCGATCAGCAGAACGTGATCGGTGAGGTCGGGCAGATAGGGCGTGCCGATCAGCGCGCCGAGGATCGACAGGTTGAACGCCGCCGCCGGCCGCCCGTCGAGCCCCGGCTCCAGCCCCGTCCGGTCGCCGCGGGCGAGCCAGCCGAGCGAGCGGGCGATCGTCTGGTCGCCGTGCTGGCGGCGGATATCGCTCGCCATCGGGCCGTGCGCCGGACGGCCGATCCGCGCCGCGTAGAGCGCGCCGAGCAGGAAGCCCATGTCCGAATAGCCGAGGTAGCTCTTGTGGCGCGCCGCCGGCCCCAGCTGCGGCATCACCAGCGGCAGGATGCGGTTCGAGCCATAGCCGCCGCGCAGGAACCAGATCGCGTCGAAGCCGGGATCGTTGGCGAATTCGAGGAAGGCGGCGGCGCGGCGCGCATCGTCGCCGGCGAAATGGCCCGCGACCTCCCAGCATTGCGGGTGCACGACCAGCTCGACCTCGGGATAGGCGAGCGCGGCGAAGGCGAGGAACGGCGCCTCGGCATCCTTGTTGCCGATGCTGGCCGGCGCCACCACTCCAATCCTCATGTCCGACGCTCCGCTGGCCGCGCAGAGCCTTGCCCCTGCCGGGGCGCGTCGATAGCGCGTCCGGATGATCGACGGCAATCTTTCCGGCTCGCTCGCCAACCGGCGCTTCTTTCTCGTCGGGATCGGTGGATCGGGGATGCTGCCGCTCGCGACCATCCTCGCCGGGCGCGGCGCGGTGGTCGCCGGATCGGACCGCGGGCTCGACCAGGGGCGCGTGCCGGCGAAGTTCGATGCGCTGCGCGCGCGCGGCGTCGCGCTGTTTCCGCAGGACGGCAGCGGCATCACCGCGCCCGACCAGATCGTCGTCGCATCCGCAGCGGTCGAGGAGACGGTTGCCGACATCGTCGCGGCGAACCGGCTCGGCGCCGCGCGGGCGAGCCGGGCCGAGCTGCTGAGCGCGCTGTTCAACGCCGCCGACCTGCCGATCGGCGTCGCCGGCACCAGCGGCAAGTCGACGGTCACCGGCATGATCGGCTGGATCCTGCACGCCGCGGGGCGCGATCCGACGGTGATGAACGGCGCGGTGATGAAGAACTTCGCTGCGGCCGACGCACCCTTCGCCAGCGCGCTGGTCGGAGCGGGCGACGCCTTCGTCAGCGAGGTGGACGAGAGCGACGGGTCGATCGCGCGCTATCGGCCGCGGATCGCGGTGCTCAACAACGTCAGCCTGGATCACAAGGGGCTGGACGAATTGCGCGGGCTGTTCGCCGACTTCATCGCCAAGGCGGAGACGGCGATCGTCAACCTCGACAACGACGAGGCCGCCGCGCTCGCCGCCGCGCTGCCGCCGACGCATGTCGCGACCTTCGGCCTGGAACGCGACGCCGATTTCGCCGCGCACGGCATCGTCGAGGCGCCGTTCTCCGTCCGCTTCGACCTCGTCGCCGGCGGCGGGGCGGCGATGCCGGTGACGTTGCAGGTGCCGGGGCGCCACAACGTGTCCAACGCATTGGCGGCGATCGCGGCGGCGGTGGCGGCGGGTGTGCCGCTGGGCACCGCGGCGGCGGCGATCGGCGGCTTCACCGGCCTGAGGCGCCGGTTCGATCTGGTCGGCGAGGGTCGCGGTGTCGCGGTGATCGACGATTTCGGCCACAACCCCGACAAGATCGCCGCGACGCTCGACACGCTGCACGCCTTTCCCGGCCGGCTGCTGATCCTGTTCCAGCCGCACGGCTATGGCCCGCTGAAGGTGATGCGCCGCGAGCTGGTCGACAGCCTGGCGGAGCGGCTGGCGCCGGGCGACGTGCTGGTGCTGCCCGATCCCGTCTATTTCGGCGGCACGGTCGCCCGCGAGGTGACCAGCGGCGACATCGTCGACGACCTGCGCGGCCGGGGCTGCGACGCGCGCCATGTCGCGGACCGCGGCGCGGCGGCGGCGATGCTGGTCGCGGAAGCGGAGGCCGGCGATCGCATCGTCGTGATGGGGGCACGCGACGACACGTTGAGCCTGCTCGCCGCCGACATGCTGGCAACATTGCAGGCCGACCGCTAGTTTCCCCGGTCAGGAGGTATCCGGCGATGAACCCGTTCACCGAACACCCGTCCTCGGTCGGCGAGAGCTATGGCCAGCATTTCGGCGTCGCCAGCCGATTCGGGTTGCGCATGATCGGCGGCGGGGTCGCCGCGCTGATCCACGGCGTGCTGCCGTTCCTGTTCACCACCACCGGCAGCCGCACGATCGAGGCGCTGCACGGCGAGGTCGTCGCCAAGCGCGCCGACGAGATCCAGAAGCGGTCGATCGAGTTCATCATTTGATGGAAAGCTAGCTTGACGTAAAGCTTGCTTTCCATGTAAAGCTTCCTTCACATCGAGTCGAAGGAGGTTGCTGATGCGTTTCTCTCCCGCCCAGCGCCGCTACAACCAGCGGGTCCTGCTGCTCAGCGTCGTGTATGCGGCGCTGCTGTTCCTCGCCGTCTATCTCATCAGCCGCCACCTCGTCGCAGGGCCGCTCGCCTATGGCGTGGGCATGCTCCCCGCGCTCGCGGTGTCCGGGTTCTTCTGGCTGATGGGCCGCTATCTGATCGAGGAAAGCGACGAATATCTGCGCATGCTGCAGATCCGCCAGCTGCTGATCGCCACCGCCATCGCGCTCACCGCGGCGACGATCTGGGGCTTCCTCGAAGGGTTCGGGCTGGTCCGCCACGTCGTCGGCTACGCCTGGCCGGTCGTCTATTTCGCCGGCCTCGGCATCGGCGCGCTGGTCAACCGGATCATCGAGCGGAGGGCGGCATGAACAACCACCTGCGCGACCTTCGGGCGACGCGGGGCTGGAGCCAGCAGCATCTCGCCGAGCAGCTGGAGGTCAGCCGCCAGAGCGTCAACGCCATCGAGACGGGGCGCTACGACCCGTCGCTCCCCCTCGCCTTCCGCATCGCCGAAATGTTCGGCCTTGCCATCGAAGACGTGTTCGTCAGCCCGTCCAAGGAGAAATGACGTGATCCGCCATCTCGGTCTCCGTCTCGCCGCCTCCGCCCTGACCCTGGGCGTGGTGCTGCATCCCGCCGCCAGCCATGCCGCCGCGCCGGCACCCGTCACGCGGATGGCGCACATCTCCGTCACCGCGACCGGCAAGGGCACGCCGGTGATCCTGATCCCCGGCCTGTCCAGCCCGGGGGCGGTGTGGGACGGCGTGGTGCCGGACCTCGCGCGCAGCCACCGCGTCTATGTGGTGCAGGTCAACGGCTTCGGTGGCGATGCGCCGGGGGCGAACCTGTCGCCCGGCATCCTCGACGGCGTGGTCGCCGACCTTCATGCGCTGATCGGCAAGGACAGGATCGGCGGCGCCGCGATCGTCGGGCATTCGATGGGCGGGCTCGTCGCGCTGATGCTGGCCAAGGCGCATCCGGGCGATGCGGGCAAGCTGATGATCGTCGATTCGCTGCCGTTCATCGGCACGCTCTTCGCGCCGGCCGCCACCGTCGCGATGGTCGAGCCGCGCGCCAGGCAGATGCGCGATGCGCAGGTGGCGAGCTACGGCAAGCCGGCCGATGCCGCAGCGGCACGCGCGGTGGCCGACCGGCTGGCGCTGAAGCCCGCCTCGCGCGCTAAGGTGACGGCGTGGGCGGAGGCCGCCGACCCGCGCGTGTCGGGCCAGGCGATGTACGAGGACATGACCACCGACCTGCGCCCCGCCCTTAAGGGGATCGCGACGCCGATCACGCTCGTCTATCCCTGGAACGCCGCCGGGCCGGACAAGCCGCAGGCCGATGCGCTCTACACGGCGGCCTATGCCGACGCGCCGCACGTGACCTTCGTCGACATCGGCGATGCCGCGCATTTCGTGATGCTGGATCAACCCGACGCGTTCCGCACCGCCCTCACGACGTTCCTCGCGAAGTAGCGGCCGGGATGACGGATGTGGCGGGGCGCGGTACAGACGCCCGATGACAGCGCCCCGCCCCCGCCTCGCCTACCATCACACTGCCGGCACCAGCCCGACGATCGTCTTCCTGCCAGGCTATGCCTCCGACATGAACGGCAGCAAGGCGGTGGCGCTGGAGGCCTGGGCGGCGGCGCAGGGCCGCGCCTTCCTCCGCTTCGATTACGGCGGCTGCGGGCAGAGCGAGGGGGCGTTCGAGGAGCAGACGCTGGCCGGCTGGCGCGACGACGTGCTGGCGATGCTAGACCAGGTCGCGACCGGGCCGGTGGTGCTGGTCGGATCGTCGATGGGCGGGTGGCTGATGCTGCTGGTCGCCAAGGCGCGCGCCGGGCAGGTCGTCGGGCTGGTCGGGATCGCGCCCGCCCCCGACTTCACCGACTGGGGCTTCACCATGGACGAGAAGATGGCGATCCTGAACCAGGGTCGGCTGGAGCGCCCCAATCCCTACGGCCCCGAACCGACCGTCTATACCCGTGCCTTCTTCCAGTCGGGCGAGGCCAATCGGCTGATGTTCGGCACCATTCCGTTCGACGGGCCGGTGCGGATGGTACAAGGGATGGCCGATCCCGACGTGCCGTGGCACCGTACCGTGCGGCTGGGCGAGATGATCCGTTCAGCCGATGTGCAGACGCTGCTGGTCAAGGACGGCGAGCACCGCCTGTCGCGCGACACGGATATCGCGCTGGTCCTGCGAGCGGTGGAGGACGTGCTGGCCCGCTTATGATCCCGATCCTCGCCATGCTGCTGCAGGCCGCCGCGCCTGCGCCCGCCGCCAAGCCGGCCGACCCGCGCGAGGCGCGCTACGACCGCTGCGTGACGCTGGCGCGCGACGATCCGGCGGCGGCACGGGCGGAGGCGGTGCGCTGGGCGGCGAGCGGCGGCGCCTGGTTCGCGCGGCAATGCGCCGGGCTAGCCTATACGCAGGAACAGAATTTCGCCGGGGCGGCCGGCGAGTTCGAAGCTGCGGCCAAGGCGGCGGAACTCGCGCACGATCGGCGCGCCGCCATCTATTGGGCGCAGGCGGGCAATGCGCGGCTGGCGGCGAACGACGCGCCGCGGGCGCGCACCGCGCTCGACAGCGCGCTGGTCGCCGGCACGCTGGAGGGGCTGGCGCTCGGCGAGGCGCAGCTCGACCATGCGCGGGTGATGGTGGCGAGCGGCGACGATGCCGCGGCGCGGCGCGACATCGACCTGGCGCTCACCAACGCCGGCGACGATCCGCTCGCGTGGCTGCTGTCCGCCACGCTCGCCCGCCGCGACGGCGATATCCCGCGTGCGCGCAAGGATATCGGCGAGGCGCTGAAGCGCGCGGCGGACGATGCCTCCGTCCAGCTGGAGGCGGGCAACATCGCCGCGCTGGCCCGTGACGAGGCCGGCGCACGCGCGGCCTGGGCGGAAGCGGCGCGGCTCGCCCCCAATGCCCCCGCCGGCCGCAACGCACGCGCGGCGCTTGCGCAGTTCGGCGACAAGCCGGCGACGGTTCCGGCCGGACGCTGACGGACCGGGGGTTTCGGGCGACGCCGCAAAGATGATTCACGCGGAGGCGCGGAGGCGCGGAGGTGTCGTACCCCGCCGCGCCTGCAGCTTTTCAGCCTAAAGGGGTGGATGGTGGAGGTGCGCTGCCGCGCACGGATCACCTCCGCGCCTCCGCGTGAATCATCTTGGGCCAGGTGAGACGAAGGGAACTCGGGCTGGTGGCTTGCGCGTTGGGGGCGTAACGGCGTGCCGTCGCAACCCATGCAGGACCCCTTATGCACTATCTCCACACCATGATCCGCGTCACCGATCCCGACGCGACCATCCGATTCTTCGAGCTGCTGGGGCTGAAGGAAGTCCGGCGGATGGAGAATGAGAAGGGCCGCTTCACGCTGATCTTCCTCGCCGCAGACGAGGATATGAACGCGCCGGGCGAACGCGCCAAGGCGGAGGTGGAGCTGACCTACAATTGGGACCCGGAAGACTATGGCGGCGGCCGCAACTTCGGCCACCTCGCCTATCGCGTCGACAATATCTACGACACCTGCCAGCGGCTGATGGACGGCGGCGTGACGATCAACCGCCCGCCGCGCGACGGGCATATGGCCTTCGTCAAGACGCCGGACGGCATCTCGATCGAGCTGCTGCAGAACGGCGTGCTCGACCCCGCCGAGCCGTGGGCGTCGATGCCGAACACCGGAAGCTGGTGACATGACGCTGGAGATCGTCCGGGTACCCGTGCTCGCCGACAATTACGCCTGGCTGCTCCACGATCCCGCGTCGGGCGAGACGGTGGTGGTCGATCCCGGCGAGGCGGCACCGGTGCAGCAGGCCGCGGCCGAGCGCGGCTGGACGATCGGCCAGGTCTGGACGACCCACTGGCACCCCGATCACACCGGCGGCAATGCGACCCTGCGCGCCGCCGGTGCCCGCGTCACCGGGCCGGCGGCGGAGGCGGCGAAGATCCCGACGCTCGACGTGACGGTGCGGGAGGGCGACACGGTGCGCATCGGCGCCTGCGAGGCGCGGGTGATGGAAGTGCCGGGCCATACCGCCGGGCACATCGCCTTCCACCTCGCCGAGGCGGGCGCGATCTTCACCGGCGACACGCTGTTCGCGATGGGCTGCGGCCGCCTGTTCGAAGGGACGGCGGCGCAGATGTTCGCCAACATGCAGCGCTATGCCGCGCTGCCCGACGCCACCGATGTCTATTGCGGGCATGAATATACGCAGAGCAACGGCCGCTTCGCGCTGACCGCCGAGCCGGACAATGCGGCGCTGGCGGCGCGGATGACCGAGGTGGATGCCCTGCGTGCCGCGGGCGAACCGACGATCCCGACGCGCATCGGGCTGGAGCGCGCGACCAATCCGTTCCTGCGTGCCGGCGATGCCGAGGCGCTGGGCCGGCTGCGCGCCGCCAAGGATAGTTTCAGCGGCTGATCCGTTGTGCTGGTCGGATCGGAGGACGAGGACGATGATCGGACGGTCGTTGGTGATCGCGAGCGCCGCACTGCTGGCGGCGGGATGCACGCAGAGCCCGCAGCAACGGCTGGCCGCACAACAGGCGGATGCCGCGGCGGCCGATGCGCTGGGCAGGGAGCTGGCGGGGCTGACGCCGGGCCAGTCCTCCAGCTGCATGCCGCGGTTCCCCAGTGCGCAGGTCAAGGGCTATGGGCCGACCCTGGTCTACACCGTCAACCGCGGACTGAAGTATCGCACCGACACCGCGGGCGGATGCGAGCGGGTGGGCCGCGGCGACATCCTCATCACCCGCTCGCCGCAGAGCCAGCTGTGCCAGGGCGATATCGCGACCACCGTCGATTCGGCGTCGCGGACGTTCAGCGGCAGCTGCTCGTTCGGTCCATTCATCCGCTACACACGGGGCAAATGACGCCATGAAGACGCTCGCGCTCGCCGCCCTCGCCCTGCCGCTGCTCGCCGCCAAGGCCGATCCGCTCGCCGGCCGCGTCGCCGGCGCGCCGCAGAACTGCATCACTTTGTCGCCGACCAACGGCCCGTCGATCATCGATGCGCATACCATCCTCTATACCGAGGGCGCCGGGCGGCGGGTGTGGAAGACGGGGCCGGTCGGCGCCTGCCCGTCGCTGGAACCGCTCAACACGCTGATCGTCGAGGTCTATGGCGGGCAACTGTGCCGCAACGACCGGTTCCGGGTGCTGACGCCGGGGACGACCATTCCGTCGGCCTATTGCCGGTTCACCGAGTTCACGCCGTACACGCGGGTGAAACGCTGAAGGTCCCTCAAGCCGTCATTGCGAGCGCAGCGAAGCAATCCAGGGCGTCCTGATCCGGCTCTGGATTGCTTCGCTGCGCTCGCAATGACGGGTGGAGGTGATGTCATGTCGCTCCGACGTCTTGTCCTCCACCTCGTCCCGCCAGTACGTCCACCCCGCCACGCGCGCTATGGTTACAGCACGAAGCGGCTGAGATCCGTGTTGCGCGCGATGCCGGCGAGCTGCTTCTCGACGTAGGCGGCGTCCACCGTCACCGGATCGCTGCGATCCTCGGCATCGAAGCTCACCTCCTCCAGCAGCTTTTCCATCACCGTCTGCAGGCGGCGGGCGCCGATGTTCTCGACCTGGCCGTTCACCTCGGCGGCGATGCGGGCGATGGCGGCGATGCCGTCGTCGGTGAAGGTCACGTCGACGCCCTCGGTGGCGATCAGCGCCCGGTATTGCGCGGGCAGCGATGCCTTGGTGTCCGACAGGATGGCGATGAAATCCTCCTCGGTCAGGCCCTTCAGCTCGACGCGGATCGGCAGGCGGCCCTGCAATTCGGGCAGCAGGTCGGACGGCTTGGCGACGTGGAAGGCGCCGCTGGCGATGAAGAGGATATGGTCGGTCTTCATCGGGCCATATTTGGTCGAGACGGTGGTGCCCTCGATCAGCGGCAGCAGGTCGCGCTGCACGCCTTCGCGGCTGACCGAGCCGCCGCGCACGTCGCTGACCGCGATCTTGTCGATCTCGTCGAGGAAGACGATGCCGTTCGCCTCGGCATCGGCGAGCGCGGTGCGGCTCACCTCGTCCTGATCGAGGCGCTTGTCGGCCTCTTCCTCGACCAGCTTGTCCCAGGCGGCGCGGACGGTCAGCTTGCGGCGCTTCAACTGCTGGCCGCCGCCGAACGACTTCATCATCTCGCCGAGGTTTATCATCTGCGGGCCGGCGCCGGGCACCTCGAAGGGCATGGCGGGCGCCTGTTCCAGCTCGATCTCGATCTCGGTCTGGTCGAGGTGGCCGTCGGCGAAGCGCTGCTTGAAGCTTTCACGCGTCGCCTGGCTGCTGTCCTTGCCGACCAGGGCGTCGAGCAGGCGCTTCATCGCCGCCTCCTCCGCCTTGTCCTTCACGGCGAGGCGGCGGCGCTCCTTCTCCAGCCGGATCGCCTCCTCGACGAGGTCGCGGGCGATCTGTTCGACGTCGCGGCCGACATAGCCGACCTCGGTGAACTTGGTCGCCTCCACCTTGACGAAGGGGGCGTCGGCAAGCTTGGCCAGGCGGCGGCTGATCTCGGTCTTGCCGCAGCCGGTCGGCCCGATCATCAGGATGTTCTTGGGCGTCACCTCGTCGCGCAGGTCGGCGGAGAGCTGCTGGCGACGCCAGCGGTTGCGCAGCGCGACGGCGACCGCGCGCTTGGCGTCGCGCTGGCCGATGATGTGCGCGTCGAGCGCGGCGACGATCGTCTTGGGGGTAAGATTCTGGTTCATATTTCTCTCAAGCCCCTCCCCTTCAGGGGAGGGGTTGGGGGTGGGGAAGTCATCGAGGGCAAGGCTTGCGGACAGGCCCCACCCCAACCCCTCCCCTGAAGGGGAGGGGCTTTCGAGATCAGCTGACGCTGTCGAGCGTCTCGATGGTGGTGCGGTCGTTGGTGTAGACGCAGACTTCGGCGGCGATGGCCATCGCCTTGCGGCAGATCGCCTCCGCATCGCCTTCGTAATCGACCAGCGCGCGTGCGGCGGCGAGCGCGTAATTGCCGCCCGATCCGATCGCGGCGACGCCGTTCTCCGGCTCCAGCACGTCGCCGTTGCCGGTGAGGATCAGCGTCACCTCCTTGTCGGCGACGATCATCATCGCCTCCAGGTTGCGCAGGTATTTGTCGGTGCGCCAGTCCTTGGCGAGCTCGACGGCGGCACGCATCAGCTGGCCCTGATGCCGCTCCAGCTTCGCCTCCAGCCGCTCGAACAGGGTAAAGGCGTCGGCGGTCGCACCGGCGAACCCGCCGATCACCTGCCCTTCCGCGCCGAGGCGGCGGACTTTCCGCGCATTGGGCTTCATCACGGTCTGGCCCATCGAGACCTGGCCGTCGCCGATGACGACGACCTTGCCGTTGCGCCTGACCGACAGAATGGTGGTGCCATGCCAGACCGGCATGGAATGTGGATCGTTCCCGCTCATGCGCCGCGATGTAGGATCGCAGGCGGGAGGTGCAAAGGGTGCGCGTGATGCCGGAGTCCGATCCACTGCGTGGAAGCCTAACGCTCCACCCCCTTCGCCTTCCCCCAGGCGCGTGCGGCGGTGTAGCCGAGGTAGCCGGTGCCGAAGAGCGCGTAGAGCGGTTCGGGGATCGCGGACAGATAGGCGCCCACGCCGCGCGCCATGGCGGCAGCGGTCGCGGGGCTGATCGCGGCGACGAGGCTCATCGGGATCGACCACAGCAGCAGCGCGTACATGACATAGAGGAAGGCGGGCCGCGCGCGCGCGACCCACGGATCGCGGGGTTCGGTCATCCGATCCGCTCCGCCAGCCAGCCGTAGAGGAAGGCTTCGTTGGCCGGACGGCGTTCGGCGATGGCGAGGTAGCGTTCGCCCTGCAAGGCATCCACCGCCCTGGTCAGCACCGCCTCGCCCTCGCGCCCCCGGCGGGCGAGGAAGGCGTCGAGCGCGGCCAATGTGCGCGGGCCGATCGCCTGGTCGATGGCGAGGTCGGGATAATCGTTCGCGCCGCGGTTCAGTGCGTTGAGCGCGCGTTGCAGGAACCCGGCCGCGACGCCCGTCCCCATGTTGACCGCGGTGTCGAACAGTTCGGCGGCGAGGCGCGGCGCGCGGGCCGCGACGCGGTCCAGCCCGGGGCCGCGCCAATAGATCGCTTCATAGATCGCCGCCGCCACGCCGCGCGGCAGGTCGCGCATCCGCCCATGATAGCCGTTGGCGCGCGCCACCGCGGTGGTGATCCCCCAGCGTGTCGCGCCGCCGCGGTCGGCGGGATGGTCGACGTAGCCGCCCTCGCGGGCGATGACCTGGTCGATGAGCGTGGCGATGGTCATGGATCGTTCCCCCTGTGGTTGCGGCGGGGGACGGATCAGGGATTTTCCAAATAGGACAGCGGAATGTGCGCGCGGGGGATTGGGGTGCGCGGTCAGCGGGTTGCGGCGAGCGTGGTGGCGGAGAGGTCCATCGGCCCATTCCCCATTCCGTCGTTCCCGCACAGGCGGGCTCTCTGCGTAACATTGCCGTCTTGCCGGACTTGTTCCGGCATCCACTGCGCCGCATGCTCGCAGGCCGTTGACTATGCCGCACGGTGGCCCCCGGACCCAGTCCGGGGTGACGGAGGGGTTGAGGACGCCGCAGCGGCTTTCACAGGCGTCTTGCCGCCCGCACAGGTTCGCCCCGCCCTACAGGTCCAGCGCCCAGCCGTCGCGGCCCTTGGGGTCGAACGGCGCGGTCGGGACGTAGCGCGTGTCGCCGGCGCGCAGGCGCAGCACCGTCCAGTCGCCGCGGCGGTCGATCGCCTCCAGCGTGCAGCCGCAAGCGGCATAGGCGGCGACCACCGTCTCACGCTGCGTCTCCAGCAGGCCGGCGAGGACGATCGTCGCGCCCCGGTCCGCGATCGCGGCGAGTTCGGGCGCCATCGACACCAACGGCCCGGCGAGGATGTTGGCGATGACGAGGTCGAAGGGCGCTGCCGCGTCGATCTGCGGGTGGCGCGCGCCGTCGGCGACGAACAGCGCGACCGCGCCGGCGCCCCCATCTTCGCTGGCGCCCGCCGCGATCCCGTTGCTGCGCGCATTGTCGGCGCTGACCGCGACGGCGACCGGATCGATATCGGTCGCGACCACCGCCGCCTGCGGCCACAGCTCCACCGCGGCGAAGGCGAGCAGGCCCGTGCCGGTGCCGACGTCGATGACCTTGGCGAAGGACCGTCCGGCGCTCGCCAGCCCGTCGAGCATGGCGAGGCAGCCGCTGGTCGTGCCGTGATGACCGGTGCCGAACGCCTGGCCGGCATCGATCAGGAAGGCGCGGCCACCCGGCGGCGCGGCGACGGGATGCGCGCTGGTGTGGACGACGAAGCGGCCCTCGCGGATCGGTTCGAGGCCTGCCTGGCTCATCGCCACCCAATCCTCGTCGGTCAGTTCGGTGACGACGGGGTCGCAGGCGCTGGCGCTCGGCACCAAAGCGTGGATCGTCGCCAGCATCGCCGCATCGGGGCGATGCTCGACATAGGCGTCGAGCCGCCAGCGCTCGACATCGTCCTCCACCTCTTCCGTGGTCATCAGCACCGCGTCGATCGCGAGGTCGGAGGCGCTGTCGATCGCCTCCGCCTCGGCGCGGGTGCAGGGCAGGCTGATCTTCCAGCTGGTATCAGCGGACATAGCTCGCCCCGTTCACGTCGAGGACGGCGCCGGTCATCGAGGCGGGAGCCTCCAGCGCGCAGAAACGCGCGACCGCGGCGACCTCTTCGGGATCGGCGACCTTGCCGAGCGGAATGTCGGCGAGCAGCGTGTCGCCGCCGCGGCTGGCGAGATAGTCATCGGCCATGCCGGTCATGGTGAAGCCCGGGCAGATCGCGAAGGCGAGGATGCCCTCGCGCGCATAGCCGCGCGCGATCGTCTTGGTCATCGCGACCATGCCGGCCTTGGCGGCGGCATAATGCCAGTGCGCCGGGCTGTCGCCGCGATAGGCGGCGCGGCTGGCGACGTTGACGATGCGGCCGCCGGTCCCCCGGTGCTGCCAGTGGCGCACGGCGAGGCGGCAGAGTTCGGCGGCGGCGGTCAGGTTGACGCGCATCGTCCGGTCCCAGTCGGCGACCCAGTCGCCATGGTCGCGGTCGAGCGGATTGGCTTCGAACACGCCGGCATTGTTGACCAGCACGTCGATGG
This sequence comes from Sphingomonas cellulosilytica, assembly GCF_052321755.1. Classification (NCBI taxonomy): domain Bacteria; kingdom Pseudomonadati; phylum Pseudomonadota; class Alphaproteobacteria; order Sphingomonadales; family Sphingomonadaceae; genus Sphingomonas; species Sphingomonas cellulosilytica. The sequence continues at coordinate 292,149 of NZ_JBQRTT010000002.1, forward strand.
TGCCGCCCGCCTGTTCGAGCGCGGCGTCCCACAAGGCCTGCGGGGCGGCGGGATCGGCGAAGTCGGCGGCGATGCCGCTGCGCGTGCCGTGGCCGATGACGGTGGCGCCAGCGGCGGTGAGCGATTGCTGGATCGCCGCGCCGATACCGCGGCTCGACCCGGTGAGAAGAATGGTCATGGGGGGCGGCCTTACGCCGCGGCACGGGGATTGGGAATGGGCGTCGGGCGCGGGAGCGTGGGGCGTGGGTGCGCCCGCCCCCTACCCCACGCTCGCCGAGAAGCTGTCCGCCGACTGGCGCAGCTGACCCAGCCGGTCGCCAACGTCGCCGAAACCGGCACCCAGGCTGTCGATCTCCGACGCCACCGTCTCGGTATCCTCGCGGATCGCGGCGATGGTGTTGGACATGGAATCGGCCGCGAGCGCGGTTTCGTCGACGGCGGCGGTGATCGCGGTCACCGTCTGTGCCTGCGCCTCCATCGCCACGCGGATGCGGTCGGCGCTATCCTGCACCTCGGTGACGGTGGTGCGGATGCTGGCGTTGGTTTCCACCGTGGAGCGCGTCGCGGACTGAATGGCGGCGATCTTGGCGGCGATGTCGTCGGTGGCGCGCGCGGTCTGGTTGGCGAGGCTCTTCACCTCCTGCGCCACGACGGCGAAGCCGCGGCCGGCGTCCCCGGCGCGTGCCGCCTCGATCGTCGCGTTGAGGGCGAGCAGGTTGGTCTGGCCGGCGATGTCGCGGATCAGGCCGAGGATCGATTCGATCGACTTGGCATGATCGGACAGCAGGTGGCTCGCCCGCACCGCGTCGCCGGCATGTTCGCTCGCCCGGTGGGCGATACCCGCCGCGGCATCCACTTCGCCGCGCGCGTCCTCGATCGCGCGGATGAGGCCCGCCGCGGTCTGCGCCGCCTCGCGCATCGCCACCGCGGATTGCTCCGCCGCCGCCGCGACCTCGCTCGCCTTGCCCAGCACCTGTCGCGTGGAGGCGGAGGCAGCGCTCGCCTGCACGCGGATGCGGGCGCCCAGCGTCGCCGCGCCCTCGATCGAGCTGGCGATGCTTTCGCGGAACGCCGCCGATCGGGCGATCCGTTCCTGCCGCGCCTCCCCGGCGCGCAGCGCGTCGAGGTGGCCGGTCATCACGTCCGATTCGACCAGCGAGATTCGCTGCACCGCATCGCACAGGCGCAGCAGCCGGGTGGTGTCGCCGGTGCAATGCTGTTCGAGGATGCGCACGGTGTCGCTGTGCGAACGGGCGAGGATCGCCTGTAACGTCGGCAGCGGCACACCGGAGGCGACCGCCTGTTCGGCATGCCGGCGTGCGATCACCACCCAGGCCTCGTCGAAGGGGCTGCCGTATTTGACGCGCGCATAGTCCGCGCTCTCGCGGACCCGGCGGGCGAGCCGCTCGCCGGCCAGCAGGTGGCGGATCGGCTGCGCCGCGGGCAGCGCGAGATAATGGTCCCAGAACCGCCCGGCTATCGCGTCATAATCTTGGGGCTGGAGCAAGGCACAGATCTGACGGCAACCGTCCGCGATCGAACCGTCCCAGTCATATTCGCCGAGATGCTCGACGATGCTGCGTGGCGGAGTCGCCAAGCCCGTCGTCACGCCGCCCGGCGCCGTCCGCGTTGCCATGTCTGCATCCTCTCCGGCCTCACGCAGCGACCTTGGCGACGAATTCGCCGGCGCTGTTCTTGAGGGTGTTCAGGCGTCCGTCGAGCCGGTCGAAGCCGCGGCCGACGCCGTCGATCTCGGTCGCCACCGTCTCGGTATCCTCGCGGATCGCGGCGATGGTGTTGGACATGGAATCGGCCGCGAGCGCGGTTTCGTCGACGGCGGCGGTGATCGCGGTCACCGTCTGCGCCTGCGCCTCCATGGCGAAGCGGATGCGGTCGGCGCTTTCCTGCACCTCGGTGACGGTGGTGCGGATGCTGGCGTTGGTTTCCACCGTGGAGCGGGTCGCGGACTGGATGGAGGCGATCTTGGCGGCGATGTCGTCGGTGGCGCGCGCGGTCTGGTTGGCGAGGCTCTTCACCTCCTGCGCCACCACGGCGAAGCCGCGACCGGCGTCCCCGGCGCGTGCCGCCTCGATCGTCGCGTTGAGGGCGAGCAGGTTGGTCTGGCCGGCGATGTCGCGGATCAGGCCCAGGATCGATTCGATCGACTTGGCATGGTCCGACAGAGCCTCCGACATGCCGACCGCGTTGCTCGCCTGCACGCTGGCGCGGGCGGCGATCTCGGCCGCGGCCTCCACCTCAGTGCGGGCATCCTCGATCGCGCGGATCAGGCCGGCGGCGGTCTGTGCCGCCTCGCGCATCGCCACCGCGGACTGTTCCGCCGCGGCTGCGACCTCGCTCGCCTTGCCCAGCATGCCACGCGCCGAGCCCGAGCTGCGCACCGTCTGTTCGCGCAGCGCATGGCCCTCGTCGGTCGCCGTTTCCACCGCGGTTGCGATGCCTTCGCGGAATTCCGCCGCCAGCCGGTCGCGCGCGACGCGGGCATTGTAATCGGTGAAGCCGGCGAACAGCTCGACGGTGAGCTCCGTCTCCATGCCGAACAGGCGCATCAGCGCATCGATCATCACGGCCTGGCGGGGATCATCGCCCGGCATGCGCCGCATGACGACGTTGAGCGCGGCGCGGTCGCTGGCGCAGGACATGGCCAGCACCTCCATCGTCGACACGCCGGCGGCATAGGCCGCGGCGACCGAGCGTTCGAGCGATTCGACCCAGGCCTGCCCATCGAGGTGGCAGCACCGGTTGCGCAGATAGGTGACGCCGGCGGCGATGCGGCGTTCGGTTTCCAGCGGCGTCCATTCGGCGCTGCCGGGATTGGCCAGGCGCCAATGCGCCCAATAGGCCTCGACGATCTCCGCCGCATCGGGTTCGATGATCGCCCAGAGATCCCGCGCCCGTGCGAGCAGGGTGTTCTCACCACCGTCGAAGGCCGTGATGCGGCTCTTGAGGTCCACGGCGGCGGCGATGCTGGCCGGCGGGGGAAGGGCGATGTCGGACAAGGGGTTCTCCGGGACGGAAGACTGGCGTATCCACGCGGTCTAACCTCCAGTGGTTAATGGGGGGTTAGAGTCGCACCGGGCGGGCGCATGGGTTGCATCGCAGGACCGGCGGCCTAATAGGCAATCCATTCGTCTTGGCTTGAGGACCGTTCATGGCATCCCGCACTCCGCCGCGGCCGCGCAGCCCGCACCTGTTTTCGGGCTTCCTGAAGCTGCACTACAGCTGGGGGCCGCACATGCTGGTCTCCATCCTCCACCGCGCGACCGGATCGGGGATGGCGACGGTCGGCACCGCGCTGCTGGTCTGGTGGCTGGCGGCGATCGCCGGCGGTGCCGAAAGCTATGCGACGTTCCGCGACGTGTTCACCACCGATGCCGGCAACCTCAACATCCTGGGCTGGATCATCGGCGTCGGCATGACCTGGGCGTTCTTCACCCACATGCTGAACGGCGTGCGCCACCTGGTGATGGACGCCGGCGCCGCGTTCGAGCTGAAGCGCAACAAGACGTTCAGCCTCATCGTCATCATCGGCGGCGTCGTGCTGACCGCCGCCTTCTGGCTCTACCTGGGGATCAAGTAATGGGTTCGGGCACCAGCATCGGCCGCGTCCGCGGCCTCGGCAGCGCCAAGGAAGGCGCGCATCACTGGTGGCGCCAGCGCGTCACCGCCGGTTCCAACCTGTTGCTCATGCTGTGGTTCGTCTTCTCGATCCTGCGCATGCCGGCCTATGATTTCGCGGCGGTGCACAGCTGGCTGCGCAACGGCTGGGCGGCGATCCCGATGATCCTGCTCATCGTCTCGGTCTTCTACCACTTCCGCCTCGGGCTGCAGGTGGTGATCGAGGATTACCAGCATGACGAGCGCCGCGTCGCCGCCATCCTCCTCCTCAACTTCTTCACGGTCGCGACCGCCGCGATCGCCATCTTCGCGATCCTCAAGGTCGCCTTCGGAGCCGCCGCATAATGTCGGATGCCTACAAGATCATCGATCACACCTATGACGCCGTCGTCGTCGGCGCGGGCGGATCGGGGCTGCGCGCCGTGATGGAATGCGCGCAGAACGGCCTGAAGACCGCCTGCATCACCAAGGTGTTCCCGACGCGCAGCCACACCGTCGCGGCGCAGGGCGGCATCGCCGCATCCCTCGGCAACATGGGCCCCGATCACTGGACCTGGCACATGTTCGACACCGTCAAGGGATCGGACTGGCTGGGCGACCAGGACGCGATCGAATATATGGTGCGCGAGGCGCCGGCCGCGGTCTACGAGCTGGAACATGCCGGCATGCCGTTCAGCCGGACGGACGAAGGCCGCATCTACCAGCGCCCGTTCGGCGGCATGATGCAGAACATGGGCGAAGGCCCGCCGGCGCAGCGCACCTGCGCCGCCGCGGACCGCACCGGCCACGCCATGCTGCACACGCTCTACCAGCAGAGCTTGCGCTACGACGCCGACTTCTACGTCGAATATTTCGCGCTCGACCTCATCATGGAGAACGGCGTCTGCCGCGGCGTCGTCGCCCTGTGCATGGAAGACGGCAGCATCCACCGTTTCCGCAGCCACAACACGGTGCTGGCGACGGGCGGCTATGGCCGTTGCTATTTCTCGGCGACCTCGGCGCATACCTGCACCGGCGACGGCGGCGGCATGGTGCTGCGCGCTGGCCTGCCCTTGCAGGACATGGAGTTCGTCCAGTTCCACCCGACCGGCATCTACGGCGCGGGCGTGCTCATCACCGAGGGCGCGCGCGGTGAAGGCGGCTACCTGACCAATTCGGAGGGCGAGCGCTTCATGGAGCGCTATGCCCCGTCGGCCAAGGACCTCGCCAGCCGCGACGTCGTCAGCCGCTCGATGGCGATGGAGATGCGCGAAGGCCGCGGCGTCGGCAAGAACGGCGACCACATCTTCCTGCACCTCGACCATATCGATCCCAAGGTGCTGCACGAGCGCCTGCCGGGAATCACCGAGACGGGCAAGATCTTCGCCGGCGTAGACCTGACGCGCCAGCCGCTCCCCGTCACGCCGACCGTCCACTACAACATGGGCGGCATCCCGACCAACTTCCACGGCGAGGTCGTCCACCTGAAGGACGGCAACCCGGACACGGTCGTCCCCGGCCTGTTCGCGGTCGGCGAGGCGGCGTGCGTCAGCGTCCACGGCGCCAATCGCCTGGGCTCGAACTCGCTGATCGACCTCGTCGTGTTCGGCCGCGCGACCGGCAAGCGGATCGCCGAGATCACCAAGCCGAACACCGTGCACAATCCGCTGCCCAAGGGCTCCGAGGAGCTGTCGCTCACCCGCCTCGACCGCTTCCGCAACGCCGCCGGCGGCACGCCGACCGCGACGATCCGCGGCGAGATGCAGCGCACGATGCAGAAGCATTGCGCGGTGTTCCGCGACAATGCGCTCCTCACCGAGGGGCAGGCGCTGATGAAGGGCATCTATGCCAAGATGCAGGACGTGGCGATCGCCGACCGCAGCCTGATCTGGAACACCGACCTGATCGAGACGCTGGAGCTCGACAACCTCGTCGCCCAAGCGGTGGTGACGATCGATTCGGCGGCCAACCGCAAGGAATCGCGCGGCGCCCACGTCAACGAGGATCATCCCGATCGCGACGACGGCGAGTGGATGAAGCACACCATCACCACCTTCACCGGCTGGGGCGGCGTCGGCGGCGCGACCGCGATCGATTACCGCCCGGTGCACGACTATACGCTGACCGACGACGTGGACTACATCAAGCCGAAGAAGCGGGTGTATTGATCCGCTACGGGGGGGTAGCAGCGCGAGCCTTACCCCCCGCGACCCGTCATCCCCGCGCAGGCGGGGATCCATACTGGCTTCCGTCTGGGCTCTTAGCGGCCACGGCAGTGATTATGGATCCCCGCCTGCGCGGGGATGACGTGTATTTGAACGGGATACGTCACCCGGCCTTTTCCAGCGCATAGGCCTGCGTTCCCCGCGTCAACACGTCATCCCCCTCCACGATCGCCGCCACCGGAATATCCTCCTGCGCCTTCAACTGCTCATAGAGCGGCGCAAAATCCGTCTCCACCGTGATCCGCAACAAGTCCTCGAAGCTGGGGATGACGAAATAATTCTGCTGGAAATCGTCGATCCGGTATTCGGTGCGCATCACCCGCGCGATGTCGAAGCCGATGCGGTTGGGGCTGGGATCGTCGAGCGCGAAGCGGCTTTCGGCGAAGCTCGAGACGATGCCCGATCCGTAGATGCGCAGGCCCGCATCCTCGCGGATCAGCCCGAATTCCACCGTGTACCAGTAGAGCCGGCCGAGATACTTCAACGCATCGAGCCCAAGCGCCCGCTGTCCGCCGCGGCCATAGGCCTCCAGATAATCGGCGAACACCGGGTCGGCGAGCATCGGCACATGCCCGAAGACGTCGTGGAAGACGTCGGGTTCCTGAAGGTAGTCGAGCTGGTCGGGGCGGCGGATGAAATTGCCGGCGACGAAGCGGCGATTGGCCATATGGTCGAAGAACACGTCGTCCGGCACCAGCCCCGGCACCGCCACCACCTGCCACCCGGTCAGCTTCATCAGCCGTTCGGAGAGTTCGGCGAAATCGGGGATGCCGGGCTTCGACAGCTTGAGCACGTCGAGCCCGCGCAGATAGGCGTCGGAGGCGCGGCCGGGCAGCAGCTTGCTCTGCCGCTCGAACAGCGTGTCCCAGGTCGCATGCTCCTCCGCGGAATAATGCTGCCAGTCCTGGTCCACCGTCCAGTCGGCGGCGGCGCCGGCGGGAGGGGTATCGAAAGCGTGCGAGTCATCTGCCATGGTGACGGCCTAGCATAAGGTTTCGAATGTTACGACATAGCGCGCCAGTGATGATGCCGTTCCGCTGGCTGGGCCGGGCGGCGATGCTGCTGGTCCTGCTGCTCGCCGGTTATGCCGCCGCCGGGCTGGTCGGCGGCGCGATCCCCGCCAATGCGGGCTGGCGGCCGCCGGCGGAGGGGGTGCGCATCTATGTCGAATCGAACGGCGTGCACGTCGGGCTGGTCGTGCCCAAGGTGGCGGCCGGGGTGGATTGGCGCGGGGTGGCGCCGGGAGCGGACCTCGCCGACCCGCGTTATGCCGGCTATGACCATCTGGCGATCGGCTGGGGCGAACGCGCCTTCTACCTGGAAACGGCGACCTGGGCCGACGTCAAGCTGCGCACGATCCTGGCGGCGGCGCGCGGCAGCGATGCGACGCTGATGCACGTCGAGCACGTCCCTGCCCCGACCCCGTCGCGCGATGTGCGCAGCGTGCTGCTGCGGCCGGAGGAATATCGGCGCCTTGCCGCCGTCATCCGGGCGAGCTTCGCGGTGCGGCGCGAGACGTTCCGCGGCTATGACCGCAACGACGTCTTCTACGCGGCGCGCGGCCGGTACAGCGCCGGGCGGACCTGCAATGCCTGGGCCGGCGACGCGCTGCGCCAGGCCGGCGTGCGCGTCGGGCGCTGGACGCCGTTTCCGGTGACGGTGCTGGGATGGTTCTGAGCCGGTTGCAGACCGGGCTGGCGCGCTGGCGCAGCGAGCCGCCGCCGCATGCCCGGTTCGGCACCGCCTTCCTGGCGCCGCCGCCCCCGCCCAAGGTGCTGGCGGCGAGCGAGGTGCCGCGCGTCGCGTGGATGCTGGCGACGCGCTGGCGCCATGCCGCAGCGCTCGCGGCGGTGCCGGCGGGCCGCGGCGGCGCGGTGATGGTGCTGCCGGGCCTGTTCGACGCCGACGGATCGAGCCTGGTGCTGCGCCGCTTCCTGCGGCGGCTGGGCTATCGGGCCGAAGGTTGGGGCCTGGGCCGCAATCTCGGCGTCAAGAGCGTCGGCGTGGAGGCGGAGCGGCTGATCGCGCGAGTGGCGGCGCTGCATGCCGAGGCGGGGCCGGTGACGCTGGTCGGGATCAGCCTGGGCGGGATCATGGCGCGGCTGGTGGCGCATCGCCGGCCCGACCTGGTTGCGCGGGTGGTGACGGTCAGTTCGCCCTATGCCGGCGGCGGCCGCGCGACCAACGTCTGGCGCGCGTTCGAATGGGCGACCGGCGAGCGCGTCGACGATCCGGCGGTGATCGCGCGCAGCGAGGCGATCGCCGCGCCGCTGCCCGTGCCCTGCACCGCGATCTGGAGCCCGCGCGACGGCTTCGTCAACGGCTTCATCTGCCGCGATCCCAGCGCCGAGGCGGTGGAGGTGACCAGCGGGCATCTGGGCGTGCACATCCATCCCGAAGTGCTGATCGCCATCGCCGGCGCGCTGGCGGGGGATGCGGTGGCGCAGGACCGGTAGGGGGGCTCGCTCTCATTCCGCCAGCCCCTCGCTCACTCCGTCATCCCCGCGCAGGCGGGGATCCATAATCACGACGGCTGGTGAGCCTCAGCGGCACTTGCGACTATGGATCCCCGCCTTCGCGGGGATGACGGAAAACAACGGGTTTGACGGATCGGGCGAGCGCTCAATACCCCGCGCGGTAGCCCGAGTAGCGGCAGGCGTCCTGATCGTCGGGATGCTTGCGGCAGCGTTCCGCCGCCTTCTTGCGCTCGCGGCCTTCCTTGGCCTCCTGCTTGCGCATCTTGCGGCCATAGTTGCGATCGGCCTCTTCCTGGCTCGTCGTCGTCCAGTCGACCGCCTTGCCGGCGACCTGGAACGGGGCCTTCACGATCGATGTGGCGGTGCTGATGCAACCGCCGGTGGCGAGGATGACGGGCAGGAGCAGGATGGAGGCGCTACGCATTTAAGGATGATCCCTGGGGCCGTGGAGGGTCTCCACGCCGACTAACGGATAGTCGGTGAAGAATCCGTCGACTCCAAGGCCGAGGGCGGACCGGATTTCGCCCGCCAGGTCGCCATGGGCAGCGGGATCGTCTCCCCGGCGGAAGCGGCCGGGCAGGAAGCTGTTTTCCGCGCGATAGGTCCAGGGGTGGACGCGCAGGCCGGCGGCATGCGCGTCGGCGACCAGCGTCGTCGGCGCATCCCCGCGCCACAGCTGCGCCTTGTCCGGGCCGATGCCATAGGCATAGGTCGCCACCTGTCGCAGCCCCGCCGGCGTCAGCATCGCCGCATAGGACGGCGCGGCGCCATCCGCCGGCGCCCCCTCCCCCGCCACCAGCTGGATCAGCCGCACCTTGGTCAGCGCGTGGATGCGCTGCAGGTTCGCCACCTCGAACGACTGGATGAACACCGGCGCATCGGCGCTGTCCCATCCGGCCCGCCGCAGCTCGGCGACGAGTCGCGCGTCGGTCGGGTGACCGATGCCGGCGAAATAGGTCGGGTGCTTGGTTTCGGGGTAGATGCCGATCGTCCGCCCGGTCTGCTGCGAGCGGCGCTTGGCGAGCGCGATGATCTCGGCGAGCGTCGGGATGTCGAAGCGGCCGTCATAGGCGGCGTTGCCGGCGCGCAAGCGGGGCAGCCGCTCGCGGGCACGCAGCGTCTTCAATTCGGCGAGCGTGAAATCCTCGACGAACCAGCCGGTGATCGTGTGGCCGTCGATCGTCCGGGTGGTGCGGCGATCGGCGAATTCCGGATGCGCGGCGACGTCGGTCGTCTCGTCGATCGCATTCTCGTGCCTGGCGACCAATACGTCGTCCTTCGTCGGCACCAGATCCGGCTCGATGAAGTCCGCGCCCTGGTCGATCGCGAGATCGTAGGCGGCCAGCGTGTGTTCGGGGCGCGAACCGCTCGCGCCGCGATGGGCGATGACGATCGGCGGCGACGACAGGGGTTGGGCGGTCATGGCACGATCCTGCGCGATTGCGGGGGCGGGCGCCAGAGCCAGGCAAAGGACGACGAGCAGCGGCGGCATGGCCGACGCGCTACGCCGCCGATGCTACATCCCTGTGGCTATTCAACTCTGTGGCTATTCGTGCCGCAGGGCGTCGATCGGATTGAGTGCCGCCGCCCGCCGTGCCGGGAAATAGCCGAACACCACGCCGATCAGCGCCGATATCCCGAAGGCGATCAGGTTGATCTCCGGCACGAACAGGAACGGCAGGCCGCCCCATAGGGACAACGCGCCGATCGCCAGCTGCGCCACCAGCAGGCCGATGACGCCGCCGAGCATCGACAGCGCGATCGCCTCCACCAGAAACTGGGTCAGCACCTCGCGCGCGACGGCGCCGATGGCCAGGCGGATGCCGATCTCTCGCGTCCGCTCGGTCACCGATACCAGCATGATGTTCATGATGCCGATGCCGCCGACGACCAGGCTGATCCCCGCCACCGCGGTGACGATCCGCGTCAAGAGCGTCGTCGTGCTGGAGAGCGTGTCGCTGATCTGCTTGGTGTCGAAGATGAAGAAATTGTCGTCCTGCCCCGGTTGCAGGTGCCTCAGCTCACGCATCAGTCCGGTCAGCGCGGCCTGCACCTGTGTCGTGTCATAGGCCTGGTCGACGCCGACCAGGATCGCCGACAGCTTGTTGTCGCCGGTCAGGCGGCGCTGCACCGTCTTCATCGGCATCAGCACCACATCGTCCTGATCGCCGCCGAAGCCCGCCTGCCCGCGCACGCTGAGCGTGCCGATCACCATGCACGAGATGTCGGCGACGCGGATCCGCTGGCCGACGGCGGTGCCGCCGTTGGGGAACAGGTTCTTCACCACGGTATTGCCGAGGATGCAGACCGCCTTGCCCGCCTGTTCCTCGTCCGACGAGAAATCGCGGCCTGCGGTCAGCGGCCATGCCTGGACGGTGAAATAGGCGTTGGTGGTGCCGTAGACGCTCGTCGACCAGTTGGCGCCGGCATAGATCGCGGTCGCGCTGCGCTGCACCGCCGGTGCGACGGCGGTGACGCCGGTGATCTGCTGGCGGATCGGCCGCAGGTAATCGTCGGTCAGCGGCGGCGGCGGCGGCCCGCCACCCCCGCGCCCGAAGCCCTGGCCGGGGCGGATCTGCAGGATGTTGGTGCCGAGCGACGAGATGCTCTTCTGCACCTGCGCCGTCGTCGCCTTGCCCAGCGTCACCATGGTGACCACGGCGGCGACGCCGATAATGATGCCGAGCGTCGTCAGGAACGAGCGCAGCAGGTGCCGGCGGATCGAGCGCAGCGCGAGAACGAGCGTGGTGCCGAGCATCAGTCGAGCGCCGGAACCACGCCGGGGCGATGGTTCGCCTCGATCCGTTCGACCAGCCCGTCCTTGAAGTGGATGACGGTGCGGGCGAAGGCGGCCATGTCGGGTTCGTGGGTGACCATCAGCACGGTGATGCCGCTGGTGCGGTTGAGATCGGTCAGCAATTCCATGATCTCCACCGACCGTTCCGAATCGAGGTTGCCGGTCGGCTCGTCGGCGAGCAGCACGTCGGGCTGGGTGACGATCGCGCGGGCGATGGCGACGCGCTGCTGCTGGCCGCCGGACAGTTCGGCCGGCGTATGGTCCCACCAGCGGTCGAGCCCGACCTTTTCCAGCGCCGCCATCGCGGTGTCGCGCCGCGCGCGCTTCTCGTCGCCGCGATAGAGCAACGGCAGCTCGACATTCTCCAGCGCGCTGGTGCGGCTCAAGAGGTTGAAGCCCTGGAACACGAAGCCGAGGTACTTGCGCCGCAGCAGCGCGCGCTGGTCGCGATCGAGCGCCTCGACATGCACGCCGCGGAACAGGAAGGCGCCGCCGCTCGGCACGTCGAGGCAGCCGAGGATGTTCATCGTCGTCGACTTGCCCGACCCCGACGGCCCCATGACCGCGACGAAATCGCCGCCGGCGATGTCGAGGTCGACACCCTTCAGCGCCTGGAACTGCGTCGCCCCGGCGCCGTACACCTTGGTGACGTTGCGCAGCGAGATGAGGGGGTCGGTCATGCCCTTCCCTCCCCCGTCACCGCGGGCGGGATCGGCCGGTCACTGCCCACCGGCCGCACCTCCGCGGCGCTGGCCACCGCCGGCGCCGCCGCCGCCCCGGCGTCCGCCGCCGCTGCTGCCGTCCTCGCTCGCCAGCTGGCCGGTGATGACCTGCTGGCCGGGCTTCAGGTTGCCGCCCAGCACCTCGGTCATCGTGCCGTTGGTGTCGCCGGTGGTGACCTGCACCGGCTGCGGCGTGCCGTCGGCGCCCTTGACGTAGACCGTCTGCTGGCCGCCGCGCCCGATCGTCGCCGAGCGTTCGCGCTGCTGGCCGCGGCGCGGACGGAAGGTGAGCGATCCGGCGATGCCGCCGCCCTGGTCGCCCTTGTCGGCGCTGGTCGGCTTGAAGCGCAGCGCGGCATTGGGGACGAGCAGCACGTTCTGCTTGTCGGACGTGATGATATCCGCGGTCGCGGTCATGCCGGGGCGCAGTTGCAGCGTCGGGTTGGAGACGCTGAGATCGGCGGCGTAGGACACCACCTGCCCCGTCGTCGTCGCGGTCGACGTGGTGCTGGTCGAACTCGCCGAACTCACCGTCAGGTTCGATCCCAGGTCGACGCGGGTGATCTGCGCCGGAAAGGTGCGGCCGGGAAAGGCATCGACGGTGAAGGTCGCCTTCTGCCCCACCTTCACCTCGCCCACGTCGGCCTCGTCGATCGCCACCTCCAGCTTCATCTTGCTGAGGTCTTCGGCGATGACGAACAGCGTCGGCGTGTTGAACGAGGCGGCGACGGTGGCGCCCGGATCGATCTGGCGCGCCAGCACGACGCCGTTGACCGGCGAGCGGATGATCGCGCGCTGCCGCTGCGTCTGGCTCTGGGCGAGCAGCGCCTGCGAGGCGGAGACGTTGGCCTGCGCCGTCTTCAGCGCGGCGATCGCGCGCTGATAGTCCGCGCGGCCGCTCTGCAACTCGGTGCCCGAGGGCACGCGGCCGTTCGACAGCTTGTACACCTCTTCCAGCCGGGCGAGCTGCGCCCGGCTCTCCGCGACGGTCGCCTGCGCCTGGTTGACCTGCGCCTGGTTGGCGGCGATCTGCGCGCGCTGCTGGCGGATCTGGTCGTCGATCTGCTGCGGGTCGATCAGCGCCAGCGGCTGGCCGGCGGTGACCCGATCGTTGACGTCGACCACCACCTTGGTGACGAGTCCCGACAGCTGCGAGCCGACCGTCACCTGGTTGGTCGGGGCAAGCTTGCCGGTCGCCGACACGGTGACCGTCAGGTCGCCGCGTTCGACCGCCTGCACCGCATAGCCCGCCTCCGCCTTGGGGCCGAACCAGCTCTTGAGCAGCAGCGCGAGCAGCACCACGCCGATCGCGACCAGCACCCATTTCAGGTAGCGGCGCCACACCGGCACCGGCTTCACGCCCAGGAATTCGTCGATCTGTTGGTCGGCCATCAGCGGGTTCCCGGCAGGGTCGTTGGCGCGCCGCGGGGCGGCGCTTCGGGCGTGACGCTCGCATCCCAGCCGCCGCCGAGCGCGTTGTAGAGCGCGATCAGCGCGGTCGCCTGATCCGACCGCGCCTGGACGAGGCCGTTCTGGGCGGACAGCAACGCCGCCTCCTGCTGGTTGAGCGTCGTGAAATCGGTAAGGCCGCTGCGATACTGGCTGCGCGCCAGCACCGCCGATGCGTTGGCGGCATCGAAGGCGATGCGGAACTGGGTTTCGCGCTGGCGGGCGGCATCGAGCGCGACGATCGCATTCTCGATATCCTCGAGCGCGGTCAGCACCGTGCCGCGATACGCGGCGAAGGCGGCGTCCGCCGCCGCCTCGGTCGATCGCACCTGGGCACGCAGCCGGCCGCCGTTGAAGATCGCCTGCGTCAGGCCGGCGAACAGGCCGCCGGTGATCGCATCGCCCAGGCTGCCGATGCTGGTGGAATTGGTGTTGATGTTGCCGGTGATCGCCAGCGCCGGATACAGCTGCGCCTTGGCGACACCGATCTGCGCGGTGGCCGCGGCGAGGCTGCGTTCGGCGGCGCGCACGTCGGGGCGGCGGCGCAGCGCATCGGCGGGGATGCCGACGCCGACGGTCGCCGGCCCGCGCGGGATCGGCCTGGTCGCCGCCAGCGCCTGACGCAGCGCGCCCGGCGCCTGCCCGGTCAGCACGCCCAGCCGGGCGACGGCGGCGGCATATTGCTGCTCGATCTGCGGCACGGTCGCCGCGGTCTGCGCCCGCTGGCTGCGCGCCTGCTCGACATCGACCGACGAGACGAGGCCCGCCTGGACGCGAAAACCCGCGATCTCCAGATTGTCGTCCTGGATGGCGAGGCTGGCGCGGGCGTTGGCAAGCTGCGCCTGATAGGCGCGGGCCAGCACGTAATTGGTCGCGACCTCGCTCTCGACGGTCAGCAGCACGGTCGCATAGTTGAAGCCGCTGGCGGCATATTGCGCGCGGCTCGCCTCCACCGTGCGGCGGATCTCACCGAACAGGCCGACCTGATAGCTGGCCGACAGGCCCGCCGAGAAGCTGTTGGTGCCGCCCCCGCCGGTGTCGACCACGGTGCCGTCGGGCAGGGTGAACGACCGCCCGCCGCCACGCAGATTTTCGTTGCGCTGATAGCCGGCCGATCCCGACAGCGTCGGCAACAGCGACGCCCGGCTCTGCACCAGCGCCTCGCGCGCCTGCCGCAGCCGCGCGATCGCCTGCGTGATGTCGGTATTGGCGCCGCGCGCCTGCTCGACCAGCTGCCCGAGCACCGGATCGTCGAAGTTCGACCACCAGCGCGTCAGGTCCTCCGGCGTCTGCTGCGCGGGCACCGAGAAGCCGTCCGGCACGCCGAGGTCGGCGGCGCTGGTCGGGTGATAATCGGGTCCGACGGTGCAACCGGCGAGCGCCGCAGTCGCGAGCAGGAGGGCAAGGCTACGAACCATGGCGTGCTGTGTGGCCAGCACACCCGCCCGCGTCCAGCGATTTTCTGTCGCAAGGTGTGCCGCCCGCATGTCCGCCGGGACACATCACGGCTAACGCCCGGTGAAATCGGGCTTTCGCTTTTGCAGGAAGGCGAGCCCGCCCTCCATCGAATCCGCCGAACCGCGCGCGGCGCGCTGCGCCTCGGCCTCTGCCTGCAAGGCCGCGGCATAATCGCTCTCCAGCGCCCGGCCCAATGCCCGCCGCATCAGCCCCAGCGCCACCGTCGGCCCAGCGGCGAGCCGCGTCGCCAGCGCCAGCGCCTCCGCCTCCAGCACATCGTCCGCCACCACGCGGTGGATCATGCCCCAGTCCAGCGCCCTGGCCGCCGCGATCCGTTCGCCCAGCATCATCATCTCGATGGCGCGGGCACGGCCGATCAGGCGCGGCAGCATCCAGGTCGCCCCGCCATCGGGGATCAGGCCGATGTTGACGAAGGCCTGGAGGAAATAGGCGCCCTCCGCCGCCACGCAGAAATCGGCGGCGAGCGCCAGGCTGCAGCCGATGCCGGCCGCCGGGCCGCGCACCGCGCTGACCACCGGCACGCCGAGGTCGGCGATGGCGGCGATCGTCGGATTGTAATGCTCGGTCAGCGCCGCGAACGTCGCCTGCCCCGGATCGTCGCTGCCCAGCGCCCCGCCCGCGACATCGGCACCCGAGCAGAAGCCGCGCCCCGCCCCCGCGATTAGCACCGCCCGCGCCCCGTCCAGATCGGCCAGCGCATCGCGCAGCTCGTCGAACATCGCCGGCGGCGCCGCGTTCAGCCGATCCGGCCGGTTCAGCGTCAACACGGCCACATCACCGCGCCGCTCCGCCAGAATATGCTGATACGTCATCGCACTGTCCTCCCGTCGGCGCCTTCGTGCACCAGCCGGGCAGCGATGGGAAGTGGTGCCGCTTACAGGACTCGAACCTGTGACCCCCGCATTACGAATGCGATGCTCTACCAGCTGAGCTAAAGCGGCACGGGGCGCATGGCGTTTCCGCCGGTGCGTGGGGTGCGCCTAACAGGTCGATGCGGGGCTGACAAGCGTCGCGTTTGCGGGGTGCGGCTTTACGTCCCGTTTACCACAGGCCGTGCACAAGCATGCCGAACCGGGGTGCACGACCCGGCACTTGAAGGGTTTTGGCATGGATAGCGCGCACGGCTTCGGAGACGAGCGACTGGATCTCGGCGGCGACGGGCTCGACGTGGAGTTCGAGGCGGCGACGGATGCGGTCGACGAAAGCGGCGTCGACGATGCGATGTTCGACCTCGGCGGCGACGAACGCCGCATGCACGTGCGCGCCTACAATCATTGGGTGTCGCTGCTGAAGGGCCGCGCCTATCCGGGCATCGACGACCTGGATCCCGCCAATATCGCCGATTTCGGGCCGCACAGTGTGCTGCTCGACTTCAGCGAGGGCGTCGAGGATCCGACCATCGCCTATCTCGGCCGCAGCCTGCGCGAGGAATGCGGGCTGGAGCAGACGATCGTGCGAATCGCCGACGTGCCCGGCCGTTCGCTGCTGTCGCGGCTGACCGACCATTATCTGCAGATCATCGCGAATCGCGCGCCGATCGGTTTCGAAGCGGAATTCGTCGGCACGCGCGGCCGCACCACGCTGTATCGCGGCATCCTGATGCCCTTCTCGTCCGATGGCGAGACGATCGACTTCATCTATGGCGTCATCAACTGGAAGGAGATGGTCGACGCCGCCTTGCAGGCGACGCTGGACGCCGAGCTCGACGCCGCCGTGCGCGCCGCGCCCAAGCCGCTCGCCGACGCGCCCGTCTGGGCGGACGGCCCGGTCTGGGCGGATGGCCCGAGCGGCGGGTTCGAGGCGTCGGAGGAGCCCTATCAGCCGGCGCTCACCGGATCGCTCGGCGACCGGCTGATGATGGCGCGCGAAAGTGCCGCCGCCGTCCGCGCCGCCGACACCCGCGGCCGCTCCGCGCTCTATCGCGCCCTCGGCCGTGCCCACGATTTCGCGCTCGCCTGCGCCGAGGATGGCGACGGCTTCGCCGAGCTGCTCGCCACCGCGGGCATGAAGGTGCAGCCGCGCGCTCCGCTGACGCCGATCGTCAAGCTGGTCTTCGGCGCGGATTACGACAAGACGCGCCTGGCCGAATATGCCGCGGTGCTCGCCCATGCGCAGCGCCAGGGCGTCGCCGTCGGCCGCCTCGCCGCCTTCCTCGAACAGGCAGAGGGCGGAATCAAGGCGGTGGTCGCCGCCGAGCGTGCCGCCAAGCGCCCCGCCAAGCGCCCCGACGTGTTCGACCGCGCCGCCGCCGAACTGCGCACGCTGCCGACGCTGGGCAGCGTGGCGATCGGTGCCGGCGACGACGAATTCGTCGTGCTGCTCGCGCGGGCGGGCGATGCCGGCAACGTCGAGGTCATCAAGCGCGTCGAGGGCAAGGGGCTGGTGGAAAGCATCCTGCGCAAAAGCGCCGCCTGACGGACGGCATGGCGTAAGTATCGCGACCGCTGCCCGGCCGATGGCCTGGTTAGATTATTACCCGATTACGCAATTATTGCATTGCAGCAAGGGTTGAGGTCCGCCAGCGGCAGGCGCATAGGCGGCGCATGGCCGACCAGAACCAGAGCATGGCCGAGGCGCTTGCCGCCCGGCTGACCAAGGGCGCGCTACCGGGAGAGCTGACGGGCTTCGGCGATGCCGAACGCGCCGCCGCCGCCGCGTTCGTCGCGCAGACCGCGGCGCTGCGCGAACCCGGCAGGGCGGCGATCGCGCTGGAGCCGATCGCCTCCGACGACGTGCGGCGGCGGATGCGGCTGGCGATCGTCAACGACGACATGCCCTTCCTGGTCGATTCGATCGCCGCGGCGATCGGCGGGCAGGACCTCGACATCGACCGGCTGATCCACCCGGTGGTGCGCGTCACCCGCGCGGGCGACGGCGCGCTGGTCGACATCGGCGGCGCGGGCAGCCCCGAATCGATGATCTACATCGAGCTGGAGCGTGCCGACGCCCGCGACCGGCGCGGGCTGATCGAGGATCTGCACGCCGTGCTCGCCGACGTGCGTGCCGCCGTCACCGACTGGCCGCTGCTCCAGCGCGCGATGGCGCGCGACGAGGCGGCGCTGCCGCAGGGCGAAGGCGCCGCCCTGCTGCAATGGTTCCTGGACGGCCAGTTCACGCTGCTCGGCCATCAGGTGTGGCGGCGCGACGGCACCGCGGGCGAGGCGCTGGGCATCGCCCGCAACCCGCACGACACCCCCGTCCTCGCCGAGGCGAGCCGCGCGCTCGCCATCCAATGGTTCGAAGCGGGCAACGACGCGCCGCTGCTGCTCAAATCCAGCCTGATCTCCAATGTCCATCGCGCGGTGCCGCTCGATCTGGTGATCGTGCCGACGATCGAGGGCGGCGAGGTGACCGGCCTGTCGATCCACGCCGGCCTGTGGACCAGCGCCGCGCTGAGCGCCCGCCCGCGCGACATCCCGGTGCTGCGCGCGCGCCTGTCGGCGTTGGAGGCGAAGTTCGGCTTCGATCCCAAGGGGCATACCGGCAAGGCGCTGGCCCATGCGCTGACCGCCCTGCCCCACGACCTCGTCGTCGCCTTCCCCGCGCCGGCGCTGGAAGAGGTGGTGCTGACCGCGATGAGCCTCGCCGACCGGCCGCGCCCGGCGCTGGTGCTGGTGCAATCGGCGCTGGGACGGCATCTGTTCGCCTTCGCCTGGCTACCGCGCGACGATCTCACCACCGCACGCCGGGTGCAGATCGCGCAGATGCTGACCGAGGCGTCGAACGGCAGCGTGCTCAACTGGTCGATCAGCCTCGACGACGGCGTCGTCGCGCTGCTGCGCTACACGATCGACCTGCGGGGCGCCGGCCGCATGCCGGAAACCGAGCCGCTCGCCGAGCGGCTGCGCCGCATGGTGCGCGGCTGGACCTCCGACGTCGAGGCGGCGCTCGCCGAACAGGTGCCCGCCGCCCGCGCGGCACGACTGGCGCTGCGCTGGGCGCAGGCGTTTCCGCCCAATTACCGCAACGTCAGCTCGCCTGCCGAGGCGGCGCAGGACATCCTGCGGCTTGCCGGGCTGGAGGATGCCGAGGCGCGCTCGGTGCGCATCTTCCCCGTCGTGGCGGGCGAGGACCGGCAGCTCAAGATCTACAAGTCGAACGGTGCGCTGGCGCTGTCTGATGCGGTGCCGGTGCTGGAGAATTTCGGCTTCCGCGTGATCGGCGAACTGCCGACCCGCCTGCGCGAGGACGGCAACAGCTTCGTCCACGATTTCGTCGTTGAGACGGACGCGGGTGCCGACCAGGATCCCGCCGTGCTGGAGGGCGCGATCGCCGCGGCGCTGGAGGGCAAGGCGGAGAACGACGCCTTCAACCGGCTGATCGTCGATGTCGGCCTGACGCCGCAATCGGTGGTGCTGCTGCGCGCCTGGTTCCGCTACCTGCGGCAGGCAGGGCTGCCCTATGGGCTGACCACGGTGGTCGATGCGCTGCGCCGCGCACCCAAGCTGACGCGGGCGCTAATCGCGCGCTTCGCGGCGGCGCACGATCCGGCGCAGCCGGGCGACGTGCAGGCGGCGGACGCGACGATCGCGCACGGCCTCGACGCCGTCTCGGCGATCGACGACGACCGCATCCTGCGCGCCTATCGCGACCTGATCGCCGCCTGCCTGCGCACCAACGCCTATGCGCCCGCCGCGGCGGAGGCGCTGGCGTTCAAGCTCGACAGCCACCTGATCCCCGGCCTGCCCGCGCCGGTGCCGTGGCGCGAGATCTGGGTCTATTCCCCCCGCGTCGAGGGCATCCACCTGCGCGCCGGCCCGGTCGCGCGCGGCGGCCTGCGCTGGTCGGACCGGCGCGACGATTTCCGCACGGAGATCCTCGGCCTGATGAAGGCGCAGCGGGTCAAGAACGCGGTGATCGTGCCGACCGGCGCCAAGGGCGGCTTCTATCCCAAGCAGCTCCCCTCGCCCGCGGCCGACCGCGACGCCTGGCTCGCTGAGGGGACGGAAAGCTACCGCATCTTCATCCGGTCGCTGCTGTCGATCACGGACAATATCGTCGACGGCGCGGTGGTGCATCCGAGGGGCGTCGCCGTGCTCGACGGCCAGGACCCCTATTTCGTCGTCGCCGCCGACAAGGGCACCGCGACGTTCAGCGACGTCGCCAATGCGCTGGCGCTGGAGCGCGACTTCTGGCTGGGCGATGCCTTCGCGTCCGGCGGCAGCCAGGGCTACGACCACAAGGCGATGGGCATCACCGCCAAGGGCGCCTGGGTGTCGGTGCAGCGCCACTTCGCCGAGCGCGGCGTCGACGTGCAGACGCAGCCGATCCGCGTCGTCGGCTGCGGCGACATGTCGGGCGACGTGTTCGGCAACGGCATGCTGCTCAGCCGCACGCTCAAGATCGTCGCCGCCTTCGACCATCGCCACATCTTCATCGATCCCGATCCCGATCCGGCGACGAGCTGGGCGGAGCGCGCACGCATGTTCGCTCTGCCCCGCTCCAGCTGGGCGGATTACGACGCCGGCCTCATCAGCACCGGCGGCGGGGTGTGGGCGCGCAGCGAAAAGGTCATCCGCCTGTCGCCGCAGGCGCAGACCGCGCTGGGGCTGACCAGCGATGCGCTGGACCCCGCCTCGCTCATCTCGGCGATCCTCAAGGCGCCGGCCGACCTCCTCTGGTTCGGCGGCATCGGCACCTATGTGAAGGCGGCGGCGGAGAACAACGTCGCGGTCGGCGATCCCGCCAACGACCGCCTGCGCGTCAATGCCGAGGACCTGCGCGTCATCGCGATCGGCGAAGGCGCCAACCTAGGCGTCACCCAAGCCGCGCGCATCACCTTCTCGGGCCGCGGCGGGCGGATCAACACCGACTTCATCGACAATTCGGCCGGCGTCGATTGTTCGGACAACGAGGTGAACATCAAGATCGCGCTCAACCGCGAGATGAACGAGGGCCGGATCGGCTTCGAGGAGCGCAACACCCTGCTCGCCAGCATGACCGACGACGTCGCGCATCTGGTGCTGGAGGACAATCGCCTGCAGACGCTGGCGCTGTCGATCGCCGAGGCGGACGGCGCGGCGGCGATCCCGAGCTATGTGCGGGTCATCGAGATCTTCGAAGGCGCCGGGCGGCTCGATCGCGCGGTGGAGGGTCTTGCCGGCAACGAGGATCTGCTGCGCCGCGGGCAGGAGGGCCATGGTCTCACCCGTCCGGAGCTGGCGGTGCTGCTGGCGACCGCGAAGCTCGCCTTGCAGGACGGCATCGAACAGGCGCCGCTCGCCCTCGCCCCCGAATTGTCGCCGGACCTCCACGCCGCCTTCCCGCCGGCGATGCGGCGCGATTATGCCGCGGCGATCGACGCGCACCGGCTGCGCGGCGAGATCGTCGCCACCAAGCTCGCCAACCGCATCGTCAACCGGCTGGGCGTGCTGATCCCGTTCGAACTCGCCGAGGAAGAGGGCGCGGCGGTCGCCGATATCGCGGCGATGTTCGTCGTCGCCGAGCGCGTGTTCGGGCTGGATGCGCTGTGGGCGGAGATCGAGCAGGCCGCGATCGGCGAAGGTGCGCGCATCTCGCTGTTCAACGAGGTGGCGGTGGCGACGCGCTCGCATGTCGCCGACCTGCTGCGCGCGAATGCTCCCGGCACCCTGCCCGCCGCGGTGATCGCGCGGCTGGGCAAGGGGATCGCTGCGCTCGAACGGCAGACCGATGCGCTGCTGCTCGAAGAGGCGAGCGCGCAGAGCGCCCGCATCGCCGCCGAGCTGGAGGCGGCTGGCGCGCCGGCCGATCTGGCGCGGCGGGTGGTGCGATTGTTCGACATGGACGGGGTGGTCGGCCTCGCCGCCCTCGGCGAGCAGCTGCGTCTCGACGAAACCGAGCTGACGCGCGCCTTCACCCATCTCGGCCAGGCGCTGGGCCTCGACTGGGCGCAGGCGAGCGCGGCGCGGATCGTGTCGAGCGATCCGTGGGAGCGGCTGTTGCTCGCCGGCCTCGCGCGCGACTTCCAGCAGCAGCGGCTGGAATTCCTCGCGCGCAGCGGCGGCAGCGACCCGCGCGGCGCGGTGAGCGACTGGCTCGCCGCCAACGGCCCGCGCGTCAGCCAGTTCAAGGCGGTGATCGACCGCGCCCGCCACGTCGCGCAACCCAATGCGGCGATGCTGGCGCAGATCGCCGGCCAGGCGCGGGTGCTATTGGGCCGCTAGAAAGTCCTCCCCCGCCAGGGGGAGGTGGCACCGCGGAGCGGTGACGGAGGGGGAGGCAAGCGATACGCCCCAGGGCAGAGGACGCCGCTTACCGCCCCCTCCACCATTCGGCTGACGCCGAACGATCCCCCCGCTGGCGTAGGGCTATTGCATATGGGCTCTCTGATCCGGGCTGGTGTTCTGCGATCCTCCGTCATGCCGGACTTGTTCCGGCATCCACCGTGCCGCACACCAATACGCTATTGATTTTGCGGCACGGTGGACCCCGGAACACGTCCGGGGTGACGAAGAATGGTAAGGTAGCATCCCCCTTCACCCGAGCCCGGCAGCCGTCCCGGCCATATGTGATAGCCCTCCCCTCGGGCGAGGGAGGGATTTACCGCCCGACCCGCGCCCGCCAGCCCCGTGCGCGCCACCACATGATGCCGCCGGTCACCGCCAGCGCGGCGGGCAGCAGGCCGCCGAGGAAGATCACCAGCTGCCAGACGATCCCCATCCCCTCGCCGTCATGGATGCGGCGCATCAGCAGCTGCGATCCGCCCGGCGCGCGTGACGCCGCGGCGACCGCGATGCCGCCGTCGTCGGCGACCTTGACGACGCGGCCGCCGGCAAAGGTCACCGTCCAGTCGGGACTGCGCGTGGTCGGCCAGGCGACGCTGGCGAGCCGGCCGCGGCGAACCTCCGCCGCGCGCGCCATGACGCTGGCGAGCGGTTGCGCGGGCGCCTCCATCGGCGGCGCGCGCATCGCCCGGGCGCCGCCCGGCCCGCCCCGTGCACCCCCGCCGAACACGCCCGGAAAGCTGATCCACACCCCGGTCAGCGCCAGCACGAACAGCGGCAGCGCGATCCAGAAGCCCAGCATGTGATGCAGGTTGGTGTCGGTGTTCCGATGCCGGCGCCAGCGCAGCCCCTTCACCCAGCTGCCGACGCTCGGCCACCACAGCCACAGCCCCGACACGCTCGACACCAGCAGCGCGACGCCGATCCAGCCGACGATCTGCCGGCCGATCCCCGGCACCTGCAAACTGCCGTGCAGGACGTGGAGGAAGCGGACGAGCCCCCGGTCGCTGCGCGCCACGTCCAGCACGCGCGCGGTCGGCGGATCGAGGTAGACCGTGCGGCGCAGCCGCGGGCCGCCCCCTGCCGGTAGGGCGGCGACGATCACCGGCCCGTCATCGTCCGGCACGGTCAGCTGCGCGATCCGGTCGCCCGGCGTCAGCACCCGGCGCGCCGCGTCGACATAGGCATCGGGGGCCAGCACCGCCGTGCCGCTCACCGCATAGCGCCCCGCGTTGACCATCCGGTCGAGCCCGTCGTGCCACACCAGGGCGGCACCCGACAGCGACAGCGGCACGATGAGCAGGCCGAGGATCAGCCCGATCCATTTGTGGACCTGGAACCACTTACGCCGCCACGCCACCCTGGTCATCGCTTCAGCTCCCGATCGTCGGCGGCGGCGTGGCATGCGGGTCGGGCAGGGTCAATCGCGGCGGCGAACAGCCAGGTGCGGATCGCGCTCGCCAGATTGGGGGGATCGGCGGCGGCGATGCGCGCCACGTCGATCTCGGCGACCAGCGCCGACAGCGGCAGCGCCTGCGCCGCCGCGGCAGCCTCCAGCGCCCGCCAGAACACCGGTTCGAGGCTGATCGAGGTCTGGTGCCCGGCGATGGTGATCGAGCGTTTCACCGGCCCGGCGAAGCCGCAGGCCGGTGCCGAGACGCGCGGATCAGGCATCGGCCCAGCGGCGCAGCGGCTCGTGGTAGATGCCGGTCACGGAAGGCAGCGCGGCGGCCGCCGGGGCATTCAGGCCATCGGTGAGCATGCGTGGCATCGTAACATCATTCGGGACGATGCGTCGCTTTTGCAACCGCCATCCCGCCACCCGAGGCCGCATTCGGACGGAGCGGTCGTCATGCCGCCCCGGCAGGTTCCTGTCAGCCGCTCGTAAGCCTCCGCGTCTATGGCCGGTCCGGCTGTATCCATCCGGAGGAGCCGCCATGCGTCACCTGCCCTTCGCCTGCCTCGCGCTGCTCGCCGTCGCACAGCCCGCCACGGCCCGCGATCACAGCCATCCGCCCGAACCCGCATCCGATCCCGCACAGTGGATCGCACCAGATGATTATCCGCCCGCCGCCCTCCGCAATGCGGAGCAGGGGCGCGTCGTGGCCGAGCTGGCGATCGACGCCATGGGGCGGCCGACCGATTGCCGGGTGGTGGAAAGCAGCGGCTATCCCGACCTCGACGCCGCAACCTGCATGCACCTGGTGCAGCGTGCACTGTTCAAGCCCGCGCTGGACGCCCGCGGCAAGCCCGTCGCCGGCACCTACCGGACGCACGGGATCCGCTGGACGATGCCGTCCGGCCCGATGCCGGTGCCGGTGCCGGTGCCGCCGGCAGACGCACCGACCGGATGATCCCGCGCTACCCGGCGCGAACGGCGCGGCGCCGGGTGAAGCGCACCCGTTCGCGCTCCTCGCGCCGCCAGCCGGATCGCGCGAGCAGCAGGTCGCGCCGCGCGAGCAGGCCGATCAGCACGCCGGCGTCGTCCACCACCGGCATCCGGCCGATATCCTCCGCCAGCATCAGTTCGGCGGCGCGATCGACCATCGTCGTCGCCGCCACGACATGCAGCGACCCGTCCGACACGATCTCGCCGAGCGGGATCGCGGCATCGGGCGGCGCCTCCAGCCAGCGCATCGCCTCCGCGCGCGACATCAGCCCGACCGGCCGACCGCCCGCATCGACCACCGGATAGGCACGATGGCGCGCGGTCGCGAAGAGGGCGGCGACCTCCCCCGACGGCATCGTCGCCGGCAGGGTGTCGGGCGCCGGCGTCATGATCTCACCCACGCGCACCAGGCTCAGCGGGTCGACGGCATATTCCTGGCTGAGATGGCGGCCACGCCGGGCGATCTTCTCGGTCAGGATCGACCGGCGCAGCACCAGCACCGCCACCGCATAGCCGGCAACGCTCGCCGCCGCGGCGACGGGCAGCGCGTCGAGCCGGCCGGTCAGCTCCACGGTGAACACCGCCGCGGTCAGCGGCGCGCGCATCGATGCGCTCATCATCGCCGCCATGCCCGCCAGGGCGTAGATGGCAACCCCGCCGGGCAGCAGGTGGCCGGCGAGCGCACCGATCGCGCCGCCCAGCATCAGCAGCGGCGCCAGGATGCCACCCGACGTGCCCGATCCGAGCGCGACCAGCCACACCACCGCCTTCACCACCAGCAGCAGCAGGATCGCACGCCACAGCATCGATCCGTCGAGCAGCGCCTGGATATCGCCATAGCCCGCGCCGAGCACCCGCGGATCGATCAGCCCGCCGATCCCGACCACCAGGGCACCCAGCGCCGGCCACCACATCCAATGCACCGGCAGCCGGTGGAATCCGTCCTCGATCCGGTAGAGCGCGGCGGACAGCAGCGAGGCGACCGCCCCCGTGGCAAGGCCCAGCATGGCAGCGCAGGCGAGCGTGGTGGCGGTCCAGCTGTCCGGTGTCGCCAGCGCGAACATCGGCCCCGCGCCGATCAGCACCGGGCGCCATGCCGCCGCCGCGAGCGCGGCGACCGCCACCGGCACGAAGCTGCGCGGCTTCCACTCGAACAGCAGCACCTCGATGGCGAGCAGCATGGCGGCGACGGGCGTGCCGAAGATCGCGGTCATCCCCGCCGCGGCGCCCGCGACCAGCAGCGTCTTGCGCTCGGCGGCGCTCAGGTGGATGCCCTGCGCGACCAGCGATCCGATCGCGCCGCCGGTCATGATGATCGGCCCTTCCGCCCCGAACGGCCCGCCGGAGCCGATCGAGACGGCGGACGACACCGGCTTCAGCACCGCGACCTTGGGCGACAGGCGGCTCTGCCCGAACAGGATCGCCTCGATCGCCTCCGGAATGCCATGGCCGCGGATCTTGTCCGACCCGAACCGCGCCATCAGCCCGATGACGAGGCTGCCCGCCACCGGCACCAGCACCGTCTTGAGGCCATGCGCCGCCGGCACGATCTCCGCGGCGGCGACCGACAGCGTGCCGTACCAGGCGAGATTGGTCGCCAGCGCGATCAGCTTGAGCAGCACCCACGCCGCCATCGCGCCGCCGCTGCCGACGACCAGCGCGATCCCCGCCAGCATCAGCATGCGTGCGTCCGCGCTGTGATCGGCGAGGCGGGGCGCGGGGGCGATGGTTGGTACGTCTGGCCGACTGGCGGGATCGAAGGGCATGCCCAGCCCTTTATATCGCAGTGCGATATTTCTCAAGCGTCGGATAGAATGTGCCTTTTTGGGCAAGCCAGGTTCTAACCCGATGCCGCCCCACAAGGACTCCACGCATCTGACCGCTGCCAGCCGCCATCCTTGGGATGACGCGAGCCCCACAGGGTACACTGCGCATGCAAGAGAAGCGCGCGCAGAGGCGGAGAGGACGCAAGCCCGACACCTCCGCGTCCTCCGCGCCTCCGCGCGCGCAATCTTTCAATCTTCGGCTTTGGCAGCGCGCGCGGCCTGCTGCCATCTCGGCCGGCCGTATCGCGAGGCGATCCATCTACGATCGGGCGGACATGCGCCCCATCACCTCACGCGGTATCGAACAGTGCCGCCAATTGCTCGATGATCGTCCCGCCCAATTGCTCGGCATCCATGATTGTAACGGCACGCGCATAATAGCGGGTCACGTCGTGGCCGATGCCGATCGCCACCAGTTCGACCGGCGACTTGGCCTCGATCCAGCCGATCACCTGCCGCAGATGGCGTTCGAGGTAGCTGCCCGAATTGACCGACAGCGTCGAATCGTCGACCGGCGCGCCGTCGCTGATGACCATCAGGATGCGGCGTTCCTCCGGCCGCGCGATCAGCCGGCCATGCGCCCAGAGCAGCGCCTCGCCGTCGATATTCTCCTTCAGCAGCCCCTCACGCATCATCAGGCCGAGGTTGGTGCGCGCGCGCCGCCACGGCTCGTCCGCCTTCTTGTAGACGATGTGGCGGATATCGTTGAGGCGGCCGGGCTGCGGGGGGCGGCCTGCGGCGAGCCACGTCTCGCGCGCCTGCCCGCCCTTCCACGCGCGGGTGGTGAAGCCGAGGATCTCGGTCTTGACGCCGCAGCGCTCCAGCGTGCGGGCGAGGATGTCGGCGCTGATCGCGGCGATGCCGATCGGCCGCCCGCGCATCGACCCCGAATTGTCGATCAGCAGCGTCACCACCGTGTCGCGGAAATCCGTCTCGCGCTCGATCTTGTACGACAGCGACTGCGTCGGGTTGACGACGACGCGCGCCAGCCGGGCGGCGTCGAGCATCCCCTCGTCCTGGTCGAAGTCCCAGGATCGCGACTGCTGCGCCATCAGCCGCCGCTGCAAGCGGTTGGCGAGCTTCGACACCGCCGATTGCAGATGCGCGAGCTGCTGGTCGAGATAGCCGCGCAACCGGGCGAGTTCGTCCGCGTCGCACAGGTCGGTCGCGGCGACCACCTCGTCGAACTGCGTCGTCCACGGCTTGTATTCGAACTGCGGCATGAAGTCGCTGTTCGGGCGATTGGGGCGGACGGGCTGCATCCCCTCGTCGCCATCGTCGCCGGGTTCGCCGTCCATGTCGTCCATCGACTCGTCGCCGAACTCTTCGCCCTCGCCGTCGTCGCTGTCCGATTCCTGCGCCTCGCCGCGGGCATCGACCTGGCCTTCGCCCTGGCCGGCCTGCTCGTCCTCGCCCTCCTCGCTCTCGTCCTGCTCCTGCTCGTCGGTGCCTTCGTCTTCCGCGCCGCCCTCGTCGGCCTCCTCGGGCAGCACCTCGCCCTCGACCAGCTCCAGCTCCTCGAGCATCTTCATCGCGAGGCTCTGGAACGCGCGCTGGTCGTCGAGCGCCAGCGACAGGTTGGTGAGGTCGGTGCGCCCGTCGACCCAGTCGCGGACCAGCGCCAGGCCCGGCGCCGCGGCCGCCGGCGCGTGCTCGCCGGTCAGCGCCTCGCGCACCAGCAGCGACAGCGCGGTCGACAGCGGCACCTCCTCGCGCGTGCGGGCGCGGGTGATCGGGTCGCTGCGCAGCCGCACGTCGAGGGCATGGGCCAGATTGTCGGCGATTCCGGCATAGCCGCGGCTGCCCAACGCTTCGACCCGCGCCGTCTCCACCGCATCGAACACCGCGCGCGCCACCGCCTCGGCGGGCGCATGGCGCAGGTGCAACGCGCTGTCGTGGTGCTTCAACCGCAGCGCGAAACCGTCGGCGAAGCCGCGCGCCTCCGCCACCTGTTCGGGCGGCAGCGCGCGAGCAGGCATCGGCACCTTGATATGCTTGCCCGATTGCGCCGGCGCATCGGCGGTGAAGGCGAGCTCCACCTCCGGCTCCTCGGCGATCGCCCGCGCGGTGCCGGAGAGGACCGCCTTGAACCGGTCGAGGGGGGTTTCGTTGGCCATTACTTACTCAATGCCCGTTCGGCAGCGGCGCGGAGCGCAGGCAGTTCAATCCGCGCGATCCGCAGCAGCAATATGGGATCGATGTTGCGGTAATCATGCCGCAGCCGGTTTCCCAGCCCGCGAATGTTCCGCACCGGCAGGTCCGGACCGATCTGCGCCATGTCCTCGGGACCGATCTGGATCACCGCTTCGGTGATGCGCTGGAACAATCGCTCCACGGCCAGCAACGTCCGCTCGTCCGCATCCAGTGCCTCCGCGTCCATGCCATCGACGAACCCGAGGAGCCGATCGATATCCTCGACGATATCGGAGAGGAAGAGGATGGTCCGCTCAGAAAACATGGACGCGGTCGCGATCGATCTGGGCTTGCAGACGCGGCCGTCGCGTCGGCTCGGTGACCAAGTCCACCTTCACGCCGCCGAGCATTACGCCGATACGATCCTCGATCCCGAAGAAGCCGAACGGACCCAGCGTCGCCACCTGGTCGTAGTTCATGATCGCCGCCAGATCGATATCCGAGTCCGACCGATCCTCCCCGCGCGCGGTTGAACCGAACAGCGACAGCCGCTCGATCCCCAGCGCCCGCAGATCCGCCTCACGCTCGCGCAATCGTCGGAGAGCCTCGGTCTTGTCCATGAAGCGCCTACGCCTTCCCCACCACGCTCTCGGGCAGGTCCTTGCCGAACACCCGCTGGTAATATTCCGCCACCAGCGGCCGTTCGTTCTCGTCGCACTTGTTGAGGAACGACAGGCGGAAGGCGAAGCCGACGTCGCCGAAGATCATCGCATTCTGCGCCCAGGTGATGACGGTGCGCGGGCTCATCACGGTCGAGATGTCGCCGTTGACGAAGCCCTTGCGCGTCATGTCGGCGACGCGAACCATGTTCTCGACGGTCTTCTTGCCTTCCGGCTTGTCGTATTCGCCCGACTTGGCGAGCACGATCTGCGCCTCGGTGATCGCCGGCAGATAGTTCAGCGTCACCACGATGTTCCAGCGGTCCATCTGGCCCTGGTTGATCTGCTGCGTGCCATGGTACAGCCCGCTGGTGTCACCCAGCCCCACCGTGTTGGCGGTGGCGAACAGCCGGAAATAGGGGTTCGGCCGGATCACCCGATTCTGGTCGAGCAGCGTCAGCTTGCCCTCCGTCTCCAGCACGCGCTGGATCACGAACATCACGTCGGGCCGCCCCGCGTCATATTCGTCGAAGACGAGCGCGGTCGGCGTCTGCAGCGCCCAGGGCAGCAGGCCTTCGCGGAATTCGGTGACCTGCTGGCCGTCCTTCAGCACGATGGCGTCGCGGCCGATCAGGTCGATGCGGCTGATATGCGCATCGAGGTTGATGCGGATGCACGGCCAGTTGAGCCGCGCCGCCACCTGCTCGATATGGCTCGACTTGCCGGTGCCGTGATAGCCCTGCACCATCACGCGGCGGTTGTGCGCGAAGCCGGCCAGCACCGCCATCGTGGTGTCGGGATCGAAGACATAGGCGGGATCGAGATCGGGCACGCGCTCGTCGGCCTCGCTGAACGCCGGCACCTGCATGTCGCTGTCGATCCCGAACAGGTCGCGCACGCCGACCATCTTGTCGGGCGCGTCCAAGATCGTCGTCTCGCGGCTGTCTGGCTGGGTATTGGGGATATCGGTCATCGGGTCGTTTACCGTTCGAATGGCAGGCGGGCGGCCCCTCCCAACGCGTGAAGCGAGCGAACGGCGCATCGCAACAGTCAGTGGAAACGGAATGCCCCCGCGTCAAGCGGCGGCAGGCGCGATCTTCGGCGGCAGCGCAAAGAGATCGGCGAAACGTTCGGCCAGCGCACGGTTCCCCGTCACCCGGATCGATCCGTCCGCTTGCCCCTCGGCGAGCGGCCGCTTGACGTAGATCCACGCCGCCAGCGGCGTCGGCTGCGTTTCCACCACCACGTCCGCACCCGCCGGGTCGCCGCGCACGATCGACAGGTCGCCATCGGCCAGCGTCGCGAGGAACCCGTCGTCGCCCAGCCGGAACCCGATCGTCATCGCGAGGCCCCGCGCCTTGTCGCGATCCACCATCGTCCGCAGCGACAGCATCGCCGAGGCGGGCGAGAACGGCAGCGTCGGGTCGTGCAGCGGCGAACGCGTCGCCCAACGCCCCATCGTCTGCAGGATCGGCTCCACCTCATAGCCCCAGGGCGTCAGCTCATAGGCCTGCACCGACGCGGGCGGCGGCAGCTTGCGCCGCACGAGCAGCCCCGCCGCCTCCATCCCGTTCAACCGCTGCGTCAGCACGTTGGCGCTGATCCCGGTGAGGTGCTGCCGCAGCTCGCCAAACCGGCGCGGCCCGAACATCAACTCGCGCAGGATCAGCAGCGACCAGCGTTCGCCGACGAACTCCAGCGCCATCGCCGTCCCGCACGCGTCCTCATACCAACGATCGCGGCGCCCCGATTCCACACCGGTTACTTTTTCTGACTTCATCGTTGCTTTATGTAACCACGAGGCGCATCCTTTTCCAGAGCCGACTCGGGAAGAGGAACACGCCATGGCCAAGATGATCTTCGTCAACCTGCCGGTGGCCGACGTCGCCGCCGCGACCGCCTTCTACCAGGCGCTGGGCTTCGAGAAGAACGACCAGTTCTCCAATGCACAAGGCTCGAGCATGGTGTGGTCGGACGCGATCTACGTGATGCTGCTCGATCATGCCTTCTACGCGACGTTCACCAGCAAGCAGATCGCGGATGCGCGCACCCACAGCGCCGCCTTGTTCGCGCTCTCGTTCGAGGATCGCGCCGGCGTCGACGCGATCACCGAAGCGGCGGTGGCGGCCGGCGGGCGCGAGTTGCACGATCCCGAGGACATGGGCTTCATGTACAGCCGCGCCTTCGAGGATCTCGACGGCCATGGCTGGGGGCCGTTCCACATGGACATGGCCGCACATGCCGAGGCGACCGCGCAAGGGACCGCGCACCGCGGCAGCGAAGGCGCGGGTGCATGACGCCGGTCATCACCGCCTTCGACTGGGTGCCGCCGTTCGCGCAGGGGCAGGTGCGCGACCTGCGGGTCCGCTGGGCCCTGGAGGAGGCGGGCCAGGCCTATGACGTCCTCTACCTGGCGCAGGGCGAGCAGAAGGCGCCGCCGCATCGCGGTCGCCAGCCGTTCGGCCAGGTGCCGACCTATGAGGAAGGCGACCTGATCCTGTTCGAATCGGGGGCGATCGTGATGCACGTCGCCGACCGGTTCGGCGGCGGCCTGCTGCCTGCCGATCCCGCCGCCCGCGCACGCGCGATCGAATGGATGTTCGCCGCGCTCAACACGATCGAGCCGCCGCTGATGGATCATGCGATCGCGACGATCTTCGAACGCGGCAAGCCCTGGTCCGCGCCGCGGCTGCCCGCGGTGCTGGAGCGGATCGACGGCCGGCTCGGCGAACTGTCGCGGCGACTGGGTGAGCGGACATGGCTCGATGGCGATGCGTTCACCGCCGGCGACCTGCTGATGGTCAGCGTGCTGCGCATCGTCGCCGGCGACGGCCTGCTCGCTGCCTATCCCAACCTTGTCGCCTATGTCGCGCGGGGCGAGGGGCGGCCGGCATTCGCGCGTGCGCTCGCCGCGCAGATGGCGGGCTTCACCGGATCGCCACCGCCCGCGATCCTTGCATGGCTGAAGGCACAGGAGGAAACCACATGACCTATGTCGAAGGGTTCGTCACTCCGGTGCCGACCGCCGCCCGCGACGCCTATATCGCGCATGCCAAGGAGGCGCAGGCCCTGCTCCGCGAGGCGGGCGTCCGCCACATGGCCGAACATTGGGGTGACGACGTGCCCGCCGGCAGGACGACCGATTTCGCCCGCGCGGTGCAGGCGCAGGATGACGAGACGATCGTCTTCAGCTGGTTCGAATATCCCGACCGGGCCGCCCGCGACGCCGCCAATGCGGCGATGATGGCGGACGATCGCATGACGCAGATGGCCGCGACCATGCCGTTCGACGGCAAGCGCATGATCCACGGCGGCTTCACCGCGCTGGTCGAGCAAGGATCGGGCACCGGCGGCTACGTCGACGGTCTGGTCGCCGCGGTGCCGCGCGCCAACCGCGACGCCTATCGCACCCAGGCGAGCGACGCCGCCGCCCTCTTCCTCGATCATGGCGCGCTGCGCGTCGTCGAATCCTGGGACGACGACGTGCCGGACGGCAGGGTCACCGACTTCCGCCGTGCGGTGCTGGCCGGGGAGGACGAGGCGGTCGTCTTCTCCTGGATCGCCTGGCCCGACAAGGCGGCGCGCAACGGCGGCTGGGCGGCGCTGGAAGCGAGCGGGCGGATGACGCCGCCCGCCTCCCTGCCCTTCGACGCCCGACGGATGATCTACGGCGGTTTCGCCACCCTTCCCCTCGACTGACCGGAGCACGCGCTTATGTCCCTTGCCGACGGAACCCCGATCTGGTTCGAACTCACCACCCCCGACCAGCAGGCTGCCGCCGCCTTCTACGCAGCGGTGCTCGGCTGGACGGCGCAGCCGTCGCCGATGGCGGAGCATGGCGGCTATCTGATCGCCACCGCGCCCGACGGCGAGGGCGTCGCCGGGCTGATGACGCCGCCGCCGACGATGCCGGCGGGCGCGCCGACCGGCTGGTCGATCTATTTCCTCGCCCGCGACCTCGACGCGACGCTGGCGAAGGCGGCGGAACTGGGCGGCCGCACCGTCTTCGGTCCGATGGACATTCCGCACGTCGGCCGCTTCGCCGTGCTGCTCGATGCGCAGGGCGTCCCGCTGACGGTGATGCAGCCCGATCGCGAGGAGGCGACGCGTCCGTTCAAGCAGATGCCGGACGCGCACGGCCATGCGGTGTGGATCGAACTGGCGACGCCCGACCCCGACGGCGCCTTCGCCTTCTACGGCAGCCTGTTCGGCTGGACACGCGAGGGCGCGATGCCGATGGGCGCGATGGGCGAATATGCCTTCATCGGCGCGGGCGAGGGCGTGCGGCCCGGCGCAATGATGTCAAGCACGCTCACCCGCGCGCCGGTGCAGTGGAACAGCTATTTCCTGGTCCCCGACATCGATGCCGCCATCGCCACCGCCCAGGCGCACGACGGCAAGCTGATCCAGGGGCCGGACCAAATCCCCGGCGGCGACTATTCGGCCAACATCATCGACGGCCACGGCCACCAGGTCGGGCTGGTCGGACCGCGCCGGGCGGCCGCGTGATGGGCGACGCGGCGAAGGCGATGGCGGTCTGCCTGTGGTTCGACGGCGCGGCGGAAGCGGCGGCGCGCTTCTACGCGGCGACCTTCCCCGACAGCCGGATCGACGCGATCACCCGCGCGCCGGGCGACTATCCGGCCGGCCGGCAGGGCGATGTGCTGACGGTGGAATTCACCGTCTGCGGCACGCCCTTCCTCGGCCTGAACGGCGGCGGCGGCGTGCCGCATGGCCAGGCGATCTCGTTCCAGATCTTCACCGATACGCAAGGCGAGACGGACCGGCTGTGGGCCGCGATCGTCGACAACGGCGGGCAGGAGCATGCGTGCAGTTGGTGCGCCGATCGCTGGGGGGTCAACTGGCAGATCGTGCCGCGCGTGCTGACTGCGGCGCTGTCGCACCCCGATCCCGACGCGCGAGCCCGCGCCTTCACCGCGATGATGGGCATGCGCAAGATCGATCATGCCGCCATCGCGGCGGCTGTAGACGGAGAGGCCGCATGAGCTACGAACTGTCCATCACCCGGCTGATCGATGCGCCGATCGATGCGGTATGGCGCGCCTGGACCGAGGATACCGGCGCCTGGTTCTGCCCCAGGCCCTGGACGGCGGACTTCGTCACCCAGGAACTGCACGCCGGCGGCCGGTCCGAGATCGTGATGCGCGGCCCGAACGGCGAGGAAAACCGGCTGGAGGGCGTCTATCTGGAGGTGGTGCGTCACCGGCGGATCGTCTCCACCGACGCCTTCACCGCCGGCTGGCGGCCGGCGGGACCGTTCATGGTCCGCATCGACGACTTCGCGGAGGACGGCGGCAAGACCCGCTACACCGCCACCGCCCGCCACTGGACCCAGGAGGCACGGGACAATCACGCGGCCATGGGCTTCGAACCCGGCTGGAACGCCGCGACCGACCAGCTGGAGGCAATCGCGAAAAGCTTGGCGAATCCGTAACTCCTCCCCGGCACGGGGAGGTGGCGCCGCGCAGCGGTGACGGAGGGGGCTCTCCCCACACGACCCCGCTCGCGGAGAGCCCCCTCCACCAGCTTCGCTGGTCCCCCTCCCCGTACCGGGGAGGATTGGCGCCACGCGAACGCCGGCACCCCACAACTCCTCCCCGGCACGGGGAGGTGGCACCGCAAAGCGGTGACGGAGGGGGCTCTCCCCACACGACCCCGCTCGCGGAAAGCCCCCTCCACCAGCTTCGCTGGTCCCCCTCCCCGTGCCGGGGAGGATTGGCGCCACGCGAACGCCGGCACCCCACAACTCCTCCCCGGCACGGGGAGGTGGCACCGCGCAGCGGTGACGGAGGGGCAGCCAAGCAGCGCGACGCCTGTAGCCGCCCCTCCACCACGCCGCTGCGCGTCGCGCCCCCTCCCCGTGCCGGGGAGGATCGCTCACGCGAACGCCGGGGCCTGCCTCAGCTGCTGATAGGCCGCGATCACCTTTTGCAGCATCGCCTCGTGGCTGCGATCGCCGCCGTTGCGGTCGGGGTGATATTGCCGCACCAGCTCCGAATAGCGCTTGCGCAGCGCCATGCGATCCGCATCCGGCGCAAGGCCGAGCACCTTGAGGCTCGCGCGGTCCTGCCCCGACAGCGGCTTGCCGTCGCGCCGCTCGGGTGCCGTCTCGCGCCGGTAGCGCGCGCCGATCGCGTCGAGGGGGTCGCTGAAATCGGCCCAGCGCGGCCCCTGGTCGCCGCCGTTGGCCCGCGCGAAGGCGCGCGTTTCCCGCTCCCATCCCGCCAGCGGGCGCTGCGCGTGATGGATCTCCTCCGCCGTCATGCCGTCGAAGTAATTGTAGCGGCTGTTGAAGGCGCGGACATGGTCGAGGCACAGCCAACGGAACGCGCCCGGGCCGCTCCCATCAGCGGCACCCTCCAGCGGCGGCGCGCGAAACTCCCCCGGCTCCTCGCAACCGGGCTCGGCACACAATCGGCCCTGCGCTTCCATCCGGCCGTGGAACCGCGTGTGCGGCCGGTCCTTCCTGTCACTCGCGCGTGTCACGAACGCTCCCTAAACTCACGCAATGCCGGTATATAGGCGCGATGACCGACACCGCCACCGCCGCCATCCCGCTCGCCGACATCATCGCCGACCGCCTCACCGCCGCACTTGCGCCGACCCATCTTCAGGTGGTCAACGACAG
The DNA here is from genome assembly GCF_052321755.1 of Sphingomonas cellulosilytica. Taxonomy (NCBI): domain Bacteria; kingdom Pseudomonadati; phylum Pseudomonadota; class Alphaproteobacteria; order Sphingomonadales; family Sphingomonadaceae; genus Sphingomonas; species Sphingomonas cellulosilytica. The sequence continues at coordinate 327,774 of NZ_JBQRTT010000002.1, forward strand.
CCATCATCATGCCGGCCACATGGGCGACGACGGCACCGGCGAATCGCATTTCACCGTGATCGTGGAGAGCCCCGCCTTTGCCGGGCAGAGCCGCGTCGCCCGCCAGCGCGCGGTCAACACCGCGCTCGCCGACCTCATCGCCACCCGCATCCACGCCCTCGCGATCAAGGCGCGGGCACCGGGAGAATGACCATGTTCGACGACTTCGTCCTGCAGACGATCACCCCCGTCACCCACGACCTGGGCGGCTTCAAGGTCCACCGCACCCTGCCCAACAAGGAGCGGACGATGGTCGGCCCGTTCCTGTTCTTCGACCAGATGGGGCCGGCGCACCTCGACGTGGGCGGCGGCATCGACGTGCGGCCGCATCCGCACATCAATCTCGCCACCGTCACCTATCTGTTCGACGGCGCGATCGACCATCGCGATTCGCTCGGCACCGCCAAGCGGATCGAGCCGGGCGCGGTCAACCTGATGACCGCTGGCCACGGCATCGTCCATTCGGAACGCTCGCCGGGCGAGGAGCGCCAGGCCGGGCCGGCGCTGTCGGGCATCCAGACCTGGCTCGCCCTGCCCGAGGAGCGCGAGGAGATGGACCCGGCGTTCGAGCACGTCGCCAAGGCCGCGTTGCCGGTGCTCGACGCGCACGGCGCCCGCGCGCGGATCATCATGGGCGAACTGTGGGGCCTGCGCGCTCCCACCACCACCTATGCCGGCACGATCTACGCCGACGTGGTGCTGGAGGCGGGCGCCAGCGTGCCGATCGACGTCGCCGCCGAGGAACGCTGCGTCTACCTCGCGATGGGCGAGGCGACGCTGGAGGGCATGCCCTTGGAACCGATGAAGCTCTACGTCCTGCGCCCCGGCATCGCGGCGACGCTGCGCTCGGGCAGCGGCGGGCGGGTGATGCTGGCGGGCGGCGACGCCTTCCGCACCCCGCGGCACGTCTGGTGGAATTTCGTCAGCTCGCGCCGCGACCGCATCGACGAGGCGAAGCGCGCGTGGAAGGCGGGCGAATTCCCGGCGGTGCCGGGCGACGACAAGGAATGGATCCCCATCCCGGAAGTGCCCAACACGGTAAGCTACCCGTAAGGCGCCGGCACCGACACGACACAAGGAGAGGCCGATGACCCACCCCGCACTCCAGCGCATCGCGCTGTCCACCGGCGTCGCGCTCGACGTGCAGATCGTCGGCGATCCCGCCAGTCCGCCGGTGATCCTGCTCCACGGCTTCCCCGAATCGCACCGCACGTGGCGCGGCATCGTCCCCGACCTTGCCCGCGACCATTATGTGATCGCCCCCGACCAGCGCGGCTATGCCCGCTCGTCCAAGCCCGACGGGGTCGAGGCCTATGCCGCGGACAGGATTCTCGCCGACCTGATCGCGCTCGCCGACCATCTCGGCATCGACCGCTTCACCCTGGTCGGCCACGACTGGGGCGGGGCCGTCGCATGGATGGCGGCGCTCGGCCGGCCCGATCGCATCGCGCGGCTGGTGATCGTCAACGCGCCGCATCCGCTGCTCTTCCAGCGCGCCCTGTTCGACGAGCCCGAACAGCGCCGTGCCAGCCAGTATATCACCCGCTTCCGCGACACGCGCATCGACCAGGGGCTGACCGGCGCCGGCCTCGAAAAATTCCTCGGCTCCACCTTCGCCCAGCATATCACCGGCGCCATCGCCGGGGCGGACAAGGCCGCCTATCTCGACGAATGGTCGCAGCCGGGCGCGATGACCGCGATGCTCAACTGGTATCGCGCGTCCGGCGTCGTCGTCCCCGCCATGGACGAGGAGCCGCCCCGCCCCGCCTTCCTCGACAGGCCCTTCCCGCCGGTGACGCAGGAGACGCTGGTGATCTGGGGCACGCGCGACACGGCGCTGCTGCCGGTGCTGGTCGACGGCCTGCCGCCCTATGTGCCGCAGCTGACCGTGGAAAAGATCGACGCCGGCCATTTCGTGCCCTGGGAAAAGCCGGATGCGGTGGTCGCCGCGATGCGCCGCTGGGGCATCTGAGGCGCTGCGCCGCGTTGCCGCACACCATCACCTTTCGTTACGCTGACCGACACATTCCTCGTCCGTTCAGGCGCTTGGACCCAAAAGCCGGTCATGCGTTACGCTTCCCCCAAGCGCAGCGCACGTAACGAAGGAGTGATATCCATGCGTAAGATCATGATCGCCGCACTCGCCGCCGCCACCATCCTGCCCGCCGGCGTCGCCAGCGCCCAGAGCGCGCGCGAGGTGCGGCAGAGCCAGCGCGAGGTGCGCGAGTCGCAGCGCGAACTCGCCGAGGCGCGCCGCTACGGCGACCGCCGCGATGTCCGCGAAGCGCGCCGCGAGGTCCGCGAAGACCGCCGCGAGCTGCGCGAGGACTGGCGCGACTATCGCCGCGCGCACGGCGACGTCTACCGCCGCGGCGGCTACGAGGGGCCGCGCGGCTATCGCTATCGCCCGGTGAGCGTCGGCTATCGCTTCACGCCGGATTATTACGGCCGCCGCTACTGGATCAACGACCCCTACACCTATCGCCTGCCGCGTCCGGGCTACGGCTACCAGCGCTGGGTGCGCTACGGCAACGACGTGGTGCTGGTCGACACCCGCTCGGGCCGCGTCGTCCAGGTCTACAACCGCTTCTTCTACTGAGGCGTGACTGGGGAGGGGTTCGGCCCCTCCCCACTCCACGAAGGCGCCGCGCCCCGCAAAATCCTCCCCGGCACGGGGAGGGGGACCGCGGCGCGCAGCGGCGTGGTGGAGGGGGACCGCCGCGAGCGGTGCCATGCGTGGAGAACCCCCTCCGTCACCGCTACGCGGTGCCACCTCCCCGTGCCGGGGAGGATTGGAACGGCCCGCCCCCCGCAAAATCCTCCCCGGCACGGGGAGGGGGACCGCGGCGCGCAGCGGCGTGGTGGAGGGGCAGCCCCAAGCGATTGCCCTGCTTGGCTGCCCCTCCGTCACCGCTACGCGGTGCCACCTCCCCGTGACGGGGAGGATCGAAACGCCCGCTCCCTACACCCGTACCTGCGCGCCCTCCGGCAGCGCGATGCCCTCACCCGTTGCGGCCGCCGCGCCCGCATCGATCCACGCCGCATGCGCATGCGCGGTGGCCAGCACCTGCCAGCCCTCCGCTCCCGGCCAGCCGCGCATCCGCACCACCTGGTGGCCGAGCGCCCGGTCGGGCTCCATCGCCACCCAGGCGAGCGGCCGCTCCGCCGTCGCGCGATCGCCCGCCGCATGCATCGCCGTCCTGATCCGCCCGGCGGTCGCCTCCGGCAGATATTGCCACACCACCGAATGCATCAGTACGCGCACCGTCCCCGCCGCCTGCGGCTCGGCCAGCCGCGCCTCCACCCAGTCGGCGGCGTCGGCCTGCACCAGGTCGACGCCGCGTTCGCGGATCATCGCGATCGCGCCTTTTACCCGCGCCAGCCGCTCTGGCGCCTCCGCCCAGATATAGGCCGCCAGCCGCCGCTCGACCGCCGGATCGGTCGCATCCATCGGCGCCACGTCGCAGCCGCGCACCGCGCCGATCGCGATCGGCACCGCCGGCGGCGGCGGTCCGCGCCAGTCCGGCACGATCCGCACCGGCGCGTCCGCCGGGCCGACCGCCGTTCCGCCCAGCGCGATGCGATAGCGGTCGATCAGCAGGTTCAGCCCCGCGCTCGACCCGATCTCCAGCACCTCCAGCCGCGGCCCGAACCGCGCCGCCACCGCCAGCAGCCCGGTCATCAGCGCCGCCGACCGCCCCGGCTCGTTGGTCTGCGGCGGCCCGTCCAGCCAGGGATACAGCGCATCGTCGTGCCGCCGCAGCGCTTCGGCGACCACCGCCGCCACCCGCGCCGCATCGGTGACCGCGCCCGCGAACACCGCCGCCAAATCCGCGTCCGCACCCGCCAGCACCGACGCGTGCAAGCCCCCGATCAGCCGCAGCGGCACCGCATCGCGCGTCGGCTCGCCCGCCCAGCCCAGCACCCGCGCGCCGGTGCGCGTCTCGCGCGTCAGCCCCTCGGCCAGCGCCGCACACAGGTCCGCATAGATCGGCGCCGCATTGCTGCGGCAGTAATGTTCCTGGATGCGGAACGCCCCCCGCACGGCCGCCTCGTTGGTCATCGACTCACGCCCTCCTTCTGCCCGTGTTGCGCCTCCCCCGCCCCGTCAGTAAAGCCCGGGCCGTGTCGACCCCGCCCCCCCTCGTCATCGCCGTGCCCAAGGGGCGCATCCTGTCGGAAGCCTTGCCGCTGCTCGCCCGCGCCGGCATCCGCCCGGAGCCCGCCTTCGGCGACCCGGACAGCCGCGCGCTGCGCTTCGCCACCGATGTGCCGCACATCGAGCTGATCCGCGTGCGCGCCTTCGACGTCGCGACCTTCGTCGCGCACGGTGCGGCGCAGCTCGGCATCGTCGGGTCCGACGTGCTGGCGGAGTTCGACTATTCGGAACTCTACGCCCCGGTCGATCTAGGGATCGGCCATTGCCGCATCTCGGTCGCCGAGCCTGCGGCGATGGCGGCGGGTGACGACCCGCGCGGCTGGAGCCACGTCCGCGTCGCCACCAAATATCCCCACACCACCGCCGCGCATTTCGCTGCGCGGGGCGTGCAGGCGGAATGCGTGAAGCTCAACGGCGCAATGGAACTCGCACCGACCCTGGGCCTCGCGCCGCGCATCGTCGACCTCGTCTCCTCGGGCAAGACACTGAAGGAAAACGGCCTCGTCGAGGTGGAGGTGATCGCCGAAGTGACCAGCCGCCTGATCGTCAACCGCGCCGCGATGAAGACGCGCGCCGAGGTGGTGCCGCTGGTCGAGGCATTTCGGGCGGCGGTGGCAGGCGAAAACAAGCCCCTCCCCTTCAGGGGAGGGGTTGGGGGTGGGGGAAGTCTCACCGAGACCGGCGCTCATGACTCCCCCACCCCCAGCCCCTCCCCTGAAGGGGAGGGGAGCAAGTGATCCGCCTCGACACGCGCGACGCCGGCTTCGCCGACGCCTTCGTCGCCCTGGTCGACGCCCGCCGCGAAGCGTCGAGCGACGTGACCCGCGACGTGGCGACGATCATCCGCGCCGTCCGCGACGACGGCGAGGCGGCGGTCGCCGCCTTCACCCGCAAGCTCGACCGCCACGACCTCGCCGAAACCGGCTGGCGCATCGAACCCGCCGCCTGCGCCGCCGCCTATGAGGCGCTGGAGCCCGGCCTGCGCAACGCGCTCGACCTCGCCGCCACCCGCATCCGCGCCTATCACGAACGCCAGCGGCCGACCGACAGCGACTATACCGACGGCGCCGGCGTCCGGCTCGGTGCGCGGTGGCGGCCGGTGGATGCCGCCGGCCTCTACGTCCCCGGCGGCCGCGCCGCCTATCCCTCGTCGCTGCTGATGAACGCCATCCCCGCCAAGGTCGCTGGCGTCGAGCGGCTGGTGATGGTGACGCCGACGCCGGACGGGCAGATCAACCCCCTCGTCCTCGCCGCCGCGCACCTCGCCGGCGTCGACGAGGTGTGGCGGATCGGCGGCGCGCAGGCCATCGCCGCGCTCGCCTATGGCGCCGGCCGCATCGCGCCCGTCGATGTCGTCACCGGCCCCGGCAACGCCTGGGTCGCCGAGGCCAAGCGCCAGGTCTATGGTGTCGTCGGCATCGACATGGTCGCCGGCCCGAGCGAGATCGTCGTCGTCGCGGACGCGCAGAACGACCCGCAATGGACCGCCGCCGACCTCCTGAGCCAGGCCGAGCACGACACCACGACGCAATCGATCCTGTTCACCGACGATACCGCCTATGCGGACCGCGTCGCCGCGGCGGTGGACGCCGAGCTCGCGATCCTGCCGACCGCAGCGGTCGCGCGCGCCGCCTGGGACGCCAATGGCGCGATCGTCGTCGTCGAGCGGCTGGAGGACGCCTGCCCGCTGGTCGACCGCCTCGCCCCCGAACATCTGCAACTCGCCGTCGACGATCCGCAGGCGCTGTTCGACCGCGTCCGCCACGCCGGCAGCGTCTTCCTCGGCCGCCACACGCCAGAGGCGATCGGCGATTACGTCGCCGGCCCCAACCACGTGCTGCCGACCGGCCGCCGTGCCCGCTTCGCCAGCGGCCTGTCGGTGCTCGATTTCATGAAGCGCACGAGCTTCCTCGGGCTCGACGAAACCGCGCTCGCCGAACTCGGCCCGGCCACCGTCGCGCTGGCGGAGGCCGAAGGCCTGCCGGCGCACGCCCGTTCGGTGGCGCTGCGGCTCAGACGCAATCATTGATTGACAGGGTTAATAGTACCGTTCCGGAACCATAGCATAGACGCCACGTTCCCTTTCACTCTGCATCTCGCAGGACGGGGAATGCCACCATGCCTCTGGCTCGCAGGAGACTCCTGATTGGCAACCGTGCGCATCAGCGATTTCCGACGACGTTTCCGGCCCGCCTCCAGCAAGCCGGCCACCTGATTGATGTCGAGGTGGTGGACATCTCGATCCGTGGCGCCCGTATCCGCCCACACGCCACGATCATCCGCCTTGCCGTGGGGCTGCGGATGACCCTGATGGCGGACGGATTGCTTGTCGACGGAGAAGTCACGCGGCGTGTCGACGATGAATACGGCCTGCATTTCGATCGCGACATAGAGCCGCTGAAAGCGGTACGAGCCAATTATCGCGCACCGCCTGCCCCGCGCGCCGCCACCCGTTCCAACCCGTCCGAGCAGTGACGGATGCGGATGAATGTCCGCTCCGTCACCGGCCCGGATCAGAAGCGGATCGGCACCGCCAGCATCACCTGGCCGCGCGAATTCATCGCCTGCGCTTCGAGCCGCGCGGAGATCCGGCGGGACAGCGCATATTCGACGCCGCCGCGGATGAGGACGCCGCGGACCCGGTCGAGATCGGGGTTTACGTCTGCATAGCCGGTGGAGCGCTGGTCGTAATCCTGCCCGCCGACGCCTGCACCGGCGTAGAGCAGCAGGCGCGACGATGCCGCATAGCCGAGCCGCGCCGTCACGCCGAAGCCGATCTTGGGGTCGATCGAGTAGCTGTAGAAGCTGTTGCGCTCGACCACCGATCGCCCGCCGAAATCCAGGGCCGCCTGCACGCCCAGCACCAGCCGCCGCGCGATCTTGCCGTCATAGCCGGCGAACACCTCGCCGCCGACGCCGCTGCGCGACAGATCGCGCGTCCGGTCGACGCCGTTGGTCGTTTCCTCTATTTCGAACGCGTGGGTCACCAGGCCCGCTCCCGCCCCGGCATGGACGCCGATGAACGAATCCGCCGCATCCTGGGCCGACGCCGCACTCGACCCCATCATCGCCACACTGGCGATAACTACATATTTCAACATCTTGCCCCCCATCTACTCGACGCGCACCCGTAAACTACGGGCTGCACGACGCCCACTTACAAGCGATGCAATGATACAACAATCGGTACTCATCCTGATCCTTGCATTATCATGCGAAACCGGGCCAGATCTGCACGATCGGATGTAAGTACGTCATGGCTGCTGCTGTTATGAGGATCTATTTTGCGGCTAACCTGTCTCCAACCCGGCGAACACATGGCGTCCTCTGAGTCACCCCCCGCCCCTGCCGTCCCAAGGGAAGGATGCCGCCTCCGCAGCCGGAGGGGTGACGCCGCGCCCTTGCGCGACTACATGCCCGCGCGATGTCCCGTACTCCCACCCGCACCCAGGCGCGCGCCGCCGCCCGCCTCGCCGCCGTCCAGGCGCTCTACCAGCATGAGATGGAGGGCACCGCCGTGCCCGCGCTGCTCCACGAATTCCACAACCACCGGCTCGGCGCGACGATCGAGGATGCCGATTACGCCGAGGCGGATCAGGATTTCTTCGACGACCTCGTCAGCGGCGCCACCGCCCGCGCCGGCGAGATCGACCTCGCCATCGAAAAGAAGCTGGCGAGCGGCTGGACGCTGGCACGGCTCGACAAGCCGATGAAGGCGATCCTGCGCGCCGGCACCTACGAACTGATGGCGCGAAAGGACGTGCCGGTGCCGGCGACGATCAGCGAATATGTCGATGTCGCCCACGCCTTCTACGAACGGCGCGAGGCGGGCTTCGTCAACGGCCTGCTCGACGCCATCGCCAAGGACGTGCGGTAATCGATGAGCCCTCTCCCTTCCCGGGGAGAGGGAGCACAGCATGACCGAAGCCGACTTCCTCGCCGCCCTGCGCACCCTGCCGCTGCACCCGGCGGCACGGGGCCTGCGCGACGACACCGCCAGGCTGGTCCATGCGCCGCTCGTCGTCACCACCGACACGCTGGTCGAGGGCGTCCACTTCCTCCCCCACGATCCGCCGCAGGACGTCGCGTGGAAGCTGGTCGCCACCAACCTCTCCGACATCGCCGGCAAGGGTGCGAAGCCCGACGGCATCCTGCTCAACTATCCCCTGTCCGACGACGCCTGGGATCGCGCCTTCCTGCACGGGCTCGCCGAGGTGCTCGCCGCCTGCGGCACCGCGCTGCTCGGCGGCGACACGGTGCGGCTGCCTGCCGGCGCGCCGCGCATCCTCACCGTCACCGCCTTCGGCTGCGACACGCCCGCCCCGCCCCGCGGCGGGGCCGGCGAGAATGACGCGCTGTGGGTGACCGGCACGATCGGCGATGCCGGCGCCGGCCTCGCCATCGCGCGCGGGGGGGACGGGCCGCCCGAACTCCTCGCGCGCTACCGCCGCCCGGCGCCGCGCCTCGCCGAGGGCCGCGTGCTCAGCCGGATCGCGCATGCGATGATGGACGTCAGCGACGGCTTGCTGATCGACGCCCACCGGATGGCGGCGGCCAGCGGCCTCGCCGTCATCCTCGACCTTAGCGCCGTCCCCCTGTCGACCGCCTATCGCGCGCATGTCGGCGAGACCCGCGCCGCGCGCCTCGCCGCCGCCACCGCGGGCGACGATTACGAATTGCTGTTCGCGATGCCCGCCAATGCCGTGCCGCCCGTCCCTGCGACGCACCTCGGCCGCTTCGCCCGCGGCGCCGGCCTGCGCCTGCACGAGGGCGGCGAGCCGATCGACCCGCCCGAGCATCTCGGCTTCCAGCACTGAAGCGCCCCCAAACGCTTGCGCTCCCCGCGCACTCGCCATAGCCTCCCCCCAGCCGAGCGGAACCGGGAACACATCGGTCCGTGGCCAACAGGAGAAGGACATGCGCGAATGACCACGGTCACCATCGCCATCCTCTGCGGCGTCATCGCCGTGGTCTATGGCTTCGTCACCAGCCAACAGGTGCTGAAGGCCTCGCCCGGCGATGCCCGGATGCAGGATATCGCCGCCGCCATCCAGGAAGGGGCCAAGGCCTATCTCGGCCGGCAATATACCACCATCGCCATCGTCGGGGTGATCGTCGCGATCGTCCTGTTCCTCACGCTCAACGCCGTCTCCACGATCGGCTTCGTCGTCGGCGCGGTGCTGTCGGGCGTCGCCGGCTATGTCGGCATGAACATTTCCGTCCGCGCCAACGTCCGCACCGCGGAGGCCGCGCGCACCTCGCTGCAGGGCGGGCTCACCATGGCGTTCCGCTCGGGCGCGGTCACCGGCATGCTGGTGGCGGGGCTCGGCCTGCTCGCAATCAGCACCTTCTTCTGGTACCTCACCGGTCCCGCCGGCCATGCGCCGAATGACCGGATCATCGTCGAGGCACTGACCGCCCTCGCCTTCGGCGCCTCGCTCATCTCGATCTTCGCGCGGTTGGGCGGCGGCATTTTCACCAAGGCCGCCGACGTCGGCGCCGACCTCGTCGGCAAGGTCGAGGCCGGCATTCCGGAGGACGATCCCCGCAATCCCGCGGTGATCGCCGACAACGTCGGCGACAATGTCGGCGACTGCGCCGGCATGGCCGCCGACCTGTTCGAAACCTATGTCGTCACCCTCGGCGTGACGATGATCTCCATCGCCCTGCTCATCCGCGCCGACGCCGCCGAGCTGATGCGGCTGATGAGCCTGCCTTTGCTGGTCGGCGGCGTGTGCATCGTCACCTCGATCATCGGCACCTACATGGTCCGGCTTGGCAAGGGCACGATCATGGGCGCGCTCTACAAGGGGTTCTGGACCTCCGCCTTGCTGTCGATCCCGGCGATCTACCTCGCGATGCGCTACGTGCTCGGCGACCTTTCCCGCACGATCGGCAGCGCCGGCTTCCTCGATGCCGTGTCCGATGACCTCACCACCGGCTTCGATCGGCCCGCCGCGGCGGCCGGCGCGGTGGCGAGCTTCACGGGGATGGACCTGTTCTGGTGCATGGTGATCGGCCTCGCCGTCACCGGCCTCATCGTCTGGATCACCGAATATTACACCGGCACCAATTATCGCCCGGTGAAGTCGATCGCCGCCGCCAGCCAGACCGGCCACGGCACCAACGTCATCCAGGGCCTCGCCATCAGCCTGGAGGCGACGGCGCTGCCCACGCTGGTCATCGTCGTCGCGGTGATCGCCACCTATCAACTCGCCGGCATCATCGGCATCGCCTTCGCCGCGACCAGCATGCTCGCGCTCGCCGGCATGGTCGTCGCGCTCGATGCCTACGGCCCGGTCACCGACAATGCCGGCGGCATCGCAGAGATGGCGCATCTGCCCGACGACGTGCGCACCCGCACCGACGCCCTCGATGCGGTCGGCAACACCACCAAGGCGGTGACCAAGGGCTATGCGATCGGTTCGGCCGGCCTCGCCGCGCTGGTGCTGTTCGGCGCGTACACCACCGATCTCCAGACCTATTTCCCCGACATCACCGTCGATTTCAGCCTGTCCAACCCCTATGTCATCGTCGGGCTGCTGCTCGGCGCGTTGCTCCCCTATCTGTTCGGCGCGTTCGGCATGACCGCGGTCGGCCGCGCGGCGGGCAGCGTCGTCGAGGAGGTGCGCGGCCAGTTCCGCGACAATCCGGGAATCATGGAGGGGACGAGCCGCCCCAATTACGGCCGCACCGTCGACCTCGTCACCCGCGCCGCGATCAAGGAGATGATCGTCCCCTCGCTGCTCCCCGTCCTCTCGCCGATCGCGCTCTATTTCGTCATCCGCTGGGTGGCGGGGCAGGCGCAGGGCTTTGCGGCGCTGGGCGCGATGCTGCTCGGCGTCATCGTCTCCGGCCTGTTCGTCGCGCTGTCGATGACCAGCGGCGGCGGCGCATGGGACAATGCCAAGAAATATATCGAGGACGGCAATTACGGCGGCAAAGGCTCGGAAGCCCACAAGGCCGCCGTCACCGGCGACACGGTCGGCGATCCCTACAAGGACACCGCCGGCCCGGCGGTGAACCCGATGATAAAGATCACCAACATCGTCGCGCTGCTGCTGCTCGCGGCACTGGCGGGCGGGCACGGCTGACGTCCCGGCGATCGGCGACCTGCACTGGGTCGCCGATCGCCAATCGCCGCCGGAATGGATGAAAGCCGCGCATCCGATTCCTCCGCGGCAGCCACAACAACATCCGCCACGGATGATCCGCCAATCTAAATCACATCTTTTCCCGACACCGTTTCGCCCATGCGAAACAGCGTCGACAATCACCTATACTATGGCGACAACCTGCAGGTGCTGCGCGATCATATCGCCGATGCGAGCGTCGACCTGATCTACCTCGATCCGCCGTTCAACTCGAACGCCAACTACAACATTCTCTACAAGTCTCCGATGGGCATCGGTTCGGATGCTCAGTTGGGAGCGTTCGAGGATACCTGGAGTTGGAGCGACGCGGCTGAGGACGCCTTCGACCAGTTGTCACGGAGTCGCTACACCCAGGCTTTTGAATTGATGCGGGCCACACGCCGTTTCCTGGGTGAGAACGACTTGATGGCTTATCTGACGATGATGGCGATCCGCCTGACCGAACTGCACCGCGTCCTCAAGCCGACCGGCAGCCTCTATCTCCACTGCGATCCCACAGCGAGCCATTATCTGAAGGTCCTGCTCGATGGCGTATTCGGCGCCGACCGCTTCCGCAGCGAGATTATCTGGAAACGTACGAGCAGCCACGCAGGGGCGAAACGCTGGGCGCCGACACACGACGCCATCTTCCACTATGCGCGCGGCACGTCGGCGACATGGAACCTCATCCGTCAATCCCATGACGCCCAGCATGTTGCCCAGAAATACGCGAACCAGGACGCACGCGGCGCGTTCATGCCAGCCGACCTGACCGGTGCCGAAAGGCGTTCCGGCGATTCAGGTTTGCCGTGGCGCGGGTTCGCACCGGATGCGCTCGGCCGCCATTGGGCCGTACCGCGCAAAGTCTCTGACGGCTCGGTGCATATGGCCGACTGGCACGCTATCTCCACGCAGGAAAAGCTGGACCGGCTGGATGCGGCTGGATTGATCTACTGGCCTGCCAAAGGGTCGGGATTTCCGCGCTTCAAACGCTATCTCAACGAGGGCGTACCATTGCAATCCGTCGTGGTGGACATCCCTCCGCTCAATTCGCAAGCGCGCGAACGCCTCGGCTATCCGACACAAAAGCCCGTCGCACTCCTCGAACGCATCGTCGCCGCCTCCTCGAACGAGGGCGACGTGGTGCTCGATCCCTTCTGCGGCTGCGGGACCGCGGTGCATGCCGCGCAGAAGCTCGGCCGGCACTGGATCGGCATCGACGTGACGCATCTCGCCATCTCGCTGATCGAAAAGCGGATGCAGGCGGCGTTTCCCGACGCCGCCTTTACCGTGGAGGGCACGCCCAAGGACCTCGAGTCCGCCCGCGATCTCGCCCGCCGCGACAAATACCAGTTCCAATGGTGGGCGGTGTCGATGGTCGACGCGCAACCCTATGGCGGCCGCAGGAAAGGCGCCGATGGCGGCATCGACGGCCTCATCTACTTCAAGCCCGACGGCAAGCGCACCGAACGGGCGATCGTGTCGGTCAAGGGCGGCGACAATGTCGGCGTGACCATGATCCGCGACCTGCATTCCGCCATGACCCGCGAAGGCGCGCCGATCGGCGTGTTCGTCACCCTCACCGCACCGACGGGACCGATGTTGAAGGAAGCGGCCGCCGCCGGGCGTTTCGAGGATGGCTTCGGCCGCACCTATCCCCGGTTGCAGATCGTGACGATCGCCGATCTCTTCGCCGGCAAGCGCCCCGAACTGCCCTATCCCGATCCCACCGCCGCCTTCCGCCGCGCGGCGCGGGAGGATATTGCGCGGCAGGATCGGCTGCTCTGACGACGCCCCTGTCCTACACGCCCCCTTCCGTGCCAATCCGTATCCGCACCGCTCTTTGACACCGTCGATGCTGCCCCCCCCGCGCGATCGTCCGGAAAGGGTGATTTCGAACGGGACGTGCCGTAAACTTCGCCAACTTCCGCCGCGCGGCGGCGTTGCCGAATCGCCCCCGCATCCCCATCTTGCGGTTCGGCAGATCGCCCCCGTCCGCAACGGATGCCGGGGCCGCCTGCCTTGCTTCCCTTTTTCGGTGTGTTGCGCTATGGGCGCGCCCGAACTTGCACGAACAGAGGTTGATTTTTGGCCAAGGAAGAATTGCTCGAGATGCGCGGCCGCGTGGTGGAATTGCTCCCCAACGCGATGTTCCGGGTGCAGCTCGAAAACGATCACGAGATCCTGGGGCATACCGCCGGCAAGATGCGCAAGAACCGCATCCGCGTGCTGGTCGGCGACGAGGTGCTCGTCGAACTGACCCCGTACGATCTCACCAAGGGGCGGATCACCTACCGCTTCATGCCCGGCCGCGGCGGCCCCGGCCCGCAATAAGCGCGCGGCGGCGGCCGCGTGCCGCCCCCGGCTGTTGCCCGTCCGTCACAGCGCGTCCCGTGCCGCTCGTCCTCGCCTCGTCTTCGCCGCGCCGCCGCGAACTGCTCGGCCGCCTCGGCATCGTGGCCGATCGCATCGCCGCGCCCGATATCGATGAAGCGCCGCGTCCTGCGGAACCTCCGCGCGATTACGTGCTGCGCATCGCCTGTGCCAAGGCGCGCGCGGTAGAGCGTGCCGCCGATGAGGTGGTGCTGGCCGGCGACACCACCATCGCCGTCGGCCGCCGCATCCTCGGCAAGCCCGCCGACGACGCCGACCTCGCCCGCATGCTCGCGCTGCTCTCCGGCCGGCGCCACCATTGCCTGTCCGCGGTCGCGGTGATCGACGCCGCCGGCACGCTGCGCCACCGCCTGTCGGACACGCTGGTCGCCTTCCGCCCGCTCGATGCGGGCGAGATCGCCGCCTATGTCGCCAGCGGCGAGGGCGAGGGCAAGGCGGGGGGCTACGCCATCCAGGGCCGCGCCGAGGCGTTCGTCCGCTTCCTCCACGGCAGCCATTCCGGCGTCGTCGGCCTGCCGCTCACCGAAACCCGCGCGCTGCTGCGCGCTGCCGGACTGCCGCTTGCCTGAGTGGATTTGGGAGGCGGGGATCGGCGAATCCCGCGCCGCTCTGGTCGAAGGCGACACGATCGTCGAAGCCGTCATCGACCTGCCGGCCGCGCTGCGCCTCGGCACCGTCGCACGCGCGCAACTGGTCGAGCTGACCGCCGGCGGCATGGGCCGGCTCGACGTGGCGGGCGACGAGGCGGTGATCGCCCGCATCCCGCCCGGCGTCACCAAGGGCGCGCACCTCACCGTCGAGATCACGCGAGAGGCGATTCCTGAACCCGGCCGCCCCAAGCCGGCACGCGCGCAAGCCAGCGATGCGCCCGAACGGCCCGGCCCCGACCTGCCCGACCGCCTGCGCGCCACCGGCCATCCCGTTCGCCAGCTTCGCGCCTACGAACCCGATGCGCTGGAGGCGGCGGGCTGGTCCGAACTGCTCGAAGAGGCGAGCGGCGGTGCCATCCCCTTCCCGCTCGGCGCGTTGCGGCTGTCGCCGACGCCGGCGATGACGCTGTTCGACGTCGACGGTCCGCCGCCGCTCGAACCGCTCGCCCGCGCGGCGGCGGAGGCCGTGGCCCGCGCGATCCGTCGCCACGGCATCGGCGGGTCGATCGGCATCGATTTTCCGACTCTGCCCGGCAAGGCGGCGCGGCAGGCGGTGGCCGAGGCGATCGATGCCGCCCTGCCGCAACCCTTCGAGCGCACGGCGGTGAATGGCTTCGGCTTCCTCCAGATCGTCCGCCCCCGCCCGCGCGCGTCGCTACCCGAGTTGCTGCGCGCCGATCCGATCGGCGCCGCGGCCCGCGCGTGGCTGCGCCGGCTGGAGCGCGAACCGCCGGGCAGCCCGATCCACCACCGCATCCCCGCCGCCGTCCACGCGCGATTCGCCGCCCAGCCGGACTGGCTCGCCGAACTCGCCCGCCGCACCGGCGTCATCCACCGACTGGACCCTGCATGAACCCCGCCACCTGCCCGATCTGCGACACGCCCGCCGCCCCCGAATACACGCCATTCTGCTCGCGCGGCTGCGCCAATCGCGACCTCCTGCAATGGCTAGGAGAAGGATATCGCCTCCCGGCGAGCGATCCTGCGCAAGACGGGCTGGACAGCAGCGATTCCGCTGACTAAAGGCGCCCTTCCCAACGCGGCGATCCGCCGCGCTGCACCCTGCCCGGGTAGCTCAGTTGGTAGAGCATGCGACTGAAAATCGCAGTGTCGGCGGTTCGAATCCGTCCCCGGGCACCATCCCTCTTCCTCCTCAGTGCGCCAGCGGCGTCTCCTCGAACCGGTCGAGCAGGGTCGCGACGTCGTCGTAGCGGCTGACCGCATCGGCCAGCGCCGCTTCGTCGAACCCGCCCGATCGCACCGCGACCGATGCCACGCCGCATTTCGCCGCTGCTTCGATGTCATACGGGGTGTCGCCCACCACCATCGCATGCGCCGGCAGCGTCCGCGCCTTCTTCAGCGCGGCGGCGAAGATATCGCCGGCCGGCTTGGTGGTGGATACGTCGTCCTTCGATGTGGTCGCGTCGACCACGTCGGCGACGTCGAGCAGCCGGACGTAATGGTCCAGCTCCTCGCCGTTGGCCGAGGAGGCGAGCACCACCTGGCGCCCGCTCGCCGCCACCCGGCGCAGCAGGTCGGCGGCACCGGGGAACGGCTGCACTTGCGCGAGATAGCGACGCTTGAAGATCGCGCCGTGGCGCTCGGCCAGCCGCTCCACCGCCGCGTCGTCGGCCTCCGGCCATAGCGCGGGCACCAGCAGGTCGCCGCCCTTGCCGATCTGGGCGCGGATCGTGTCGGCGTCGATCGGATGGTCCGCCTCGCGGAACACCTGCTCCCATGCCGCGACATGATAGTCGTTGCTGTCGACCAACGTCCCGTCGAGATCGAACAGGACGGTGCGCACCGCCGGCCGCTCCCGCGTCAGCCAGGCGGCCAGCGCACTCGCGCCGAGCAGCGCCGCCCCCGTGCGCGCCGAGCCGCGCCGGCGCAGCAGCCGCAAGCCCAGCGTGGCCGCCGCGCTGGTGACGAGCCCCGCCTTGCCGATGCCCGCCGCCGCGCCGGCATAGGCACCGGCCCGGCTCGCCGCGAAATCGGCGGCCGGGCCGGCGTGACGCTGCCGGCCCTCGGCGGGCGCACCACGCTCCGCCCCGTCGCCGGCGACATGGTCGGCAACCCAGGACCCGCGGCTGCCGAGCGGCTGCGCGCTGCCCGTGGTGGTGTCGATACGCGTCTGGTGCTCGAGCTCGGCGTTCAGTTCGGCGCCGAACACGAGGATGTAGCTCGACAGGTACAGCCAGGTCAGCATTACGACGACCGCGCTCAGCGAGCCATAGGTGGCGTTGTAATTGCCGAAGCTCGCGACATACAGGCCGAAGCCGACGCTGAGCAGCAGCCAGCCGATCGCGGCGAACAGCGATCCCGGCGTCAGCCACGCCCAGCGCGCCTGCGCCCGCGACGGGCCGAACCGGTACAGCGTCGCCGCAACGCCTGCGCCCGCCCCCAGCAGCAACAGGTACGAGGCGACCTTGCCGATCACCAGCACCGCTTCCGGCGCGCCGGGGAGCAGCGCCTCCAGCTTGCCGAGCGCGGCGATCGCCACCGCCGCGACCAGCGCCACCACCACCGCCGCCGCAGTGATGCCCAGCGCCAGCAGGTTCACCTTGATGAAGCCGCGCCGCTCCTCTTCCTCATAGGCGATGTTGAGCGAGGTGATGACCGCACCGGCGCCGTTGCGCGCACCGAACAGCGCCAGTCCGATCGCGATCAGCAGGCCGAACCCCTTCTTGCCGTCGGACGACTGCACCACCGCCATCAGCTGCTCGCCGACCAGCCGCGCAGCATCGGCCGGCATCACGGACGTCAGCCGCTGCATGTCGGCGATGACGGTTTGCGGATCGGCGATCAGGCCATAGCTCAGCACCATCGCACCGAGCAGCGGCACCAGCGCCAGAAAGCCGTAGAAGGCGACACCTGCCGCGATCAGGCCGACATTGTCGTTGCTGGTTTCCGCCCAGGTCCGGCGCAGCACCGCCATCCAGCCGCCACGCGGCATCTGCCATGGGCTCGTCGCCTGATGGCCTTGGTCGTCCCCGCGATTGTTCACGTCGTTCCCCTGCGCGCATATAGGAACCTAGGCGAACCGGTGGGCGCGGGCGGGGTTCCCTCGCGCGGCCGGTCCGGCTGCGTTCCCGTTTCGATACGGCGCCGAGCGGCGTTAACCGCTGGTCCGTTACGTCCGATGCGCGCATGCGGTCAGCGCCGGGGGCAGGATTTTTCGAACCAGGGCAGCGGCTTGAAAGCCATGACGCGCGACACCTCGACCATGGCCGACACTCCCGCAGCACCGCCGCAGGCAATCGGACCATCGGCGGAGCGGATCCACACGCTCGACGTGCTGCGCGGCGTCGCGATCTGCGGCATCCTGCTGATGAACATCCATGCGATGGGCGATGTGTCGGAATATCCGCTGACGCGCTTTCCCGCGGCATGGAATGCGCAGTGGATCAGCTGGGGCATCCAGATGCTGTTCGTCGAAGGGGCGATGCGCGGCCTCTTCACCCTGCTGTTCGGCGCCGGCATAGTTATCATGCTGCGGCGGGCGGAGGGGGCCGGCGCCTCGACACGCCCGCTCGACATCTGGGCGCGGCGCTGCGTCGCGCTGATGGGCTTCGGCATCGTGCAGTGGCTGGTGCTGCTGTGGCCGGGTGAGATCCTGTGGAATTACGGGGTCAGCGGGCTGTTCCTGCTCGTCTTCCGCTCGGCCCGGCCGCGCGCGCTGCTGCTCGCCGCCGCAGTCCTGATCGCCGGACTGGGCGCGAACGGCGCCTTCTGGACACACCAGCAGGTCACCGAGCTGGAGCGCGGTGCCATCGCCCGCCCGCCCTACGATGCGGCGGCACAGGGCGCCGTCGCCGCCGAGCGCGAGCATCGCGCCGTCCTCCACCCGTCGCCGGAGGAGCGGGCGCATCGCATCGCACAGCGCACCCAGCTGACCGGCCTGCTGCACTGGAGCGCCGGCTATTGGATGCGCGAGAACCTGACGATCACCGGCTGGGTCGATATCGCCGAAAGCGTCAGCTTCATGCTGATCGGCATGGCGCTGTTCCGGCTCGGCATCCTGACCGGCGCCGCTCCGGCCGCGACCTACCGCCTGATGCTGATCGGCGGCTATGGCGGCGGGCTGCTGCTGCGCGGGCTGCATCTGGCCTTACTGGCGCGCACCGAACTCGACATGGGATCGCCGCTCGTGCCCGGTTGGGCGTGGATCGCCGCGGAGGCGATGGCCGAGCCGGCGCGGCTGCTGGTGACGCTGGGCCATGCCGGGCTGACCGTCACCCTGCTGCGCTCCGGCGTGTTGGGACAGGCAATTACCCTGCGCGCGCTCGGGCGGATGACGCTCAGCGTCTATGCCTTGCAGTCGCTCCTCGGCGCGCTGATCTTTTATGCGGCGGGCTATCTCGGCGTCTTCACGCTGCCGCAGCTGTGGCTGATCGCATGCGGCATCTGGATCGTTTCCGCCCTGCTCTGCCGCTGGTGGCTGGCGCGCCACGCGATGGGACCGGCGGAGACGCTGCTCCGCCTGATCGCCTATGGCGGGGCCGGGGCGCGGCCGCACCCCGCCCCGCTCTGATCATTCCGCCGTATCGCGCGGGGTGAGCGGCCCGGGGAAATAGGACAGGTGCGGCGGCTGGTTGTACGCCGTATTCTGCCACGCCACGCCCAGCCGATAGACCGGGTCCTGCATCAGCGTCACCAGCCGGTGCGTCGTCGGATAGGGCGTGACGTAGATCCGCAGTTCGCGATTGTCCGCCGACCGCCACATCACCTCCTCGCGCCAGTCGCCCAGGATATCCGCCTGCAACGCCGGGTTCGCCTTTGTCCCGTTGTTCGATGCGACGTCGTCGGGGTGAAGCAGCGGGACAGCGCTGCCGGTGCGCCAGTCCCATTTGCTGATCGTCGTGCCGTCCAGCAGCTCGCGCAGCAGGTCGCCGTCCCAATAGAGCGCGAAGTTGGTCTGCCGCGGTGCCGGGCCGATCGGCTGCCCCTTCACGTCGAACAGCTCGCGGCTGTTCGAGCCCCACAGTTCGGCGCCGACGTGCCGCGGATCGATATCGGCGGCAAGGCCGCGGCCGGTGTCGCGATCGGCCGGCTTGGTCCACAACACCGCGCCGGTGCGTGCATCGAGCAGCGCCGATCCGATGCCGCCGTTGCGCTTCACATCCTCATGCACCCCCCATTTTTCCAGGCCCGGACGCAGCGGGTCGAGATCGCTGACGTGCATCGCGTCGCCATGGTACAGCGGCTGCGTCCACAGGCCCTTGCCGGTGTCGTCGATCGCCATCGATCCGTAGATCACCTCGTCGCGTCCGTCGCCGTCGACATCGGCGATGCTGAGTTCGTGATTGCCGCGGCCCGCATAATCGGCATTTCCCGGCGCCGCGCTGTCGAACAGCCAGCGCCGCGTCAGCTTGCCGCCGCGGTAATCCCAGGCGGCCACCGCGGTGCGCGCATAATAGCCGCGTCCGAAGATCATGCTCGGCCGCTTGCCGTCGAGATAGGCGACGCCGGCGAGGAACCGGTCAGACCGGTTGCCATAGCCATCCCCCCAGGTATCGCGCAGCTGTTCGAAGCTCGGGTTGCCGCCGGGAAAGCGCGGCGGGTCGTAAGGAGCGGTCGCCAGCGCACGGCCGCTGCGCCCGTCGAATACCGTCAGATATTCCGGCCCCTTCAGGATGCGTCCTTGCAGCGGCGCGACCTTGGTGCCGTCGGCCAGCACCTTGGCCCCGGTACGATCGGGCTGCGGCACCTCGCCGTCATGGCCGCGCCAGTCCGCCTTGGCATCGCCGATCACCGTACCGGCGCCGTCGACC
The DNA here is from genome assembly GCF_052321755.1 of Sphingomonas cellulosilytica. NCBI lineage: Bacteria > Pseudomonadati > Pseudomonadota > Alphaproteobacteria > Sphingomonadales > Sphingomonadaceae > Sphingomonas > Sphingomonas cellulosilytica. The sequence continues at coordinate 347,920 of NZ_JBQRTT010000002.1, forward strand.
GTGCCGTCGGCGGTCTTCATCGCGACTTCGGCCCGGCCATCGCCGTCGAAGTCGAACACCTGGAACTGCGTGTAATGCGCGCCGGCGCGGATGTTGCGGCCGAGGTCGATCCGCCACAGCCGCTTGCCCTCCAGCGTATAGGCATCGAGGAAGACGTTGCCGGTATAGCCCGCCTGGCTGTTGTCGTGGCTGTTCGTCGGGTCCCATTTCAACACCACCTCATACCGCCCGTCGCCATCGAGATCGCCGACCGAGGCGTCATTGGCGGTGTAGGTGTAGCCTTGCCCGTCGGGCGTGGTGCCGCCCGGCGGCGGGGTCAGCGGGATCGACAGGTATCCGCGCGGCAGCATCAGGGCCGGGCCGCTCGCCGTACCACTCTTGCCGCCGACCACCGGCCGGACGGTATAGCGCGCGGTTGCGCTGCCGTTCGCATCGACGAAGGCGGTGGCGGCAGCAACCGGCTGCGCATTCACCTTGCGACCGTCGCGATAGACGTCGAACGCTATGCCCCGCGGATCGTCGGCGAGCAGCCGCCAGCTGACCAGCCAGCCCCCGTCCTTCGCCGGCGACGCCACCAGCCCACGATCGAGCCGCTCGGCGATCCGCGGCGGCTGCGCGAGGGTACCGCCCGCCAGCATCGATCCCATCAGCAATGCCGCGGCTATCCTGTTGCAGCGTCTCGTCATCTTCGGTCCTCTCCAGCGCTGGCGAATCAGCTTGTCTCAATAATCATGATTGCATTTCAAATTTTGGCAACATAGGATCGGAACGCCAGTCCAGTATGTGGACTAGGGAGCCGGCGACACGCCGCGGCGACGGTAAAATCCGCGTCGATATCTGGAGGGGTTACGCGATGAACAGCCTGACATGCACGACAGCCGCCGCCACCGGGACGACCACCGCGTCCGATCCCGCCGTGCGCACGTACGCGGCCGTCACGACGGGCTGACGCTGACCTTCGCCATCTAGCTCGGGCGGCTGCCGGGTGCAGCGCCCATCGGCCGCCCGCCGCGGCCCCCAACAGGGAGACAGATCCATGACCGCCAGCCGCCTGGCTGCTCGCCGCACGCTTGCGACGACCTCCGCCCTCGCCCTTGCTCTCGGCTGGGCGATCGCGCCCGCCGCCGCGCAGACCAATCCGATCCCCGGCGACCGCAACGTCGCGCCTTCGTCGGCGGCGGTCGAACCCAAGACGCCCGCCGAAACCCCGGCCGGCAACCCCGGCGGCCAAACGAACGCTCCCGTCGCCACCAACCAGGACCTGACGCAGCAGGACGGCAACAATCCCGAAGCCGCGCCGGACGACATCCTGGTCGTCGGCACCCGCGCCTCGCTGCAATCGGCGATCGCGCGCAAGCGCGCGGCCAACACGGTCGTCGACTCGATCGTCGCCGACGATATCGCCAGCTTCCCCGACAAGAACGTCGGCGATTCCCTCGCCCGCATTACCGGCGTGCAGCTCAGCCGTGATTTCGGCGAGGGTGTCGCCGTGTCGATCCGCGGCGTCGAGCCCGACCTCAACCGCGTCGAGATCAACGGCGTCAGCCAAGCTTCTGCGAACGGCACGCGCGCGGGCGATTTCCGCGAACTCGCCACCGAACTCGTCAAGTCGATCGACGTCTACAAAGGCTATGCAGTCAACCTGACCGAGGGCGGCCTCGGCGGCACCGTGTCCATCGAGACCCGCAAGCCGCTGGAACTCAAGAAGCCGCTGGGCAGCGTCGTCTTCTCCGAACAGCATCTCGACCTGACGCAGGACTGGCGTCCGCGTGGCACCGTAATCCTCGGCACCCCCAAGTTCCTGACCGAAGGCTTGGGCGTGCTGCTCAACGTCACCTACGACGACAAGTCGACGCGCCAGGATTTTGCCAGCAACACCAACTACAACCGCCTGGCGGACTTCGACCATTCGGATCAGAAGACGGTGGCCGATCCGCTCTATTCCAACTTCAACACCTATGCGAGCTGCGCGGGCGTCGGCGGCCAGAACACGTCCAACGCCACCGCGCGGCGGCTCGCCTGCGAAACGCAGTTCTTCGACTGGGCGCCGACGGTACCGCGCTATCGTACCCTGGTCCGCCGCGACAAGCGCATCTCGGGCGACCTGACCGTCCAATATGAAGTCGCGCCCAATCTCCGCATCTATGGAGAGGCCAACATCAACAACCGTAACCAGCGGTTGTTCGACACCAACTATTCTCTCGATCTCGGCCGCTTCCAGCGCTTCCAGCTCGATCCGACGCTGCCCGCCGGGCTGAATGGCGCCACATCGCGGCCGCAGGTGGTGCAAAGCAGCGCGACGGTGGACGCGAACCACGTCGTCACCAGCTACACCACCGCACTCAATCCGGTGAACATCGGCACAGCCGCCGCGCCGAACTACAGCGGTTCGAGCAACATCCTCGGCGTACAACGCCGCGATTTCCAGTATGATCAACAGTCGCGCTACTACATCGGCGGCTTCGACTGGGATTTCGACCGCATCCAGGTGAAGGGGCTCGTCTCACGCTCCACGGCGAAGACCAACGGGCAAACAAACCTCGTCGGGCTGTCGACCGGCATTTCGGGCGTTTCGGTCGATACGCGCAACGATCTCGGCATTCCGGTCTTCACCTATCCGAGCACGATCGACCCAGCCGACCCCAGCATCTACACCAATTTCACCCGTCCGGGTAACAACCTCGGCCTCGCCGGGCCGACCGTGCAATATCGCCCGACCTACACCAGCAACACCGAAGACCAGATCAAGCTCGACGTCGATTGGCAGGTCGAACTGGGGCCGCTCAAGAGCATCGAATATGGCGGCCAGTTCCGCAGCCAGGACTATGTGCTCTACAACGGCGGCGGCACGCGTCTGCTCAGTGCGCCGGGCGCCACGCCGCTGACGTACCAGACAAGCGCCAACGTCTCGTACACGACCAACATCGTGCCGGTGGTGACCGCCCGCTCGACCCCCACGGGCACCATCGGTAGCGGCGGCTACACCAACCAGCTGACGCCGGCGGAATATGCCTCGCTGCTCACCTCGCTCGGTGCGACCAGTGGCGGCGCACCATTGTTCACCGGCCTGCAGGGCGCACCATCCGCGATCCCCGGGCGTATCGCCTTCGCCAATTTCAACTCGGCGCTGCTCGCCCAATATTACGACCTGTCCGGCTTCGATCAGGATTTGCTGTTCCAGGCCAACGGCCTGCCGCAGATCCCGCAGGCGAAGATCTCCGAAAAGATCGCCTCGGGCTATCTGATGGGCAATCTGGATACGCAGGTGTTCGGCATGCATCTCACCGGCAATGCCGGCGTTCGCTATACCTACACACGTGATACCGGCGTCGGAACGAACATCGCGCGCGTCACCCGCTTCACGGCGACCGGTGGTACCGAGACGGTCATCCTGACGTCGCAGCAGCTTTCGCTGACCAACAGCTACCACGACATCCTGCCCGCGTTCAACGCGGCCCTCGAGATCACGCCGGACCTCGTGCTGCGGGCAAACTGGGCAAAGAACCTCGCCCGGCCCAAGCCGCTCGACCTCGTTCCCAACATCAACTGCCTCGACGATGCGACGATTGCGGCGGCCAACGACACGTGCACGGCCGGTAACCCGGCGCTGGTCCCGTATCGCGCCGACCAGTGGGAAGCGAACCTCGCTTGGTATCCCAATCGCGATACGCTCATCAGCGTCGGCTATTACAAGAAGTATGAGAAGAGCTTCGTCGTTCCCAACGTGACCCGCAGCAACGTCGACCTGTTCCAGGACGGCCTGCTCTACACGGTGCGCCAGCCGATCAACGGGTTCGGCGCGCTGCTCGACGGTGTCGAGGTCAACGCCCAGACCGCGCTCACCTTCCTGCCCAAGCCGTTCGACGGCCTCGGCATCTCGGGGAACGCTACCTATGCCCGGGCGATCCGCACCAACCTGACCAACACCGCAACCGGTCAGCCCCTCGACGAATATCCCGGCCTGTCGAAATGGACGTACAACGCCAGCGTGTTCTACGACAAAGGTTGGCTGAACGCGCGGCTGGCGTACAATTACCGGTCGGACTGGCTGGTGATCGTCGCCGATTCGAACAACGGCAACAATCCGATCTACCGAAAGGGCGAAGGGTATCTCGACGGCAAGATCACCTTCCGCTTCCCGGAATGGCATTACAGCCTGTTCATGGAGATGCAGAACATCAACAAGGAATATTCCAAGAGCTATATCAAGAACATCGGCACATCGGAGGTCTATTACCCCGGGCAGCGCTTCTTTGCCGGCTTCCAGCTGAAGTTCTAGAACCGTTCCTCCCCGCGACCGGTCGTTTCTGCGAACGACCGGTCGCTTCGTCGATTGCCAGGATGTAAGAAGGCGTCCTAAGGAGTGGGCATGAAAGCTTCCGTGGCAACCATCGAGAAACCCGACGCCGCCGGTTCGGTCGGCGCAGGCAGCCAGACGCTGATGCGCGGGCTCGACCTGATCGAGGCGGTCAGCCATGAGGTGCTGTCCTTGAGCGAACTCGCCGCCAAGCTCGACCTCACCAAGAGCACCACGCACCGCCTGCTGTCGGCCTTGGTCGACCGCGGCTATCTCGCTTTCACCCCGCGCTCAGGCTACCGGCTGGGGCCGAAGCTGCTGCTGCTCGGCACGCTGGCACAGGCGCAGGCCGATCTCGTCCAGGTCGCGCGGCCCTATCTCGAGGAGCTTGCCGCCGCGACGGAGGATACGGTGCATCTGGGCGTTTTCGACGGGGATTTCGCGCTCTACCTCGACAAGGTGCCCGGCCGCCGCCGCATCACCATTTCGAGCCGCGTCGGCGACCGCCAGCCGTTGAGCTCCACCGGGCTCGGCAAGGCGCTGATGATCGATTCCTCCCCGGCCTATTGGCAGGAGCGGTTCGCGGCCGACCAGGCGGCGGGCGCGATGAAGGCCGATGCCATGGTCTGGACGCAGCGGATGGAGGGCTATGCCAAGGCCGGCCGCGCCTTCGACCTCGAGGAGAACGAGGACCAGATCCGCTGCGTCGCCGCGCCGATCCGCGATGCCGCCGGCAAGATCGTCGCCGCGATCAGCGTGTCGAGCGCCGCGCAATATATGAGCGACGATCGCATGACGACGCTGACCGACGAGGTGCGCGGCACGGCGGACGCGATCAGCCACGAACTCGGCTTCGAGCCGCAGACGGACTAATCCCCTCAAGGAGAATGCAATGTTGCTCGAAGGCAAGACGGTGCTGGTCACCGGCGCGTCGGCCGGGATCGGCCGCGCCGTGGCGATCGGCTGCGCAGCCCATGGCGCCGACGTGGCGCTGAACTTCAGCCGCGATGTCGACGGCGCCAATGCCGCGGTCGCCGAGATCGAGGCGCTGGGTCGCAAGGGCATCGCGATCCAGGGCGACGTATCCGACCCCGCCACCGCCACCGCCTTCGTCGCGCAGGCGGTAGAGGCGCTCGGCCGCGTCGACGTGTTTGTCAACAACGCCGGCATCTGCCCCTTCCACGCCTTCCTCGACATGCCGGTCGAGACGTTCGAGCGAACGATGCGCGTCAACCTGCACGGCGCCTATTTCATGGTGCAGGCGGCGGCGAACCAGATGGTGAAACAGGGCGATGGCGGCTCGATCATCGCCATGTCGTCGATCTCGGCGCTGGTCGGCGGCGAGTACCAGACGCATTACACGCCCACCAAGGCCGGCCTGCATTCGCTGATGCAGTCGGTCGCGATCGCGCTCGGCAAGCACGGCATCCGCTGCAACTCGCTGTTCCCCGGCACCATCCTCACCGACATCAACAAGGAAGACCTCGCCGATCAGGGCAAGCGCGCGTACATGGAAGGGCGCATTCCCCTGGGCCGCCTCGGCCAGCCCGACGACCTGGTCGGCCCCACCGTCTTCCTCGCTTCCGACCTGTCGAACTACGTCACCGGCGCCTCGCTGCTGGTCGACGGCGGCATGTACGTGAACCTGCAATAAGGATCGGGCTGCCATGCCGACCCGTCGCGACGCGATCCTCGGCATGGCCGCCTTCCTCCCCTTCCCCACGCATGCCGCCGCGACGATCGACGTGCGCGACCATGGCGCGCGCGGCGACGGGCGCGCGATCGACAGCGCCGCCTTCAACGCCGCCATCGCCGCCGCCGCCGCGCGCCCGCATGGCGGCACCGTCGTCGTGCCTGCGGGGCGCTACCGTTGCTATTCGATCCGCCTGCGCAGCCACGTCACCCTGGCGCTAGCCGAGGGTGCGGTGATCGAGGCCGCAGCCGGCACCGGCTACGACCTGCCCGAAGACAATGGCGAGCAACTTTATCAGGACTTCGGCCACAGCCACTGGCGCAACAGCCTGATCTGGGGCGAGGATGTCGATCAGATCGCGATCCTCGGCCCCGGCCTGATCGATGGCCGCGGCCTCACTCGCGACGGTCCCGGTGCCCGCTGGAAGGCGCAGACCGGCGAACGTCCGCTGTCGATGCGCCAGATGACCGCGGCGGAGATCGCCAGGCTGGAACCCGACGCGGCGCGGATGAACGGCCTCGGCAACAAGGCCATAGCCTTCAAGAACGGCCGCGACATCCGCCTCGCCGGCTTCACCATGGCGAAATGCGGCCATTTCGCCATCCTCGCCACCGGCACGCAGCGCCTGACGATCCAGGACCTCAGCATCGATACCGACCGCGACGGCATCGATCTGGACAGCGTGCGCGACGTGCTGGTCGAGCGCTGCCGCGTCAACACGCCCAACGACGACGCTATCGTCGTCAAGAGCAGCTATGCGCTCGGCCGCGCGGCAGCGGCGGAGAACGTCACCATCCGCCATTGTGCGGTCAGCGGCTACGATCTCGGCACGATGCTCGACGGCAGCCGCCGCACCACGCAAGCGATGGCGCCCGACCGTGATCGACCGACCGGGCGGATCAAGCTCGGCACCGAAAGCAACGGCGGCTATCGCAACATCCGCATCGAGGATTGCAGCTTCCACCATTGCCGTGGCCTTGCGCTGGAGACGGTCGACGGCGGGGTGATGGAGAATGTGATCGCGCGCCGGCTAACGATGCACGATGTCACCACCGCGCCCCTCTTCCTGCGCATCGGCGACCGCCGCCGCGGGCCGGCCGGCACCGGCGTCGGCGCGATCCGCGGCGTGACGCTGGGCGAGATCAGCGCGACCGGCATCGATCATCGCTTCGCCGCGACGATCGCCGGCCTGCCCGGCCACAGGATCGAGGACGTGACGCTTCGCGACATCCACCTGAGCTATGCCGGTGGCGGCACCACCGCGGATGCGGCGCGGCGGCCGGAGGACCTCGCCTCCGCCTATCCCGAACCGAGCATGTTCGGCGTCACGCCCGCCTGGGGCCTGTGGGCGCGCCACGCGCGTGGCCTCACCATCCGCGGCCTGTCGCTCGCCACCGTGGCCCCCGATGCGCGCCCGCCCTTCGCAACCGAGGATGTCGTCGACCTGCATGTCACCGGCACGCCGCTCTGGCGCGGTTAGCGTTTGACCTCAGGCCGATAAGCCATTACCAAATCCTACAGACCAATACCACATAATGGGCTGGAGGGGTGAGCATGGCGATCCACGCATTCAAGATGCAGCTGAAGCCCGGCGTGGTCGACGAATATCGCCGCCGCCACGATGCAATCTGGCCCGAACTGTCCGCGCTGCTCACCGACAGCGGCATCCACGATTATTCGATCTTCCTCGACGAAGTGACGCTGTCGCTGTTCGCGGTGCTCAAGCTCGCCGACGACAACCGGCAGGCGGAACTGCCCGATCATCCCGTGATGAAGCGCTGGTGGGATTACATGGCGCCGCTGATGGAGGTGGAGGCGGACAACCGCCCGGTGGAAACCGCGCTGCCGCTGATCTTTCACCATGATTGATCGGAACGCCGCTCCTTCCTCTTCGTCACCCCGGACTCGTTCCGGGGTCCACGGTGCAGCAGGCTCAGGGCAAGAGGCTCTAGCCGTTTCGCTCGCCGCAAGGTGGACCCCGGAACGGGTCCGGGGTGACGGATGGAAATCGGGGCGGCGCCTGGCCCTGATCTCCGCGGCCCTTCTCGCCACCACCGCGCACGCCCAGACCGCGCGTCCGACCGAAAACCTCGCCGCGCCGGTCAAGACCTTCGGCCGGGTCAGCTATGACGCACGCTCGCTGATGATCGACGGCAAGCGGCAGGTGATCTGGTCGGCGGAATTCCACCCCTTCCGCCTGCCCAGCCCCGACCTGTGGCGCGACATCCTGCAAAAGCTGAAGGCAAGCGGCTTCAACACCGTCGCGCTCTATTTCGACTGGGGGTATCATAGCCCCAAGCAGGGCGTGTACGACTTCACCGGCATCCGCGACATGGACCGGGTGCTGACGATGGCGCAGGAGGAGGGGCTCTACGTCATCACCCGCGCCGGGCCGTACGTGAACGCGGAGCTGTCGCGCGGCGGCTTTCCAGGCTGGCTGGTCAACCAGCGCGGCCGTGCGCGGACCGACGATCCCGCCTATCTCGCCGCGGTCGACGAATGGCTCGGCCATATCGACGCGATCATCGCCCGCCACCAGATCAATAACGGCGGATCGGTGATCCTCCACCAGATCGAGAACGAGCTGGCGCTGACTACCCCGGCTCAGCGCCGCTATATGGACCACCTGTACGCCAAGGCGCGGGCCGACGGCATCACCGTGCCGCTGTTCCACAACGACCAGGGTCGCAACGGCTATTGGGTGCCGGAATCGTCCAAGGTCGAGAACGTCGTCCACGGCCCCAACGACCTCTACGCCTTCGACGGCTATCCCGGCGGCACCTGCACCGTGGGCGGCAAGCCGACGCGCGGCTCCCCCGCGCCCGACTGGGGCTATTACGGTCCCGGCGGGGCGAAGGGCGGTGCCTCCGCCTCGCCCGACACCCCCGCCTTTCTTGCAGAGTTCGGCGGCGGCTGGTTCGATTACTGGGGGTCGAACGGCGGCTACGAATGCAACGCGATCCAGCGCGGCAAGCGCTTCCAGCGCGTGTTCTACGGCACCAACCTCGCCAACGGCATCGACATCCAGAGCGTCTACATGGGCTATGGCGGCACCAGCTGGGGCTGGCTGCCCGCGCCGGTGGTGTTCACCAGCTACGATTATGGCTCGGCCATCTCCGAGGATCGCGAACTGCGGCCCAAAGCGGAGGAGATGAAGCAGCTGGGCGGCCTGATCGCCAGCGTGCCCGACCTTGCCGGCATGGTGCCGGCCAGTCCCGCTACTGCCTCCTCATCCGCCGTGCAGGTCTACCACGATCGCAGCCCGGAGAGCGACGCCCGCTTCCTGATGGTGACGCACAACCCGTCGAACGGCACGGGCGACGACCGCTTCACCATCACCGCCGACCTGCCCGACGGCCGCTACACCTTTCCTGCCGCCGAGCCGATGCGGCTGAACGGCTTCGATGCGAAATGGCTGGTCGCCGGCGTGACGCTCGGCGGGCAGCGGCTGGTCTATTCGACGTCCGAGTTGCAGGCCGCGCTCACCATGAGCGGCGCCGACGTGCTGCTGCTCTACGGCCGCACCGGTGAGAGTGGCGAGACGGTGCTGCGCTATGCCTCGGCGCCGCAGGTGCGCGTGCTCGAAGGCACGGTCACCAGCCGGTTCGACGCGGCCAAGGGCGACCTGCGCCTCGATTATCCGCATCGGGGCCGCAGCGTCGTGGCGATCACCGGCGGCGGCCGCCCGCCGCTGACTTTGATCCTCGCCGACGAGGCGGAGGGCGCACGCTACTGGCGGCAGGGTGCCGCGCTGGTCCGCGGCCCCGCCCTGCTGCGCAGCGTACGTATCGATGGCAGCACGCTCGCACTTGCCGGCGACACGCGCGAGGCGACGCCGCTCGAGGTGTGGTCGGGCGCCAGGCAGATCCGCTGGAACGGCCGGCGGATCGCGACCCGCACCACCGCGATCGGCAGCCGCATCACCACGCAGCCGCTCGCCGGCCCCGCCGCATTCACCCTTCCCGCCCTCGAATGGCGCACCGCCTACGGCTCGCCCGAGGCGCAGCCCGGCTTCGACGACAGCCGCTGGCAGGCGACCGAGGGCAAGCCCTACGCCAGCATCACCGCGCGGCCCGATGGCCAGCCCAATCTGTCGATGGATGCCTATGGCTTCCACGATGGCGACGTCTGGTATCGTGGCCGCTTCACCGGCACACCCGATGCAAAACAGATCGCGCTGTTCTACGGCGCCGGCGGATCGGGGATGGTGCAGGTGTGGCTCGACGGCCGGTTCGTCGGCCAGAACGAGCTGCCCGGCGGCCTGCCGCGTCCGATGACCACCGGCACCGCCCGGTTCGACCTGCCGGACTCCGCGCAGACCCCGCAGGAGCACGTGCTCAGCATCATGGTCCGCAACAACGGCCATAACTGGGATCTCGACAGCGACGATGCGCACAAGGAGGCGCGCGGCCTGATCTCCGCATCGCTGGAGGCACCGGGCGGGCGCAGCTTCGCCGTGCCGATCGCGTGGCGGATCCAGGGCAAGGCGGGCGGCGAGGACCTGCCCGATTCCGCCCGCGGCCCCGCCAACAACGGCGGCCAGTACGGCGAGCGCGAAGGCTGGCACCTTCCCGGTTTCGACGATGCCGGCTGGCAGGCCGCGCCGACCAGCGTCCGGCCCGGCACCACCTGGTACCGCAGCCGCTTCACCCTTGCCCTGCCCAAGGAGCAGGATGCGACGATCGCGGTCGCGTTCGGCGACACGACCGTCCCGCGCTCGGTCGCGCGGTACCGCGCCCTGCTGTTCGTCAACGGCTGGAACATGGGCCAGTTCATCGCCCATGTCGGCCCGCAGCGCGTCTTTCCGATCCCCGAAGGCGTGCTGAACCATCATGGCCCCAACACGATCGCGCTCGCCGTCACCTCCGACGGCGCACCCGGCGACGTGCTGGAGCCGGTGAAACTCGTCACCCTACGCAACGTGCGCGGCGGCATCCCCGTCCGCCCGTCGATCCCACAGGAGAAGTAACTTGGCCGCCCTCACCCACGACGTTCCCCGCCAGGACGTCACCGCCGCCATTCACAAGCTGATGGACAATCTCGTCAACATCAAGGACGAGACGGGCGAATTCCTGCTCCATCTGGACGACGGGCGGATCATCGACACCAAGGGCTGGGCCGGCTGGGAATGGACCCACGGCGTCGGCCTGTTCGGCATGTGGCGCTATTACGAGCAGACCGGCGACCAGGCCGCGCTCGGCATCATCAAGCAATGGTTCGAGGATCGCTTCGCCGAGGGCACGCCGACCAAGAACATCAACACGATGGCGCCGTTCATCACGCTCGCCTACCTCTACGAGCACGAGCCCGATCCGCGCTATATCCCCTATCTCGACACCTGGGCCGAATGGCTGATGGCGCCCGACGGCCTGCCCAAGACCGAGGAGGGCGGCTTCCAGCACATCGTCTACAACGACGAGAATCCGGGCGAGATGTGGGACGACACGCTGATGATGAGCGTGCTGCCGCTCGCCAAGATCGGCCTGCTGCTGAACCGGCCGCACTATGTCGAGGAGGCGAAGCGCCAGTTCCTCGTCCATATCAAGTACCTGTTCGACAAGAAGACCGGCCTGTGGTTCCACGGCTGGGACTTCAACGGCCGGCACAATTTCGCCGAGGCGCTATGGGCGCGCGGCAATTGCTGGGTGACGATCGCGATTCCGGAGATCATCGAGATTCTCGACTTGGCTGAGGGCGATGCGTTCCGCACCTTCCTGATCGACACGCTGGCCGCGCAGGTGAAGACGCTGGCCGAGACGCAGGACCCCGACACCGGCCTGTGGCACACGCTGATCGTCGATCCGTCGAGCTACCTCGAGGCCTCGGCAACCGCGGGCTTCGCCTATGGCATCCTGAAGGGCGTCCGGAAGGGCTATCTGCCGCGCCATTACGAGGCGGTCGGCATCAAGGCGGTGCAGGGCGTGCTCGCCAACATCGACGAGGCGGGCGAACTGAAACAGGTGAGCTTCGGCACCGCGATGGGCGACACCCTGCAATTCTACAAGGACATCGCCTTGACCTCTATGCCCTACGGCCAAAGCCTCGCGATGATCGCGCTGGCCGAATTCCTGCGCACGTACATCTGAGTCACTACCGTCATGCCGGACTTGTTCCGGCATCCACTGCGCCGCGTACCCGCCGGCCTGAGAGCATGCGGCTCGGTGGACCCCGGAACAAGTCCGGGGTGACGATAAGAAGGGGGTGAAGGAGAGTTCCATGGCCACCGACCCCATCGCCGCCCGACCCATCCTGCCCACCGCGCCCACCCGCCCGGTTCGCTGGTACAACCTCCTCGCCTACGGCTCGAACGACGTGCTGGGCGCAGGGTCGATGGCGGTCATCTCGACCTGGATCCTGATCTTCTACACCAGCTTCTGCGGCCTCTCCGCAGCGCAGGCGACGATCATCTTCGGCGTGGCGCGCGTGCTCGACGCGTTCACCAGCCCGCTGATCGGTCACCTCTCCGACAATATCGGTCGAACCGCGCTTGCCCGCCGGTTCGGGCGCCGGCGGTTCTTCATCCTCGCCGCGATCCCGCTTCTCCCCTCGTTCGCGATCATGTGGGTGTCGGGCCAGAGCTTCTGGTACTATCTCGTCACCTACGTCCTGTTCGAGATGGTCTACGCGCTGGAAATCATCCCCTACGAGACGCTCGCCGCCGAAATGGCGACCGACTACAAGACCAAGGCGAAGTTCGCCGGCGCACGCATCCTGTGCGGGCAGGTGTCGGCGATCGGCGCCGCCTTCCTGCCCGGCTGGCTGATCGCCTATCTGGGGCCGGACTCCCCCGACACCTACCTCTACATGGGCATCATCTTCTCCGTGCTGTTCATGGGCGCGGCGGCGCTGCTCTACACCTTCAGCTGGGAGCGGCAGCGCCCGCCCGGCCTCGACGAGGCGGAGGCGAAGGACCGGCCGACGCTGGGCGCCGCCTTCGCCGCGCTGTATCGCAACCTGTTCTCGACGCTGCGCATCCGCGCGTTCCGGCTGCATCTCGGCATGTATCTCGGCGGCTATATCAGCCAGGATATCTACAACGCCGCCTTCACCTATTTCGTGATCTTCGCGCTCGCCGGCACGACGGGCATCGTCGCCAACCTGGTCGGCGTGACGTACATCGTGCAGTTGGTCGCCGTGGTGCTCGCGATCAACTTCGCGCTGCGCCTGTCGCCCGCTGCCGCCTACCGCTTCGCGGCGCTGAGCTTCGCCATCGGCGTCGTCATCTTCCTCGCCATGTATGCCGCCGGCTATGGCGCGACCTCCGCCCTGTTCTGGCTGCCGGTGGTGTTCGCCGGCCTGGGCCGCGGCGCGCTCAACTACATCCCTTGGGCGACGTACAATTACATGGCCGACGTCGACGAGATCGTTACCGGCCGCCGCCGCGAAGGCGCGTTCGCCGGGGTCATGACCTTCGTGCGCAAGATGAGCCAGGCGCTCGCCGTCATCCTCGTCGGGCAGGTGATGCAGGCCTCGGGCTTCGTCTCCAAGGCGACCGTGCAGAGCCCGACCGCGATCGCCGCGATCGTCGGCGTGCTCGGCGCGGGAACGCTGGCGATGCTGGTGTTCGGCGTGGCTGTCTCGACCCGTTTCCGCCTGACGCCGCGGACCCATGCGATCCTGCTCGACGAGATCGAACGCTTCCGCGCCGGCGAACGGCATCCGGCGGATGCGGAGCATGCGCGGGTGGTGGAGGATCTGTCGGGCTGGTCCTACAACCGGCTGTGGGGCAACAACCCGGTGGCGGCGGCGAAGAAATAACAACCCTCGTCATCCCGGCGCACGCCGGGATCCATGGACAGCGCGCCAACAGCGTCGGCGCGCACCACCGGTGGCATACCCGCCATGGATCCCGGCATTCGCCGGGATGACGGAAAGGTGAGATGGGAAAGGTGGGGAGCTTCTGTTGCCCGGTGCTCCCCGTACCGCTGGAATCCCCTTCTGTTGCCCGGTGGGGTCCGACCGCGCTATCTTGGTGTAACCTTAGGCCGTGAGGCCCTCAGTTACGCCGCAATCGCGAGTGCTTCGTTATCGTTGGCACTTGTGTAATGGGCCGTTGCGGTGGTCCCATTCCGAGCGAAAGACAGCGCTTTTCAACACACGTCGATCCTAGTTCGGCCCCATCAGCTGAGCCGCTTGGTCGGCACGCTTCATGCGTGTCGATCTAGCGGCTCATGTGGTGGAGCCGCCGGGTACTGCCCCCGGGTCCGCTGCGCCTATTTAACGCCACCGTTTATCGCCATAGCCGGCTGGAAGCCGGCCCGACCGATATAGGCGCGATGCCGCGCCGCTGCAATCCACGCCTTTCGCTCGCCACATTATAGGGCCATAGGCGACCCATCATGTTGACCCAGCGTTCCCGCTACGCGCTGCGCGCGATGCTGTTCCTTGCCGAAGCGCCCGCCGCCACGCCGCCGATCCCCATGGGCCGGATCGCGACCGCCGCGAACGTGCCGCGCAAGTTCCTGGAGCTGATCCTCGCCGACCTGCGCGACGCCGGCCTGCTCAGCAGCACGCGCGGCAAGATGGGCGGCTACGTCCTCGCCCGCCCCGCGCATCTCATTTCGCTGGGCGAGGTGATCCGCGTGATCGAAGGACCGCTGGCGCTCGTCCCCTGCGTCAGCCGCACCGCCTACCGCCCCTGCAACGACTGCAAGAGCGAGGCGGACTGCGCCATCCGCCACGCGATGATGCGCGTGCGCGACGAGACCGCGCGCATCCTCGACGGCACCAGCCTCGCCGATGCGACGGCGGAGCAGCTGGTCGCGGCGTAGATCGTTCACGTCCTCCCCCGCCAGGGGGAGGTGGCAGCGAAGCTGACGGAGGGGGAGGTAGGCGACGCACGTCGTGCTTGCGGAGACGCCCCCTCCACCACGCCCTACGGGCGCGGCCCCCTCCCCCCTCGCTAAAGCGGGGGAGAAATGAGGTTACACCCGCGGCCGCGCCTTCAGTTCATCGCGGATTTCGCGCAGCAGCGTGATGTCCGCCGGCTCGGCGGCCTTGGGCGCTTCCGGCTTCGGCATCAGCTTGTTCACCGCGCGCACCAGCAGGAAGATGATGAAGGCGACGATCAGGAAATTCGCCGCCTGGGTGATGAACTCGCCATAGCCGAGCAGCGGCACGCCCGCCTTCTTGAGCGCGGCATAGTCGGTCAGCGAGCCGGTGTAGTTCGCCGGCACCGGCCCCATGCGCAGGAAATAGCCGGAAAAATCGAGGCCGCCGAAGATCTTGCCGATCACCGGCATGATGACGTCCTCGGTCAGCGAGGTGACGATCTTGCTGAACGCCGCGCCGATGATGACCGCGACGGCCAGGTCGAGCACGTTGCCGCGCGCGATGAACGTCTTGAATTCCTTGAACATGACCGCCCTTTCCTCGTTATCCGATGAGGTTGCCCGAGGTTAGGGGGCGTTTTCCCCTTCGCCAAGCCCGCCTGCTGTCCTATATGGATAGCACAGATACACCCAGGAGGATGTTCATGCCGTCGCTTCGCCCCGTTGCCGCCTTCGCCCTTGCCGCCGTCGCGAGCGGCTCGCTGGCCGGCTGCGGCATCAACTCGGTGCCGACTGCGGAAGAGAACGCCAAGGCGCGCTGGGCCGATGTCGAGAACCAGTATCAGCGCCGTGCCGACCTGATCCCCAACCTCGTCGCCACGGTGAAGGCCGCCGGCGCGCAAGAGAAGGATATCCTCACCCAGGTGACGCAGGCCCGCGCCAGCGCCAACCAGGTCAAGGTGTCGGGCGACCAGCTGAGCGACCCCGCCAAGGTCCAGGCCTTCGAACGCGCACAGGGTGCCGTCACGCTGTCGCTGCAGCGGTTGCAGGAGGCCTATCCGGAGCTCAAGAGCCAGGGCAATTACACCACGCTGATGAGCCAGCTGGAAGGCACCGAGAACCGGATCACCATCGCCCGCACCGATTACAACACGGCCGTGCAGGCGTATAACACCCGCATCCGCACCTTCCCCGACGCCGTCGGCGCGAAGATCTTCTACGGTGCCAAGCCCCTCACCCCGTTCGCCGCAACTTCGCCGAACGCAGAGGTGGCACCGAGCGTCAACTTCGGGAATGCGAGCTGACGGCGATGACCGCCCTCGTCCGGGCGCTCGCCATCTGGCGGGCGGCGATGCTGCTGATGCTGGCGGGACTGATCGTCTCGCCCGCATCGGCGCAGACCTTTCCCAAGTTCACCGGCCTCGTGGTGGATGATGCCAATGTGCTGACGCCCGAGCAGGAGGCGGCGCTGACGGCGAAGCTCGAGGCGGTCCAAAAGGATACCAAGCGGCAGCTGGTCGTCGCGACGATCGCCGACCTGCAAGGCTATCCGCAGGAAGACTACGGTTACAAGCTTGGCCGCGATTGGGGTGTCGGCCTGCGTGACGTGAACAACGGCGTCGTCCTGTTCATCGCGCCCAATGCGCCCGCGGGCCAGCGCGGTGCCCGGATCGAAGTCGGACGCGGCCTCGAACCGATCATCACCGATGCGCTGTCAAGCGTCATCATCAACCAAGACATGCTGCCGCAGTTGAAGGCCGGTGATATCGCCGGCGGGCTCAATGCAGGCGTCGATGCCCTTGCCCAACAGCTGCGCGCCTCCCCGGAGGAAGCGCAGGCCCGGCTGGATGCCGCGACGAAGCAGTTCGATCAGGCGCATCGCCGCACCTCGGCAAACCGCAACGGCGGCGGCGTGCCGTTCGGGCTGATCGTCTGGGCGGTCATCCTGCTGTTCGTGCTGGTCCCGTTGATCCGCGGGCGGCGTCGAGCAGGGCCATGGGGCCGACGCTACGACGATGGCGGCGGCAGCGCGCTGCCGATCGTCTTGTGGGGCATCGCCAACGAGATCGGTCGATCCTCGCACAGCGGCGGTGGCTGGGGGAGCGGTGGCGGCGGCTGGGGTGGCGGCGGCGATTCCGGGCGCAGCGACGGCAGTTGGGGCGGCGGCGGCTTCACCGGCGGTGGTGGCGGCGACTTCGGAGGCGGTGGCGCCTCGGGGAGCTGGTGAGATGCGGCTGACCGATGCCGATCGGACGCGGGTCGCCGCGGCGGTGGCCGAGGCGGAGCGGGACACCGCAGGCGAGATCGTCACCGTGGTCGCGCGCCGGTCCGACGCCTATCACGACGTCGCGCTGCATTGGGCGGTGCTGGCGATGTTGCTGGTGTTGGCCTTGCTGGCGCTGATGCCGGGCGTGGCGGTATGGCTGCATGGCCTCGTCGCCGATCCATGGGACGGCGCACCGGCACCGGGCGGGCTGTTCACCGTCGCCCTGCTGCTGCTCGCCGCGACCTTCCTGATCGTGCGCGTCATCCTCGCCTATCGGCCGCTGCGCATGGCGTTGACGCCGGGCAGCACTGCCGGACGCCGCGTCCATGCCCGCGCGCTGACGCTGTTCCGCGCCAGTGCCGAGGCGCGCACGCGCGATGCCACCGGCGTCCTCCTCTACCTGTCGCTCGACGAGCACCGGGCGGAAATCATCGCCGACGCCGCGATCCATTCGCGCGTCACCCCCGATGTGTGGGGCGCGGCGATGGCGGCGCTGATCGCCGCGACGCGCGACGGCCGGCCGGGCGACGGCATGGCCGAGGCGGTGCGCCAGATCGGCCTCGTCCTCGCCGAGCATTTTCCGCCGCGGACCGACGACACCAACGAACTGCCGGACCGTTTGATCGAGCTATGACCACCGACACCGTCTGGGAGGGCAAGTACCTCTCCGTCCGCAAAGCGGGCACCTGGGAATATGCCGAGCGCAAGGGGCGCATCACCGCCGCGGTGATCGTCGCGATCGACGCGCAGGGGCAGTTGCTGCTCGTCGAGCAACATCGCGTGCCACTCGGGCGGACCTGCCTGGAACTGCCCGCCGGCCTCGTCGGCGACGACAGCGCCGGCGAAAGCGTCGCGGAAGCCGCACGCCGCGAGCTGGAGGAAGAAACGGGCTATCACGCCGCCGTGGTCGAGGAGCGCGGCGAGTTCTTCTCCTCCCCCGGCATGACCTCCGAAAGCTTCACGCTGGTGCTGGCGACCGGTCTGACCCGCACCGGCGAAGGCGGCGGCGACGAACAGGAGAACATCACCGTCCACCGCGTCGCACCGGAAGCGGTGCAGGGCTTCGTCGCCGCCAAGCGCCGCGAGGGCGTGGCTATCGATGCCAAGATGCTGCTGCTGCTCGGCAGCGGCCTGATCGCCGAAGTGACGGGCGAGCCGGTCGCCTGAAGCGCATCGGGGCTCCTGCTTCCGCAGGAGCGCCGTCAGCGGCTTGTCACTGCCTCAACGAAAATTGTCGGCGTAGGCCTGCAACTTGAGCTTTGGCTTGGGTGCCGGGACCAGCTCGTAGTCGAAGCCCTGCGCCTCGCAATAGGCGACCGCGGCTTCCTGCGTCGGGAAGCTGAGGCGAACCTGTTCGCGGGTGTCGCCGCTGCCTGCCCAGCCGGTGAGCGGGTCGGCGTGCTTGGGCTCGGCGGGTTCAAATTCGAGGCGCCACACCTGCGTCCGGGCTTTGCCGGACTGCATCGCATTCTTGGGGCGCTGGAAGATACGGACGGTAGGCATGGACGTTTCCTTAGCGTGTGCCGACCGAACGCGCATCCGCCTTTTTGGTGCGCAATGTCGCCGATGCCGCGGCGGGATCGTCGGGCCATGGGTGTCGGGGATAGCGGCCGCGCATCTCCTTCGCCACGGCATGCCAGCTGCCTGCCCAGAAGCCGGGCAGATCGCGCGTCGTCTGGATCGGTCGGCCGGCAGGCGAGGTCAGGCTGAGCACCAGCGGCACCCGCGCGCTGCCGACCACCGGATGGTCGGCGAGGCCGAACAGCGCCTGCACGCGCAATTCGACGCGCGGCCCCCCGTCCGCGGCATAATCGATCGCGTGGGTACTGCCGGCCGGGCTGGTGAAATCGGCCGGCGCCAGCCGATCGACCTGGCGCATCCCGTCCCAGCCGACGAGGCCGCGCAGCGTGTCCGCCAGCGCGCCCGCCGGAATGGCATCGAGCCGGCGGCGCCCCTCCAGCAGCGGCGGCAGCCATTCGTCCAGCCGGTCGCGCATCAGCGCCTCGATCGGCACGCCCGCATAGGTCGCCCGCGCGCGCAGCGCCGCCGCGCCCGCGCTCCACGGCAGCAGGTGCAGCCCTTGCGTGCGCACGCCCTCCAGCAGCGCCGCGGCGACCGCGGCAGGATCGGCCTGCGCATCCGGCCCGGAGGACAACCGCAACGCACCGAGTCGCCGTTCCCGCAATGTCGTCACGCCACCGGTCGCGGCATCGAACTCCACCGTCCGGCGCGTTTCGATCCGGTCGGCGAACAGCCGCTCGATCGTCGCAAGCGCGATCGGGGCCGCGGCAAGGATGCGCGCGCCCGATGCGGCGCCCTGTGTTTCCGCCACCGCCAGCCAGCCGTTACGGGCGAGCGCGCTGCCCGGATCGAGGCGAAAGCCGCGCCCGCCGGCCGACGCCCAGAATTCGCCGCTGGCGTCGCGCGCGCGCGCGATCCGATCCGGAAAGGCGAGCGCGATCGGCACCTCGACGCCCTCCTCCCCTTCGCCCGTTCCACCTCCCGCGAGCGTCGCCCAGCGTTCGGCCAGCCGCCGCGCCGCCACCGCCTTCGTCCCGCGCTCGCTGCGCCAGCGGCGCAAGCGCGTGTCGAGATCGGGATCGGTGCCACCGAGGCCGCGCTCCGACAGCAGCACCGCGACTTCGGCGGCGATCCGCCCCTGCCCCATGTCGCCGGCGCGCAGCAGCATGTGGGCAAGCCGCGGCGGCATCGGCATCGTCGCGATCCGACGGCCGTGCGCCGTCGGGCGGCCATCGCCGTCGATCGCCTCCACCAGCGCAAGGCGCTCGCGCGCCTCCGCCACCGCCGCGGCGGGCGGCGGGTCGAGCCAGGCGAGATCGCGCGGGTCGCCGACACCCCATAGCGCCGCCGCCAGGACGAGGCCCGACAGGTCCGCCTCCAGGATCTCCGGCGGATCGAAGCGCGGCAGCCCGCCGGTCGCCGCCTCTTCCCACAGGCGATAGGCGACGCCCGGCCCCAGCCGCGCCGCACGCCCGGCGCGCTGGATCACCGCCGCCTGGCTGGCGCGCTCCGTCACCAGCCGCGTCATCCCCGCCGCCCGGTCGTATCGCGCGCGGCGGGCGAGCCCCGAATCGACGACGATGCGGATGCCGTCGAGGGTCAGGCTGGTCTCGGCGATGCCGGTCGCCAGCACCAGCTTGCGCCGGCCATCGGGTTCGGGGCGAATCGCGGCACGCTGGGAAACAGGTTCGAGGCTGCCGTGCAGATGATGGATCGCGATGGATGCGGGCAGGTCAGCCAATCGCTCCGCCGTCCGCTCGATCTCACCGACGCCGGGCAGGAAGGCGAGCACGCCGCCCTCTTCCTCGGCCAACGCACGGCGGATCGCACGCGCCATCGCATCCTCGATCCGCGCATCGCCGGCGCGGCCGAGGTAGCGCAGGTCGAGCGGATGGCTCCGTCCCTCGCTCTCGATCACCGGTGCCTGCCCCATCAGCGCCGCGAATCGGGCGCCGTCGAGCGTCGCCGACATCGCCACCAGCCGCAGGTCCGGCCTGAGTGCCGCCTGCGCGTCGAGCGCCAGCGCGAGGCCGAAGTCGCCGTCGAGGCTGCGTTCGTGCACCTCGTCGAACAGCACAGCCGAGATGCCGGCGAGTTCGGGATCGGCCTGGATACGCGCGACGAAGATGCCCTCGGTCACCACCGTCACCCGCGTCGCCGCCGAACGCCGGCTGTCCATCCGCGTGGCATAGCCATAGGTGCCGCCGACGCCCTCGCCCGCCAGCGCCGCCATCCGCTCCGCCGCCGCGCGCGCCGCCAGCCGACGCGGCGACAGCAGCAGCACCTCGCCGGTGCACCACGGCTCCTCCAGCAAGGTTGGGGCGACGGCGGTCGTCTTGCCCGCCCCCGGTGGAGCGACGAGCACCACGTTGCTGCCGACCCGCAGGGCGGCAAGCAGGTCGGGCAGGACGGCGAAGATCGGCAGGTTAGTCACGGCGCCTGCGCCCTTATCGCGGATCGGCGGGCGACGCGATGGTCTGGGGCTGCTATGCCGCACGGCGACACGACACGGGAGACGCACGATGGGTCTGTTCGACACTATCCTCGGCCAGGCGGCCGGCAATCCGGCGATCGCCAATCTCGCGGAAAAAATCGGCCTGTCGCCCGAACAGGTGAGCGCAGCGATCGCGGCGCTGGGCGCAGCGCACGTCCAGCCCGGCGACACCGTCGCGGGCGCCGCCAATTCCACCGGGCTGTCGCCCGACGTGTTGCAGCAGATCCTCGGCCATCTCGGCGGCGAAGGCGCGCTCGGCAATTTCGGCGCGCTGCTGGGGCAGGCGGGCGAAGGTGGCTTGGGCGGAGTGCTCGGCAACCTGGGCGGTCTGTTCGGCAAGTCGTGACGCTGCGATGACGAAAAGGTCATCCGCCGCGTCCTAGTATCTCCCGCCGATCGGGTGGTAGACACGGCGCGACGGCACAACCGGGCGGGACGAGTGGGCGGACATCATCATCACCACGGGCACGGGCACGGGCACGGGCACGGGCATGACCACGGCCATGGTCACGCCCATGGCCATTCCCACGCCCCCGCCTCGTTCGACCGCGCCTTCGCGATCGGCATCGGGCTCAACATCGCCTATGTGGTGGCGGAGGCCGCGACGGGGCTGTGGACCGGGTCGGTCGCGCTGCTCGCCGATGCCGGCCATAATCTGTCGGACGTGCTCGGCCTCGCCGTCGCATGGGGCGGTGCCGCGCTCGCCCGCAGCGCGCCGACCAAGCGCTTCACCTATGGCCTGAAGGGCTCGACCATCCTCGCCGCGCTGGCGAACGCCGTGTTCCTGCTGGTTGCGCTCGGCGCGATCGTGCTGGAGGCGGTGCAGCGCTTCGGCGACCCGCCCGTCGTCGCCGGCCTGACCGTGTCGGTCGTCGCCGCCGCAGGGATCGCGGTCAACGCCTTCACCGCCTGGCTGTTCGCGCGCGGGCGCAAGGGCGACATCAACATCCGCGGTGCCTACCTTCACATGCTGAGCGATGCCGCGGTGTCGGCGGGCGTGGTGCTGGCGGGCATCGCCATCTGGGCGACGGGGCTCGGCTGGATCGACCCGCTGGTCAGCCTGGTGATCGCCGCGATCATCTTCTGGCAGACCTGGGGCCTGCTCCATGAAACGGTGGAGATGAGCCTTGCCGCGGTGCCGCGCGCGATCGATTACGACGCGGTCACCGACGCGCTCGCCGCGCTGCCCGGCGTCGCCAAGGTCCACGATCTGCACATCTGGCCGATGTCCACCACCGAACCGGTGCTGACCGCGCATCTGGTGATCCCCGGCGGCTATCCGGGCGATGCCTTCCTCGCCGCGGCACGGGCGATGCTGCACGACCGGTTCCACATCGGCCATGCGACGTTGCAGGTCGAGACGGGGGACGATTGCGAGAGCTGTTGAACGCGGACCGCTTGCAGGGCCGCCGGCGTGACGTCGGACGGGTTCGGCTGCGCCGACCCGCCGGCCGGGTCACCAAAGCCTAATAGGCTCTGGCGACCGCGAACTCGACCGCCTCGATCATCGCATCCTTGGCCTTGCCGCCAGCGAAGCCGCCGATCGCGTCGATCGCGCGCTGGCCATAATGGCGGGCGCGGGCGAGCGTATCGTCGACCGAGCGGGTCTTGCGGACCAGATCGATGGCATGCGCGAAATCCGCGTCGGAGGCGCGCCGGCCTTCGATCGCGTCCTTCCAGAACTTGCGATCGTCCGCATCGCCGCGGGCGTAGGCGAGGATGACGGGCAGCGTCATCTTGCCTTCGCGGAAGTCGTCGCCCGCATCCTTGCCCATCGTGCCCGCGTCCGAAACATAGTCGATCGCATCATCGACCAGCTGGAAGGCGATGCCGAGATTGCGGCCATAGGCATCGAGCGCCGCCTCCTCGCCTTCGCTGCGTTCGGCCACCACCGCGCTGATCCGGCAGGCGGCGGCGAACAGCGCCGCCGTCTTGGCGTTGATGATGTCGAGGTAGCGGTCCTCGCCCAGATCGATGCGCCGCGCTGCGGTAAGCTGGTTCACCTCGCCCTCCGCGATCACCGCGGAGGCATTGGAGAGGATCTTCAGCACCTTGAGGCTGCCGTCCTCCACCATCAGCTCGAAACTGCGGCTGAACAGGAAGTCGCCGACCAGCACGCTCGCCGGATTGCCCCAGATGATGTTGGCGGTGCGCTTGCCGCGCCGCAGATCGGATCCATCGACGACGTCGTCGTGCAGCAGGGTCGCGGTGTGGATGAATTCCACCGCGGCGGCGAGGCGGTGGTGCCGCGTGCCGGTATAGCCGATCAGCCGCGCGCTCGCGAGCGTCAGCATCGGGCGCATCCGCTTGCCGCCGCCCGCGATCAGATGCCCGGCCAGCTCCGGGATCAGCGGGATCTGCGACTGCATGCGATCGAGGATCACCGTGTTGACGGCGTTCATGTCGCCCGCGACGAGCTGGAGCAGCGGCTCCAGCGAAGGCTCGGGACGATCGAGGCGATGGATGGTAGCGGTCATCTCGCCTCGCGCTGTGACGGGTGGCGCGCGCGAAGGCAAGCCTTGCTCGCAGCCGCAACACGCCCCATGGGGATGCTGAAACGGGCGGTAGGGGGCAACGGATGAGCGACGACGTGCTGCAAGGATACCGCAAGAGCATCGACAACATCGATGCGGCGCTGGTCCATCTGCTCGCCGAGCGCTTCAAGGTGACGCAGGCGGTCGGCCGGCACAAGGCGACCTCCGGCCTGCCCGCCGCCGATCCGGGCCGCGAAGAGCGGCAGATCGCCCGCCTGCGCCACCTCGCCGAAGAGGCCGAGCTCGATCCCGAATTCAGCGAGAAGTTCCTGCGCTTCATCATCGACGAGGTGATCCGCCATCACGAGCAGTTGCGCGGCTGAGCGCGGCCGACCATCTCCGCTGCCGTGATCGCCGCCCTGATCCTCGCCTCCACCGCCGCGACGCCTGCCCTGGATCATCAGGCGGCGATCCTCGGCGTATGGCATAATCCCAGGAACAGCGTCGCGGTAAAGACCGGCCATTGCGGCGAGCGGCTGTGCGGCTGGGTGGTCCGCGCCACCGACAAGGCGAAGAGCGACGTCGCCGGCAAGGGCTATCCGCCGCTGATCGGCACCGCCCTGCTGCGTGGCTATCGCACCAGCGGCAAGGGGCGCTGGTCCGGCCAGATCTATGTTCCCGACATGGGCCGCGCCTTTGGATCGACGGTCACCATGGTCGATGCCGATACGCTGAACGTGCGCGGCTGCCTGATCGGCGGGTTCATCTGCAAATCGCAGATCTGGCGGCGGGACTGAGCGGATGGCGGGTGCGTTCATCGCGGTCGAGGGCGTCGACGGATCGGGCAAGAGCGGCGTCGTCCGCGCGCTGGTCGTGGGGCTCGCAGCAAGCGGCCACGACGTGCTCGGCACGCGCGAGCCCGGCGGCACGCCGCAGGGCGAAAGCCTGCGCGGCCTGCTGCTCGCCGGCAGCGACGATGCGTGGGAGCCGCGGGCGGAACTGCTGCTGATGACCGCCGCGCGCGTCCAGCACGTCGCCCGCGTCATCCGCCCCGCGGTCGCCGCCGGGCGGATCGTCGTGTCGGATCGTTATGCCGGCTCCACCCTCGCCTATCAGGGCGCCGGCCGCGGCATGGACGAACGCCTGATCCGCGACCTGCACGCGGCGGTGGTCGACGACCTGTGGCCCGACCTCACCCTGGTGCTCGACCTTGACCCCGCGATCGGCCTCGCCCGCAGCCGCAAGCGGCTCAGCGACGATGCCATCGACGAAGGCCGCTTCGAAAGCCTCGCCCTCCCCTTCCACCAGCGCATCCGTGGTGCCTTCCTCGCGCAGGCAGCAGCAGCGCCTGAACGCCACGTCGTGGTGGACGCGAGCGGCACGCCGGAGGCGGTGCAGGCGACAGCGCTAGCGGCGGTGGAGAGGTTCCTGCCCGCTATCTAGTCACCTGAATCTAAAGTTCGTTGCATAATGTTTGTTCGACGGTTTGGCAGAATCGTTTGACGGAGGCGAGGATATCGTCGGCGGACTTGGTCCAGCGGTAGGGTTTCGGATTTTGGTTATGCTGCTCGATGAAGGTGCGGATGCTCTGCTCGAGCTGTGCGGTGGAGGTGTGCACACCGCGCCGCAACTGCTTGCGGGTAAGTTCGGCGAACCAGCGCTCGACCTGGTTGATCCACGATGCCGAGGTGGGCGTGAAATGGACGTGGTAATGGGGCCTGCGGGCCAGCCACGCACGGACCAGCGCGGTCTTGTGGGTGGCATAATTGTCCATGATGATGTGGATGTCGAGGTCGGGCGGCACCCGGGCCTCGATCTGCTTGAGGAAGTCGAGGAACTCGGTGGCGCGGTGCCGCTTGTAGCATTTGCCGATGACGAAGCCGGAGGCGATGTCGAGCGCGGCGAATAGCGATGTCGTGCCGTGGCGAACGTAACTGTGGGTGCGGCGCTCGGGCACGCCGGGCATCATCGGCAGCACGGGCTGTTCGCGGTCCAATGCCTGGATCTGTGACGTCTCATCGACGCTGAGCACCAGGGCGCGATTGGGTGGAGACAGGTAGAGCCCGACGATGTCGCGCACCTTGTCGACGAAGAGGGGATCGCTCGACAGCTTGAACGTCTCCGAACGATGCGGCTGCAGCCCGAACGCCCTCCAGATGCGTCGGATCGTGGTATGGGAGAAACCCGTCACGCCTGCCATCGAGCGGATCGACCAGTGGGTCGCATCGGTCGGCGTCGAGCGCAGCGTCCGCTCGATCACGGCGGCAACCTGATCGTCGTCGATCGTCCGCGGCCTGCCGGGTCGGGCCTCGTCCAGCAACCCCTCGACGCGATCCTTCAGGAAACGCCGTCGCCACTTGCCCACCGTGTGTTCGCCGATACCCAGTTCGGCCGCTACCACCTTGCTTTGAACGCCGTCCGCGCAGCGCAGGATGATCCGACATCGCTCAGACAAGGATCGCGTCACCCGCCGCCGGCGCACTTGCCGTTCCAGATATTCCCGCTCGTTCGGCTCCAGAACAAGAGGTGCAGTTCGTCGGCCACCCGCATTCGCCATGCCGCGTTCCTCCACAAGGAATCACAGCATACAATGAACCTTACTTCAGTTCCAGATGACTAGGGCCAATCAATATTCAATCCTCCCCCGCCAGGGGGAGGTGGCAGGCGTAGCCTGACGGAGGGGGAGGTAAGCGACGACCAGCGTTGGGAGTCCTCCCCCTCCGTCGCCTTCGGCGCCACCTCCCCCTGGCGGGGGAGGATGAAGAGGATCCCTCATCTCGAATGTCGATCAGCCCTAAGCCTGCTCCCTCACCGACCCGTCCAGTTCCCCGGCCGCTTCTCGACGAAGGCTGCCATGCCTTCCTTCTGGTCGGCGGTGCCGAACAGGCCGTGGAACAGGCGGCGTTCGAACTGCACGCCCTGCGCCAGGGTCGTCTCGAACGCGGCGTCGACCATCTCCTTGTTCGCCAGCACGGACAGCGGCGCCATGGCGGCGATCGTGGCGGCGGTCTTCAGCGCCTCCTCGATCAGGTCGGCGGCGGGGATGACGCGGCTGACGAGGCCGGCGCGCTCGGCTTCGGCGGCGTCCATCATCCGTCCGGTGAGGCACATCTCCATCGCCTTGGCCTTGCCGACCGCGCGGGCGAGGCGCTGCGAGCCGCCCATGCCGGGGCTGACCGCCAGCTTCACCTCGGGCTGGCCGAACCTGGCGGTGTCCGCGGCGAGGATGAAGTCGCACATCATGGCGAGCTCGCAGCCGCCGCCCAGCGCATAGCCGGCGACCGCCGCGATGATCGGCTTCCGCGTCTGCGTCAGCCGTTCGTAGCCGGCGAAATGGTTGGTGCCGTACATGGCGGCGAAGTCCATCGCCGCCATTTCCTTGATATCGGCGCCCGCGGCAAAGGCCTTGGCGCTGCCGGTGAGCACCGCGCAGCCCTGCCCCTCGTCGGCATCGAAGGCGGCGAGCGCCGCCAGCAGGTCGGCGAGCACCTGCGCGTTCAAGGCGTTGAGCGCCTCGGGCCGGTTGAGCGTGATGAGCGTGACGCGCTCGCGCCGTTCGACGAGAATGGTCTGATAGTCCGACATCATGCTCTCCTTATGTCGTTATGCCGGCGTCCACGCTTCCGCAGGCGGCAGCGGCGCGAAGATCTGGTCGATCAGGTGATCCGTTACACCTTCCGGGGTGGCAGGCTGCCAGCGCGGGGCATGATCCTTGTCGACCAGCACGGCGCGGACGCCCTCCAGGAAATCGTGGCGCTGCACGACGCGGCTGGCGACGGCATATTCCTGCACCATCTCGTCGGCGAAGCTCTGCATCAGGCCGCCGTCGTAGAGCAGGCGCAGCGACACCTTCATCGTCTGCGGCGACTTGCTGCGCAGCACGCCGAGCTGTTCGGCAGCGAAGGCGCTGCCATCGGCCGCCAGTGCGGCGAAGACATCCTCCAGCGTGTCGGACGCGAACAGGCGATCGATCGCGGCGCGCTGGTCGAGCAGCCGCGCCGGCGGGGGCGCGACCGCGAGCCGATCGAGCGCCGCCTCGATCCCCTGCGGATCGGCGACGATCGCGGCCTTCGCCTCCTCCAGCGCCGCGGCGGGCAGGTAATGGGTGGCAAGACCCAGCGCATGCGCCTCCGCCCCGTCGAGCCGATGACCGGTCAGCGCCAGGAACTGCCCGATCCGCCCGGGCAGGCGCGAGAGGTACCAGCCGCCACCCACGTCGGGGAACAGGCCGATCCCCGTCTCCGGCATCGCGAAGCGGGTGTTTTCGGTCGCGATCCGCCAGCGGCAGGGCAGCGCGATGCCGACGCCGCCGCCCATCGTCACCCCGTCCATGAACGCGACGGTCGGCTTGGCGTAGGTGAACAGGCGATGGTTCAGGCGATATTCGGTGTGGAAGAAGGCGCGCGCCGCGACGCCGTCGCCCGCCCCGCTCTCGCTCAGCAGCCGGATGTCGCCGCCGGCGCAGAAACCGCGGCCCTCGGCATGGTCGATCAGCACCGCCGCGACACCCGCATCGGTACGCCAGTCGTCCAGCGCCGCCAGCATGCCTTCGCACATCGCGAGGTTGAGCGCGTGGAGCGCCTTGGGCCGGTTGAGGCGCAGGCGTCCGACGGCGCCCTGGGTGTCGATCAGCAGGTCCTGGCTCATGGCCCCAGCCTTTGGCCCCCGATCGGCCGCGCGTCCATACCGAACCGCCGAAATGCTGATCTGGATGTTTGACACGCGTGGGATCGCAAGCGCATGCCCGGGATCATGCCTCCCCTGCATCCCGGCCCGCAGCCTGATTCCACGTTCGCCTGGCCGTTCGGCGGCGGCGACTGCGGCGCGCTGATCCGCGCCTTCGACTGGAGCGCCACCTCGCTCGGCCCGATCGATACATGGTCGGCGACACTCCGCACCACCGTCAGCAACATCGTCAATTCGCCGGTGCCCAAGGTGCTGATGTGGGGCGACGACCATGTCATGCTCTACAACGACGGCTATGCCGCCATTGCGGGCAGCAAGCACCCGCAGGCGCTCGGTGGCACCGTCGAGGGCATCTGGCCCGAGATCTGGGACTGGAACAAGGCGATCCTGGAACGCGGCTTCACCGGAGAGGTCGTCGCCTATCGCGACCAGCCGATGGTGCTGCAGCACGACGGCAGACCGCGCCAGTTCTTCTTCGACCTGTTCTACACGCCCGTCCACCGCGATGATGGCAGCGTCGGCGGCGTGATGTGTACCGTGATCGACAATACCGCGCGGATCGGTGCGGAGCTGGCGGTGACGGCCAGCGCCGCCGAACTGCGGTCGATCACCGACGCGCTGCCGGTGCTGATCTCCTATGTCGATCGCGACCATATCTATCGCTTCGCCAACAGCTATTATCAGGACTGGTTCGGCATCGCGCCCGATGCGGTGACCGGGCGCCACCTGCGCGATGTGGTCGGCGAGACTGTCTATACCGAGCGCCTGCCGCTGGTCGAACGCGCGCTCGCCGGGGAGCGGATC
Organism: Sphingomonas cellulosilytica; assembly: GCF_052321755.1. Lineage (NCBI taxonomy): Bacteria > Pseudomonadati > Pseudomonadota > Alphaproteobacteria > Sphingomonadales > Sphingomonadaceae > Sphingomonas > Sphingomonas cellulosilytica. The sequence goes on from NZ_JBQRTT010000002.1 coordinate 376,926, forward strand.
GCGACCGAGGGGCGCATGGCGCATCGCGACGGCGGCTTTCGCCAGTGCGACATCCGCTACCTCCCGCGCCGCGACGCCGCCGGAGAGGTAGAGGGCTTCCACGTCCTCGTCACCGATATCGAGGAACGCGCACAGCGCGAGGCGGCGGTACAGGCAAGCAACGGCCGCTTCCGCGCCGCGATGGAGGCGGTGCACGGCGTCTTGTGGACCAACACCGCCGACGGGCGGATGACCGGCGAGCAACCGGGATGGACCGCACTGACCGGCCAGACGATCGAAGCCTATGAAGGCTATGGCTGGACCGCCGCGGTGCATCCCGACGATACCGCGCCGACGCTCGCCGCCTGGCATGCGGCGGTGGCGGCCAAGTCGGTCTTCATCTTCGAACATCGCGTGCGCCGCTACGACGGCGCGTGGCGCAACTGCCTGATCCGCGCGCTGCCGATCACCGACGCGGCGGGCGCCATCATCGAATGGGTCGGCGTCCACACCGACATCACCGAACAACGCGCCGCCGAACAGACGCTGCGCGATCAGGCCGAGCACCTCCAGCGCCAGGTCCGCCACCGCGAGCGCGCCGAAGAACAGCTGCGCCAGCTGAACGAGAATCTCGAAGCGCGCGTCATCGCCGAGATCGGCGAGCGCCGCCAGGCCGAGGCCGCCCTCGCCCAGGCGCAAAAGATGGAGACGATCGGCAAGCTGACCGGCGGCGTCGCGCACGATTTCAACAACCTGCTCCAGGTCGTCTCCGGCAACCTCCAGCTGCTCGCCAAGGATATCGCCGGCAACGACCGCGCCGAACGCCGCGTCGCCAATGCCATGGCCGGCGTATCGCGCGGGTCGAAGCTCGCCGCCCAGCTGCTCGCCTTCGGTCGGCGGCAGGCGCTGGAGCCCAAGGTCGTCAACGTCACCCGCTTCGTCCAGGGCATGGACGACATGCTGCGCCGCGCGATCGGCGAGGGCATCGAGGTGGAGACGGTGTTCGGCGGGGGCCTGTGGAACTGCTTCATTGATCCCGCGCAGATCGAGAATGCGCTGCTCAACCTCGCGATCAACGCGCGCGACGCGATGAACGGCACCGGCCGGCTGACCATCGAACTCGCCAACGCGCACCTCGACGACGATTACGCGCGCACCCATGACGAGGTGGATCCCGGGCAATATGTCATGCTCGCGGTCAGCGACACCGGCAGCGGCATGGCGCCCGATATCGTCGCCAAGGTGTTCGAGCCGTTCTTCTCGACCAAATCGGAAGGCAAGGGTTCGGGCCTCGGGCTGTCGATGGTCTATGGCTTCGTCAAACAGTCCGGCGGCCACGTGAAGATCTATTCCGAGGTCGGCGAGGGCACCACCATCAAGCTCTACCTGCCGCGCAGCCGCGAGGCGGAGGACGTCGAGGTGACGGTGGACACCGGCCCGGTGCAGGGCGGCACGGAAACGGTACTGGTCGTCGAGGACGACGCTGAGGTCCGCGCGACGGTGGTCGAGATGCTCGGCGACCTCGGCTATCGCGTGCTGAAGGCGGTGGACGCGCAAAGCGCCCTGAACGTCATCGAGAGCGGCATCCCGATCGACATGCTGTTCACCGACGTGGTGATGCCCGGCACGCTCAAGAGCCCCGAACTCGCGCGCAAGGCGAAGGAGCGGCTACCCGACCTCGCGGTACTGTTCACCAGCGGCTATACCGAAAATTCGATCGTCCACGGCGGGCGGCTGGATGCCGGCGTCGAGCTGCTGTCAAAGCCCTATACGCGCGAGGCGCTGGCGCGGAAGTTCCGCCACGTGCTGGCCAACCAGCGCCAGCGCAATGCCGGCCTCGCCGCCCGGCGGATGACGAGCGCGCCCGCGCCGCTACGCGCGACGCCGGGCGCGGCGGGGCAGGTCACCGTGCTGCTGGTCGAGGACGACGAGGTGATCCGCGCGACCACCGCCGAACTGCTCCAGGCCAGCGGCTATGTCGTGGTCGATGCCGCCAGTGCGGAGGATGCGATGACCGCGCTGCAGACGGTGCCGATCGATGCGCTGGTGACCGACGTCAACCTGCCCGGCGCATCGGGACCGGATTTTGCGGTGAAGGCGCGCGAACTGCGGCCCGGCGTGGGCATCGTCTTCGCCACCGGTGACACCGCGGCGGTGCCGACAGGCACGGGCGCGGTGCTGCTGGCCAAACCCTATGGCACGGAGGCGCTGCAAGCGGCGATCGCCGCGGCGCTTCCGCGCGGCGCGGTGCAGACGGCCGGACGCAAGCAGGACGCCTGATTGATCCTCCCCGCCACGGGGAGGTGGCAGCCGAAGGCTGACGGAGGGGCAGCCAAGCAGCACCGTCGCCAGCGGCTGCCCCTCCACCCCGCCGCTGCGCGGCGCGGTCCCCCCCCCCCCCGTGCCGGGGAGGAATCAATCGTACACCGCCTGCCACATCAGCCCGGCGATCCGCTCTTCCGTCAGATCCACCGCCGCCACGCTCGCCACGCCGTCCGCGACGGCCGCCCGCGCCACCGCCACCGTGATCCCCAGCGCCACCTCGCGCAACGCCGCGATCGGCGGCAGCAACGTGTCGCCCTCGCCCCCCATCGCACCCAGCGCCCGTGCGGCGGCCATGAACATGCCATCGGTGACGCGATGCGCACCCGCCGCGATCGCACCCAGGCCGACGCCGGGAAAGATGTAGACGTTGTTGACCTGCGTCACCCCGGCGACGCCGAACGGGCTGCCGGTGCCGACCAGCGCCCGCCCCTCGGTCCAGGCGAGGAGGTCGGCGGGATGCGCCTCCGCCCGCGATATCGGGTTGGAGAGCGGGAAGATCACCGGCCGGGCGCATCCCGCCGCCATCGCGCGCACCACCGCTTCGGTGAAGCTGCCGGCCTGCCCCGATGCGCCGATCAGCACGGTCGGCCGCACCGCCTGCACGGTGCCGAGCAGGTCCTGCGCCGGCCAGTCCACAACCTCCGCCGCATCGCGTGCGAGGCGCACCTGCGGCGGGGTCAGCGTCGCCATGTCGGACACGATCAGCCCGTCGCGATCCACTGCCCAGATCCTCGCCCGCGCCGCCGCCTCGTCCAGCCCCTCCGCCTGCAACGCCTGCACCAGCAGTTCGGCGACGCCGCTGCCCGCCGCGCCCGCCCCGAACAGCACGATACGCTGGTCGGCCAGCCGTGCGCCGGTCCGCCGGATCGCCGACAGCAGGGTGCCGACCGCGGTCGCGGCGGTGCCCTGGATATCGTCGTTGAAGCTCGGCAGCCGGTCGCGATAGCGGCCGAGCAGGTCGTGCGCATTGTGCCCGGCGAAATCCTCCCATTGCAGCAGCACGTCCGGCCAGCGCGCCGCCACCGCCTCGACGAAGCTGTCGACGAAGGCGGCATAATCCTCGCCCCGCACCCGCGGGTTGCGCCAGCCGACGTAGAGCGGATCGTCGCGCAACGCGGCATTGTCGGTGCCGACGTCGAGCAGGATCGGCAGCACCTCGGCCGGGTGGATGCCGGCGCAGGCGGTGTAGAGCGCCAGCTTGCCGATCGGAATGCCCATGCCCCCCGCGCCCTGATCGCCGAGGCCCAGGATCCGCTCGCCGTCGCTGACCACGATCACCTTGATCCGGTCGAGCGCCGGGTCGGCGAGGATATCGGCGATGCGGTCGCGATTGGGATAGCTGAGGAACAGGCCGCGCGGCTTGCGCCAGATCTCGCTGAACCGCTCGCACCCGGCACCGACCGTCGGCGTGTAGACCAGCGGCAGCAGGCGCGGCAGGTCGGCCTGCACCAGCGCATGGAACAGCACCTCGTTCGAATCCTGCAATTCGCGCAGGAAGGCGTAGCGGTGGAAATCGTCCGCCATGCCGTCGAGCACCCGCCGCCGCCGCGCGATCTGGCTTTCCAGCGTGCCGACGTGCGGCGGCAACAGGCCGTGGAGCCCGAACGCATCGCGCTCCGCCTCGGTGAAGGCGGTGCCCTTGTTGGTCAGCGGATCGGCGAGCAGCGCGCGGGCGGCGGCGTGATGGGCGGGAGACATGCGGGGTCCTTCAGAAACGGAAGCTGATCCAGCCGGCGAGGAAGTCGGAGCTTTGGAAGCCCGCCTTGCTGAGCGAGGGGCCGGCGGCGAGATGTTCGTAGCGGCCGGTCACCGACAGCCGCGGGCTGATCGCCCACACCGCCTGGAGCCGCGCGACGTCGCCGATCTTGGCATCGCCGATCCGCTGCGTACCGGCGAACGGCTGACCATTGGCACGGTAGACCGCATCGGTGACGCTGTCGCGCCAGGCGAGCTGGTATTCGGCGGTGACGCGCAGCCGCTTGGTCGGCGAAACGGTGACGTTGGGTGCGACCGCGATCAGGTTCGACGGCGTCAGGAACAGGCCGTAGCTATAATAGATGTTGTTGCCGAACGGCGCATAGGCATCGCGCAGCTTGCCGTCGCCATAGCCCCCGCCGCCGCTCGCATAGTCGAAATGCACGCCGACCCGCGGCGCCGTCCTGCTCGCGCCGAGGCGATAGGTCTGGGCGAGGAACACCTGCCAGGCGTCGATATCCTGGTTGATATAGTGACCGAATTGGTGATTGACCGTCCAGTCGATCGTCACCCGCCCGGCATCGCCCCAGACGTGCGTGCCGACGTAGTAGCGCGTCGCCGGCCCGATCCGCCCGCCCCACGCGCCCACCTGGTTGCGCCGCCGCCAGAGGAAGGGATCGACGTAGAGCTTCGACCCGCCGAACCACGTCGGCGGCGCGGCGAAGCCCAGGGTCACGCCGGAAAAGCGCCGTGCCGGATCGACCACGTCGTCGTCGGTGCCGAGGTCGCCATATTGCGTGGGCTTGAGGTCGAACAGGTCGGCGCGCACCCGTGCGCCGCGCGCCCACGCCCGCCAGCCGTTGAGTGTGTAGCGGATCGTGTTGTTGTCGCGTTGCGAGACGAGCAGGTTGGGGCCGTCGGTGAACTCCTGCCGGCCGTAGCGGGCACCGACCGCGACGCCGGACACCTCGGCATTGCCCTCCACGAAGGCCTGCTGGAGGACGAGGTCGTTGCGCAGCGTCGCCGCCGGCGCGCCCAGCTCGACGCCGGAGATGCCGCCGTGCGCGACTTCGGCAAAGGCGCGAAAATGCGGCCCGACGTGCAGGTCGGCACCGGCGACGATGCGGTTGATGTCCTGCCGCTGCGCCCGCGCATCGCGCAGGCCGGGATTGGTGGTGTGGTTGACGCGCAGTCGAAATTCCCCCGACAGCGTCAGATAGACGTCGCCATCGCCGTCGAGCGGCAGGAACTTGAGGCGATCGAGCGGATCGTCGCGCTTGGCGGGATCGCGCATTCCCCGCCAATCTTCCGCCCAGCGCGACAGGTTGAAGCCGTTGGTGGTGGCGCCGTCACCCGCCGCCGCCGCGGGGTAGGAGGTGACGGTCGGCGTGGCACGATTGCGGGTCTGGTCCGCCTCGGTCGGCGCGACGCTGGTCTGCGCGGCAGCGCCGGTCGCGAGCGTGAGCAGGGCGGTGGCGCCGAGCACGGCGCTGGAGCAATGGGGCATCGGGATGATCCTTCGAGGGCGTCGCGCCCACCCTCACCCTCTCGCCGCCTTCGGCGTCTTCTCCCTCTCCCGATGGGAGAGGGAGGGAGCGGCGCAGCCGCGGAAGGGTGAGGGTGAGTGCGGCGCGCGCAGTTATTCCGCGGGAACGGCGTCGGCGGGCAGCTGATCGACACGCAGCGCCCGTCCGCGCAGCGCCGCATCCAGTTGCGCGGTATCAAGGGCGCCTTCCCAGTGCGACACCACCACCGTCGCCACCGCATTGCCGATGAAATTGGTGAGGCTGCGGCATTCGCTCATGAAGCGGTCGACGCCCAGGATCAGCGCCATGCCCGCCACCGGCACGCTCGGCACGATCGACAGCGTCGCGGCCAGCGTGATGAACCCCGCGCCGGTCACGCCCGCCGCACCCTTCGACGACAACATCGCGACCGACAGCAGCAGCAACTGCTGCCCCAGCGTCAGGTCGACGTTGCACGCCTGCGCGATGAACAGCGCCGCCAGCGTCATGTAGATGTTGGTGCCGTCGAGGTTGAACGAATAGCCGGTCGGCACGACCAGCCCGACGATCGACTTGGGGCAGCCGGCGCGTTCCATCTTCTCGATCAGCGCGGGCAGCGCGCTTTCCGACGACGAGGTGCCGAGCACCAGCAGCAGCTCCGCCTTGAGGTAGGCGATCAGCCGCAGGATCGAGAAACCGCACGCCCAGGCCACCGTGCCGAGCACCACCAGCACGAACAATAGGGAGGTGAGGTAGAAGGTGCCGACCAGCATCGCGAGATTGGCCAGCGTGCCGACGCCATATTTGCCGATGGTGAAGGCCATCGCGCCGAACGCACCGATCGGCGCGGCCTTCATCACGATGCTGACCACCTTGAAGAAGGCGAGCGACACGTCCTCCAGCACCGACAGCACGCGCGTGCCGCGGTCGCCGACCAGCGCCAGCGCGATGCCGAACAGGATCGACACGAACAGCACCTGCAGGATGTTGCCTTCGGTCAGCGAGGACAGGAACGTGTCTGGGATGATCCCGGTCAGGAACCCCGTAATGCTCGAATCATGCGCCTTCTCGGCGTATTCGGCGACCTTGCTGGTATCGAGGCTGGCGGGATCGATGTTGAGCCCCGCGCCCGGCCGCACCACATTGGCGACGATCAGGCCGACGATCAGCGCCAGCGTGGAGAAGAAGAGGAAATAGAGGAACGCCTTGCCCGCGACGCGCCCGACCGCGCCGAGATCGCGCATGCCGGCGATACCGGTGACGATGGTCAGGAAGATCACCGGAGCGATCACCATCTTGACCAGCTTGATGAAGGCATCGCCGATCGGCTTCATCGCTTCGCCCGTCGCCGGTGCGAAATGGCCGAGCAACACGCCCGCCACGATCGCGGCCAGCACCTGCAGGTAGAGTTGCGCATACCAGGGCTTGGCGGCGGGTGGCGTCGGGGGGGCACCGGGTGCGATGGCACTGATCGTCATGGGCGGCCTTTCATCCTCTGTGGCGACGCGGGTCCGACTCTTGATGGTCGTGCGCGTCGCCCGATCATGCCGCGATCGGTCGGGGACGGACAATGCCGCCTTCTTCCACATATTATCGTTATTAAACAACGGCTTATATAAAATGCCGGATCGACCGACACCATATGGCTGCTCCGCGTCACGCGAAAGTGTGCCGAAAATTGCACACCACCGAGCGACGATCGCTACAGCGGCAATTCGCCCGCGCGACGTTCGAGCGCGAGCAGCAGCGCCTTCGCCTCCAATCCGCCGGCAAAGCCGGTGAGGTGACCGCTCGTCCCGACCACCCGGTGGCACGGCGCGACGATCGACAGCGGGTTGCGACCGTTCGCCGCCCCCACCGCCCGGCTGGCGCCCGGCCTGCCGATCGCGCGCGCGATGGCGCCATAGCTCCGCGTCTCGCCATAGGGGATGGTCAGCAGTTCCGCCCAGACGCGCTTCTGGAAGTCGGTGCCCCGCCAGTCGAGCGGCAGGTCGAAACTGCGCCGCTCGCCGGCGAAATAGCCGCCAAGCTGATCCGCCGCCGCTTGCAGGATCGGAGAACCGGCGCCGTTTGCCAAAGGGCCGAGCCGCACCCGCAACGGATCGTCATCCGGCCACAGCACGGCGACCAGCCCGGCATCGCTCGCTACCAGCGTCAGCGTACCGACCGGCGAATCGAGCGTGGTGGCGACGAGGGTCATGCCAGGACGATAGGCCCGATCCGCGCGTGCGGGAACGCCCCCTGCCCCGCGCCGTTCACCGCCGCATGACGCAACGCTGGCCCGACACGCTCTGGATCGTCCGCCATGGAGAGAGCGCCGGCAACGTCGCCCGCGCCGCGGCGATGGCGCAGGGAGCGGAACGGATCGAACTGACCGCACGCGACGTCGACATCCCGCTGTCGCCGCTCGGCGAGGAACAGGCACGTGCGCTCGGCCGCTGGTTCGCGCGCGGCGCCGCGCACGGCCGGCCCGACGTGCTGCTCGCCTCGCCCTACATCCGCGCGCGCGACACCGCCCGGCTGTTCCGCGACGCCGGCGGCTGCGACCCGGACGAGCCGATCTGCCTCGACGAGCGCCTGCGCGAAAAGGAATTCGGCATCATCGACGGCCTCACCACCAGCGGCATCGCGGCGTTGCAGCCCGAACAGGCGGCCCTCCGCCGGCTGCTCGGCAAATTCTACCATCGCCCGCCCGGCGGCGAGAGCTGGTGCGACGTCATCTTCCGCCTGCGTGCGGTGCTCGACGGCATCGCCTTCCACTATCGCGGGCGGCGGGTGATGATCGTCGCGCATCAGGTCGTGGTGCTCTGCCTGCGCTACATCCTCGAAAATCTGACCGAGGAGGAGATCCTGGCGATCGATCGCGCCGGCAACGTCGCCAATTGCTCGGTCACCGAATATCGCTACGACCCGCACGCCGGCAAGGACGGCGGCCTCGCGCTGGTCCGCTTCAACGTCACCGCGCCGGTCGACGAAAGCCCCGTCGCCGTCACCACCGCCGACGACCCGATCGTGGGCGCGCGCGGATGATCCCGCTCGATGCCGCCTGGCGGTCCGCGCACCCGCTGCCGATGCCGACCGGCGAGACGAGCAAGAACAGCCGCGGGCAGGTGCTGGTGATCGGCGGCGCCCGGCGCGTCCCCGGCGCGGTCGCGCTGACCGCGGAGGCGGCGCTGCGCGTCGGCGCGGGCAAGGTGCGGATCGCCACCATCGACGCCGCGGCACTCCCGCTCGGCATCGCGATGCCGGAGATCGGCGTGATCGGCCTGCGCGAAGATGCGGCGGGCGAGATCGTGATCGCCGACGAGCCTGCGCTGGCCCGCACGCTGGAGCGCGTCGACGCGGTCGCCATCGGTCCGGGCATGGGCGATCCAGACGCTGCCGCACGGGTGGTGCGCTGGGCCGCTGCCCGATTGGCCACGCAGGCGGTGCTGGTGCTCGACGGCGCGGCGGTAGCCTGCGCGGGAGGACTGTGCGATGCGCTCGCGCCGCTCGCCGGCCGGCTGATCCTGACCCCGCATCCCGGCGAGATGGCGGCGCTGATGGCCTGCGATCCCGCCACGGTGAGCGAACAGGGCGAGGCGCTGGCGGTGGCAGCGGCCGAGCGGTTCGGCGCGGCGCTCGCCCTGAAGGGATCGCAGACCATCGTCGCCGCGCCGCGCGCGGAACCCCTCCATTATCCCGGCGGCGGCGTCGGCCTCGCCACCGGTGGATCGGGCGACGTGCTGGCCGGTGCGGTCGCCGGCCTCGCCGCACGCGGCGCCTCCCCAGTGGAGGCGCTCGCCTGGGGCGTCTGGCTGCACGGCGAGGCGGGCCGCACGCTCGCCCAGCGCAGCGGCCCGATCGGCTTCCTCGCCCGCGAACTCCCGCCGCTGTTGCCCGCGTTGCTGCCGCGCTGATGGCCGCCGACACACCCGCCCGTCATTCCCGCGCAGGCGGGAATCCATACTGGCTGATCGCAGCGAGTCTCCCTGCATCTGGCGACTAGGGATTCCCGCCTGCGCGGGAATGACGGAATAGCTTGGTCAGTCCCTCTCCACCCGCCCGCGCAATTTAACGAAGTTTGTTTTGCTTATTCCCCCTCTCCGCCGCATTGTGGTAGCGCGATCATCGGATCGGCCCATGCAAGGGCCGGCGAAGAGGGGGAGCGGGATCATGGCACGGACGTGGTGGCGGGGGTTCGCACTGCTCGCATCGGCAAGCCTGTGGTCCTCACCCCTGCCCGCCCAGTCCCCCCTGCCCCGCACCGTCGCGCGCGACGGCCGGCACGCGCTGATGGTCGACGGCGCGCCATTCCTGATGCTCGGCATCCAGGCGAACAACAGCAGCAACTATCCCGCGATGCTGCCCAAGGTGTGGCCGATGGTGGAGCGCATCCACGCCAACACGCTGGAAATCCCCGTCGCCTGGGAACAGGTGGAGCCGGTCGAGGGCCGCTTCGACTTCGCCTGGGTCGACGCGCTGCTCGCCGGCGCGAAGGCGCACGACACGCGGCTGGTGCTGCTGTGGTTCGGCACCTGGAAGAACACCAGCGCCGGCTACGTTCCGCAATGGGTGAAGACCGGCGGCAAGCGCTTCCCCCGCATGCGCAAGGCGGACGGCACCGCGCATTACGCGCTCACGCCGCACGCCAAAACGACGCTGGAGGCGGACACACGCGCCTTCGTCGCGCTGATGCGGCACATCAAGGCCAACGACCCCGACCACCGCGTCATCATGGTGCAGGTGGAGAACGAAACCGGCGTCTACGGCCAGAACCGCGACCTGTCCCCCGCCGCACAGGCACTGTTCCGCCAGCCGATCCCCGCCGAGCTGGCAAAAAAGACCGGCAAGAGCGGCGACTGGACCAGCGCCTTCGGCAAGCTTGCCGACGCTGCGTTCAACAGCTGGTACGTCGGCCGCTACGTCGACGCCATCGCCGCCGCCGGACGCGCCGTCCTCGACCTGCCGATGTACACCAACGCCGCGGTCGGCAGCCCGTTCGCGACACCGGGCGAAGATGGCGGCGCGAGCGGCGGCCCCAACTGGCCGGTGATCGACGTGTGGAAGGCGGCGGCGCCGCACCTCGATCTGGTCGCGCCCGATATCTACAACCGCGATCCCAAGGCCTATGCCGCCTATCTCAGGCTCTACGACCGGCCCGACAATGCGCTGATGGTGCCGGAGACGGGGAACGCCGCCGATTATGCGCGCTTCCTGTGGACCGTGCTCGGCCGCGGCGGCATCGGTTTCGCCCCCTTCGGCTTCGACGATACCGGCTACGTCAATTATCCGCTCGGCACCAAGGTGGTCGATGCCGCGACGGTGGATGCCTTCGGCGACAAATACGCGCTGATGGCGCCGATCGCCCGCGACTGGGCGCGGATCGCCTTCGAACGCCCGACCTGGGGCAGCGCCAAGCCCGCCGACGGCGCCGACGAAAGCGGCACGCTCGGCCGCTGGAAGGTCACCGCCCAATACGGCCTGTGGCAGTTCGGCGAAAAGGATTCGCCCTGGCTCAAGACCGATCCGCACCCGACCAGGGACCAGCCGGTCGGCGGCACCGCGGTGGCGCAGATCGGCCCCGACCGGTTCCTCGTCGTCGGATCGGACGTGCGCGTCCGCTTCGATCGCGCCGCACCGGCCAAGGGCGAGGCGACGCAGCTGCTCATCGTCGAGGAAGGCAGCTTCGATGCCGCCGGCACCTGGACGACGACGCGCGTCTGGAACGGCGACCAGACCGATTACGGCCTCAATCTCACCCGCCCCACGCTGCTGCGCGTGACGCTCGGCACCTACCGCTAGGATCATCGATGACCCGCATCCTCGCTCCGTCCCTCGCCTGTCTCGCGCTGTCGGTGTCCGGCACCGCGTTCGCCTCCGACGTGCGGCGCATCGACCAGGGCGTGATCGTCACCCCCGACAGCGGCCCGGCGAAGCGGGTCCGCGTCACCGCTTATGGCGACGACAGCTTCCGCGTCACCGCGGTACCCGGCACCGACCTCGCCATTCCCGACAGCCTGATGGTCATCGCGAGGCCCCACGGCGACCCGGTCATCGCGCAGGGCAACGGCCTCGTCACGCTGCGCCTCCCCAAGGCGACGGCGGAGGTCCGCCTGACGGATGGCCATGTCCGCTTCCTCGATGCGGCAGGCAAGGTGACGCTCGACGAAGCGGCGCGCGGCGCCTTCGCGCCCAGCGTCGACGAAAAGGGCTATCTCGCCACCCGGCAGCAGTTCAACCGCGGCACGGACGAGGGCTTCTACGGTCTCGGCCAGCACCAGAACCGGCAGATGAACTACAATGGCGAGGACGTCGAACTCGCCCAGCACAACATGGACATCGCCGTCCCGTTCGTCGTCTCGACGCGCAACTACGGGCTGCTGTGGGACAACAATTCGATCACCCGCTTCGGCAACCCCAAGCCCTATGCACTGGCCGGCGCCGACGACCTCACAGTCAGCAGCGGCGGCAAGCCGGGGTGGAAGGCCGATTATTACCTCGGCGACAGGCTGGCGGTGAGCCGCCAGGAACCGACGATCGCCTATCAGTTCATCCGCGATCAGGCGCGTTGGCCGGCGGAGGCCAAGGCGCAGACTGTCGCCTCGGCTGAAAGCGGCCAGAACACCGCGGGCAAGGTCGTCGGCAAGCAGCGCGTCGTGTGGACCGGCACGCTCTCGCCCGCCATCACCGGCACCCATCGCTTCCGCGTCTACGGATCGAGCTATTTCAAGGTCTATGCCGACGGCAAACTGGTCCTCGACCGCTGGCGGCAGAACTGGAACCCGTGGTTCCACAACGTCGACCTCGCCATGACCGCGGGCAGGCCGGTGGAGGTGCGGATCGAATGGGAACCGAACGCCGGCTATATGGCGCTCTTCCACAACGATCCCCTGCCGCAGGCGGATAGCCATTCGCTGTGGCTGTCGTCGGAGGCGGGCAAGGCGCTCGATTATTACTACGTCGGCGGCCGCGACATGGACGATGTGATCGCCGGCTATCGCGGGCTTACCGGCAAGGCGCCGATGATGCCGCAATGGGCCTATGGCTTCTGGCAGAGCCGGCAGCGCTACGAAACGCAGGACCAGTTGCTCGGCGTCGTGCGCGAATATCGCAAACGGCAGATCCCGCTCGACAACATCGTCGAGGACTGGTTCTACTGGCCGCAGGACCAATGGGGCAGCCACCGGTTTGATGCGGCACGCTTCCCCGATCCGCAGGGCATGGTGGACGAGGTCCACAAGCACAATGTCCAGCTGATGATCTCGGTCTGGCCGAAGTTCTACCCCAACACCGACAACGCCAAGGAACTTGCCGCCAAGGGCTTCCTCTACAAGGGCAATCTCGAAATGGGGAACAAGGACTGGGTCGGCCCCGGCTATCTCAACACCGATTACGACCCCTATTACCCCGAAGCGCGCAAGATCTACTTCCGGCAGGTACGCGACAATCTCGTCAGGCTCGGCATCGATGCCTGGTGGATGGATGCGACGGAACCCGACATCCATTCAAACCTGTCGATCGACGAACGCAAGTTCGTGATGGGTCCCAATGCGCTGGGACCGGGCGGCGCTTATTTCAACAGCTTCCCGCTGGTCCACGCGCAAGGCTTCGCCGACGGCCTGCGCGACACCCATCAGGACAAGCGCCCCTTCATCCTGACGCGCTCGGGCTTCGCCGGCGTGCAGCGGACCAGTTCGGCGCTCTGGTCGGGGGACGTCGCCGCGCGCTGGGACGATCTGCGCGACCAGATCTCGGCGGGCGTCAACCTTTCCATGTCAGGCGTGCCAAACTGGACGCACGATATCGGCGGCTTCGCGGTCGAGGATCGCTACACCAACGCCGAACCCGCCGCCCAGCCCGAATGGCGCGAACTCAACCTGCGCTGGTTCCAGTTCGGCGCCCTGAGCCCCCTATTCCGCAGCCATGGCGAAAAGCCCAAGCGCGAGATCTACGAACTGGGCGCCGACGATCCGGCGATGATGGCTTCGATGCTGTGGTACGACCAGCTGCGCTATCGGCTGATGCCCTATATCTACACGGTCGCCGCCGACACCTATCACCGGGACGGCAGCATCATGCGCGGGCTGGTGATGGATTATGCCGCCGATCGCCGCACCTGGGGGATCGACGACCAGTATCTCTTCGGCCGCGACCTGCTGGTCGCGCCGGTGACGGTGTTCAAGGCGCGTGAGCGATCGGTGTACCTGCCCGCCGGCGCCGACTGGTACGATTCCGCCACCGGGCGGTTCTACACGGGCGGGCAGAGCATCGCCGCCGCGGCACCCTACGACCGGATGCCGCTGTTCGTCCGGGCCGGTGCGATCCTGCCGACGGGGCCGGCGGTGCAATATGCGCGCGAGCGGCCGGACGGGCCGCTGGTGCTGCATGTCTTCACCGGGCGCGACGGCCGCTTCTCGCTGTACGAGGACGACGGCGTGTCGCCGGGTTACGCCAAAGGCCAGTTCGCCCGCGTGCCGCTGACGTGGAACGAGGGCACGAAGACGCTGACCATCGGCGCGCGCGACGGGCGCTATCCGGGCATGCCGACGACCCGCGCGATCTCGGTCCGCTTCCACACGCCGGGCAAGGCGGAGGCGATGGACTTCACGGAGAATGCCGCGACCCGCGTCACCTACACCGGCAAGCAGATGTCCATACGAATGCCGTAATCAGTCCTCCCCCGCTTCAGCGGGGGAGGGGGACCGCCCGGCGCAGCGGGGTGGTGGAGGGGGCGGTTCCGCGAGCGAGACGTGCGCTGCTTACCTCCCCCTCCGTCGTCGCTGCGCGACGCCACCTCCCCCTGGCGGGGGAGGAATTTAGGCGAACACCCCCTTGCGCCGCGAATAGGCCGCGAACAGCGTCGGCCAAGCCGCCGTCGGCACCGCCTTGGGCAGGCGCACGCCAAAGCCGTGGCCGCCTTCGTCGAACAGGTGCATCTCCGCCGGGCGCTTCGCCGCCAGCAGCGCGGCATAGAGCGACAGGCTGTTGGCGATCGGCACCGTGCCGTCGTCACTGGCGTGGACGAGGAAGATCGGCGGCGTCTCCGCGGTCACCCTTTTGTCGACCGAGGCGGCAGCCACGTCGGCGGCAGCCGGCGTCGGCCCCAGCAGATTGTCGCGCGACCCCTTGTGGGTGATTCCGGCATCCATGCTGACCACCGGGTAGATCAGCCCGGCCAGATCGGGCCGCGCCGACAGCCGGTCGGCGGCATCGACCGGCGCATGGACCCGCTCGGCGAAGCGCGTCGCCAGCGATCCCGCCAGATGCCCGCCCGCCGAAAAGCCCAGCACCGCCACCCGCGCAGGGTCGACACCGAAGGCGGTGGCCCGCGCGCGGATCACCCGCATCGCGCGCTGCGCATCCTGCAGCGGCACCAGCCGGCGTTCGCTCCAGCCCTCGCCCGGCAGGCGATACAGGAGGATGAAGCAGGTGACGCCCAGCGCGTTGAGCCAGCGCGCCTGCTCGATCCCCTCATTGTCGTAGGACAGGAAGCCATAGCCACCGCCCGGCACCAGCAGCACCGCCGCGCCGTTGGGCTGCGCCGGCCGCTTCACCACCAGCGCAGGCACATCGATGCCGGTCACCCAGCGGTCGTGCCCGTCCGGCGTCTTCGCCCGCTCGTTGACCTTGCGGGCGATCGGCCCGGTCGCGGCGCCGGGGATCGCCCCCGGCCACAACGGCACGACCTCGTCGCCTGCCACCGTCTGCGCGCCTGCGCTGCCGGCGAGTGCCAGCAGCGTCGCACCGCCGATCAGGCCGCGTCGGGTGAGGTCGCTCATTTCACCCCGCAGGTGACCGGGCCGGCAGGCGCGCTGCCGACGCGGATGGCGGAGATGTCGACGCCCAGCGCGCCGGTGCTCGCCAGCACGAACGGCTGCGTCACCTTGTCCATCGCGATCCCCTTGTCCGCAAAGCAGCGCAGCGGCACCGCGGCGGTGGTCCAGTCGCCGACCGTCATCGCGCCGGTCATCGGCACGGTCACCGTCTTCGCCGTGTCCGCGATGCCCAGCGTCACCTCGCCCGCCGGCGCGGCGGTGACGCGATAGTCGACGATCAGGCTCAGCTGCCCGTTCGATTCGCGGGTGAGATCGATCGGCATCGCCTGCTCGATCGCGATGCTGCCCGCCCCCTTGTAGGCGAGGCGAAGGCTGTCCTCCTGCCCCGACCGATCGGTGCGGGTCAGCACCACCGCGCCATTGGCGTTGATCCGCGCCCCGCCCGCGACGCGGCCGCGCACGAACAGCGCATTCTGGTCGCCCGCCGCGACCTTGGGCTTGGTCTCGTCGAGGCGGCCGACGGTGCTGCGATCGGCGTAGGTCAGGCCGTACCCGATCGGGAACAGCGGATCGTAGCCGGGATCGCGCTTGTTGAGCACATATTGGTCGACGCGCTTGGGCCAGCTGAACGACAATTTGCCGTGGAAGTCGTTGGCGGGCCGCCCGTCCTTCCGAGCGATCAGCACGTCGGCGACACCGCCGCCCTCCGTGCCGGGCAGGAAGGCCGCGACAAAGGCATCGGCAGCGTTCATCTCCGGGTTCACCCACAAGGGTCGCCCCGACAGGAACACCGCGACGGTCGGCACGCCTGCCGCCTTCAGCTTCTTGAGAAGCGCCAGATCGCTCTTGTCGTCGGGGCTGTATTCCAGCGTCGGCCGATCCCCGGTGAACTCGGCATAGGGCATTTCCCCGAACACCACGATCGCGACATCGGGCTTGGCGGCGTAGGCGCCGTCGACCGCCAGCGTCGCCTTGCCGCCGGCCGCACGCGCCGCCTGGTCGATCCCCGACCAGATCGACTGGCCGTTGGGGAAATTCGTGTTGGTGACGCCCGTCCCCTGCCAGGTGATCGACCAGCCGCCCGACTGCTGGCCGATATCGTCGGCCCCGCGCCCGGCGACCAGGATGTTGGCACCCGGCTTCACCGGCAGCACGCTGCCATTGTTCTTGAGCAGCACCAGCGATTCACGCACCGCCTGGCGGGCGATGGCACGGTGCGCCGGTGCGCCGAGCAGGTCGAACTTGCCCGACATCGGCCGCGACGAGGGGCGGCCGGCATCGAAGGTACCGGCGATCACCTTGACGCGCAGGATGCGCCGTACCGCATCGTCGAGCCGGGCGGCGGGGATCGTCCCGTCCTTCGCCTCGCGCAGCGTGTTGGCGTAGAGGTCCTTCCACTTCGGGCCGGAATACATGAACATGTCGAGCCCGGCGTTGATCGCGGGGGCGCAATCCTCGTTGGTGCAGCCCGGCACCTGGCCGTGCGCGTTCCAGTCGCCGATGGTGAAGCCCTGGAAGCCCCAGCGGTCCTTCAGCACGCCGGTGAGCAGGCTCTTGTTGCCGGTCATCTTCTCGCCGTTCCAGCTCGAGAAGCTCGGCATCACGGTCAGCGCGCCGACCGGCAGCGCGGTCATGTATCCGGCGGCATGGACGTCGCGCAGCACGGTTTCGGACACGCGCGTGTCGCCTTGGTCATGGCCGCCGGTGCCACCGTCGCCGAGGAAGTGCTTGACCGAGGATATGACATGGCCGGGCTTCATGAAGTCCTGCCCCAGCGTTCCCTGGATCCCCTCCACCATCTGCCCGGCGTAGCTGGCGACGATCGCGGGATCTTCCGAATAGCTTTCGTAGGTGCGGCCCCAGCGGTCGTCCTGCACCACCGCCACGGTCGGCGCGAAGCTCCAGTCGATACCGGTCGCCGCCGTCTCCAGCGCGGTCACCGCGCCGATCTTTTTGATGAGCGCCGGGTCGCGCATGGCGCCCAGTCCGATGTTGTGCGGGAAGAGCGTGGCACCGACGATGTTGTTGGCGCCGTGCACCGCGTCGGTCCCCCAGATCACCGGCACGACGGGGCGCCCGTCGGATCGCTTGACCGAGGCGTCGTAGAAGGCGTCGAACAGCTTCAGCCATTCGGGCGCGGGCGCGAATTCGTCATTGTTCGGTGCGGAATTGCCGCCGTTGAGGATCGATCCGAGCTTGTACGTCTCAAGGTCCTTGGGCGTGATGCTCGCGATGTCGACCTGGATCAGCTGGCCGACCTTGTCGTCGATCGACATCTTGGACAGGATCGATTCGACACGGGCTTCCACCTTGGGATCGCGCTTCAACTGCATCGGCAGCACCGGCCATTGGTCGGGATGCGCGATGGAGGCGGGCGGCTGGGCAGGCTGCTGCTGCGCCATCGCCGGGCCTGCGCCGATCACCAGTGCGATTGCCGCGCACGCCGTGCCGAACCTCGAAACCATCATCCTCTCCCCTCGCCGTTGCAATCGGTGCGATCTTTGTCGTCGTTACCGGGACATGCCGTGCCATGACCGGACGGGTTCAACAATACATATTTCAATTTGGCTTTTTCGGCGTGCTGTGCTTCCTGTGGGGCAATGACGACGTCCGGCAGGACGCGGGACCTTCAGGGGGCGGATGACGATGGCGATGCGCGGCAGGATGGCGGTTTCCGCGACGGTGATGGCGGCGGCGATGGCGGCAGGGCTGGTCGCCGGCAGCGCGGGCGCGCAGACCTGGGGGCCGTTCAACGCCGATTTGCCCGCCGGCGGCGAAGCGATCCGGCAGGCGATCGGCGGCGAGGGCGCCGCGCCGGTCGCGACGGATCGCTGGACGCTGTCGGCGTGGGTGGAACCGCAGACGAACCCGCGGGGACTGGCGCGGATCGCCGGTTTCGGCACCGACACCGGGCCGCGACGATTCCTGGCGTTGCAGGACGGGCGCGCGGCGCTGGCGACGGAGGCGGGAACGCTGGCCGGCGGCTCGCGGCTCTCCCCGCACCGATGGCATTTCGTCGCCGCGAGCGCCGACGGCGGCACGGTCCGCCTGTTCGTCGATGGCCGGCAGGTCGCGAGCCGGAGGCTGGCGAGCGCGGCCGTCGCTCCCGTCGCGACCCTGGCACCACGCAGCGCCGATGATCCGGTGTTCGCCGGCCGCATCGCCGGCTTCCAGCTTGAGGCGGGCGCGCTGCCTGCCGCCGCGCTGCGCCGCCGTGCGGCGACGCCGCCGGACCCGGCGCTGATCGCCTTCACGCAAGGAAGCCCGCACTGGCCCGTGCAGGTCCGCCAGATGTATGGCCAGGTCGCGCCGCAGGACGCCTGGACGCTGCCGCGGTCGAAGGCGCCGATCCCCGCCCCCGTCGCCAAACCGCTCCCGCCCGTGCGCGGCCCGGTGCGGCAGGCGGACGGCAGCTGGGCGATCGACGGCTGGCGGCTCGCCGAGGCGCCGAAGGTCGCCGCCGCCGGTACGATCATCAGCCGCACCGGCTTCGATGCCAGCCGCTGGTATGCCGCGACCGTTCCCGGCACCGTGCTGACGACGCTGGTCGATCGCGGCGTCTATCCCGATCCCGCCTACGGCCTCAACAACACCGTCATTCCCGAAAGCCTCGCCCGGCAGGATTACTGGTACCGCACCGAATTCGACGTGCCGGCTGCGGCGGCCGGCAAACGACAGGTGCTGATCTTCGACGGCGTCAATTACGCGGCCGAGGTGTGGGTCAACGGCACGCGCGTCGGCGACATGAAGGGCGCCTTCATCCGCGGCCGCTTCCCGGTGACGCTGGCCGCGGGCCGCAACGCGATCGCGGTCAAGGTTTCGCCGCCGCCGCATCCCGGCCTCGCGCACGAGGAGTCGCTCACCGCCGGGGTCGGCGAGAACGGCGGCATGCAGATGCTCGACGGGCCGACCTTCGTCGCGACCGAGGGCTGGGACTGGATCCCGTCGATCCGCGACCGCAACACCGGCCTATGGCAGGGGGTGCGCCTGTCGGCGACGGGCGCGGCAAACCTCGGCGATGCGCAGGTCGTCACCAGCCTGCCACGCGCCGACAATTCGGTGGCGAACGTCGAAATCACCGTGCCGGTCGCCAACACCTCGACGCAGGCCGTCACCGCGACCGTGCGCGCGGCGTTCGACGATGTGGCGGTCGAAAAGCAGGTCGCCCTCGCCCCCGGCCAGACCGCGGACGTCCGGATGACGCTCGCCGACTTCCCGGCATTGGCGGTCAAGAACCCGAAGCTGTGGTGGCCCAATGGCTATGGCGACCCGGCGCTGCACGACCTGACGCTGACCGCGACCGTGGACGGTCAGGCGAGCGACACCCGGCGGCTGCGTTTCGGCATGCGGCAGGTGACCTACGACATCTCGCTGATGGACCCGCAGGGCGATCTGGCGCGCGTCGGCATCGACCTCACCAAGGCACGCGCACTGGGCCAGCGGATCGTCGACGGCAACCACGACGGCATCCGCAAGGTGCCCAACGGCTGGGCGGCGAGCCTGCTGCCGGGCGCCGAAACCAGCCCGGCGGTGACCGCCGTCAAGGACGCCCCCGGCCTGTCGCCCTATCTCGTCATCCGCGTCAACGGCGTGAAGATCGCCGCGCGCGGCGGCAATATCGGGATGGACGATTTCATGAAGCGCGTCGATCGCGTGCATCTCGAACCGATGTTCCGCCTGCACAAGGATGCGCATCTCAACATCGTCCGCAACTGGGTGGGGCAGGACACCAGCGAGAATTTCTTCGACCTCGCCGACGAATACGGCCTGATGGTGCTCAGCGATTTCTGGGAATCGACGCAGGATTACAATATTGAGGCGCAGGACGTCGGCCTGTTCATGGCCAATGCCGCCGACGTGGTAAAGCGCTATCGCAACCACCCCTCGATCGTCCTGTGGTTCGGCCGCAACGAGGGCGTGCCGCAGCCGCTGCTCAACGAACGGCTGGAGGATCTGATCGCGCGCGAAGATGGCACGCGGCTCTACATGGGCTCGTCCAACCGGGTGAACCTGCAGAATTCCGGCCCCTACAACTGGCGCCCGCCGGTGGAATATTTCACCGAACATGCCCGCGGCTTCTCGGTCGAAAGCGGCACGCCGTCGCTGCCGACGCTGGAGGCATGGCAGCGTGCGATCCCCCAGGCGGATCGATGGCCGATCAGCGACACTTGGGCCTATCACGACTGGCACCAGACCGGGAACGGCGGCGTCGGGTCCTACATGCAGGCGCTCGAAGCACGCTTCGGTGCCGGCACCAGCCTGCCCGATTTCGAGCGCAAGGCGCAGATGATGCAGTACGAAAGCTACCGCGCCATCTTCGAAGGGATGAATGCCGGGCTATGGACGGTCAATTCGGGCCGCATGCTGTGGATGACGCAGCCCGCCTGGCCATCGTCGGCGTGGCAGATCTTTTCGTCCGACTATGACACGCATGCGAGCTTCTACGGCGTCAAGAAGGCGTCGGAGCCGGTGCACGTCCAGATGAACCTGCCCGACGGCAAGGTCGTGCTGGTCAACAACCGGCTCCGCCCGATCCCCGGTGCGACGGTGACGGCAAAGGTGGTCGACCTCACCGGCAGGACGCTCGCCGAACGCCGCACGACGATCACCGCCCGGGCGGAGGCGGCGAACGACGCCTTTGCGCTCGATCTCCCCGGCCTGACCGCCGACGGCATGGTGCTGGTCAGCCTCAAGGCGACCGATGCCGAGGGCGCGGAACTGTCGAACAACCTCTATTGGCAGGGCAAGGACGATGCCGCCTATCGCGGCCTCACCCGCCTCGCGCCCGTGACGCTGACCACCGGCGCCACCGCGACGCCTGTCGGGGACGAGACGGAGGTGCGCGTGACGCTCACCAATCCCGGCGCGACGCCGGCGATCGAAACCAAGCTGACGGTGATGAATGCCGACGGCAGCCAGGTGCTGCCCGCCTATTTCAGCGACAATTACGTGTCGCTGCTGCCCGGCGAGGCGCGCACGGTGACGGTCCGCTATCCTGCCGCCAAGGCGAACGGTGCGCGTATCGCGCTACGCGGCTGGAACGTCGCCGCCGCCGCCGTGGAGCCGGTGCGTTGAAGGCGCTGCTGCTCGCCGCCGCCGCGCTGGTCGCCGCGCCTGCCACCGCGCAAAGCGTCTCCTCGCCGGACGGCCGGCTGACCGTGACGCTCGGCACCAATGCCGACGACCAGCCGACCTATACGCTGGCCGTCGCCGGCCGGACGGTGATCGCCCCCTCCCCGCTCGGCCTCGAATTCGAACGCTATGCCAAGCTGGCGAACGGCCTGCGTGCCACCTCCACCGACGCGAGCCGCGGCGAGGATCGCTACACGCTGATCGCCGGCAAGACTGCGCAGGTCGCCGAACGCTACAACCAGATCGTCGTCCATATGGCGGAACGGGACGGCAAGCACCGCCGGCTCGACCTCGTCGTCCGCGCCTACGACACCGGCATCGCGCTCCGCTACGCGGTGCCGCAGCAGCCCGACCTCACCTCGCTGCGCCTCGTCAACGAACTCACCCAGTTCGCCTTCCCGGCCGATTATGCCTGCACCGGCCTCAATCTCGGCAGCTTCGGCACCAGCCATGAAGGCGAATACGACCCAATCCGCGCCTCGCTCCTCCGCCCCCACAATCTCTACGAACTCCCCCTAGTCTGCGAGACGGGTGCCGGCGGCCCGACGATCGCCATCGCCGAGGCGGCGGTCGACAACTGGCCGGCGATGTACCTGACCGGAACCGAGACGGGCGCGCTCGGCGTCGCCGCCAAGCTGACCCGCAAGCCCGACGATCCCACGGTCGCGCTGACCCGCGACGTCGGCACCGGCGTCGTTTCGCCGTGGCGCGTGGTGATGGTGGCACCGCAGGCGGGCAAGCTGATCGAGAACACGTTGCTCACCAGCCTCAATCCCGCCCCCGTCGGCGATTTCAGCTGGGTGAAGCCGGGCAAGACCGCATGGGACTGGTGGTCCGGCCCGCTGCTCGCCGGCGTGCCCAAGGCCGGCTCCAACGCCGCGACCGAGCGCGCCTTCATCGACTTCGCCGCCTCGCTCAAGCTGCCCTATATGATGGTCGACGAGGGCTGGTACGTGAACAGCGGCGGCGGCGGCACGCTCTATCCCGGCGCCGACCCGACGCAGCCGGTGGCGGGCATCGACCTGCCCGGCCTCGTCGCCTACGGCCGCACCCGCGGGGTCGGGCTGATCCTGTGGATCCACTGGCAATTGCTCGACCGCGACATGGAAAAGATCCTGTCTTTCGTCGCGCAGGTCGGCGCAAAGGGGATCAAAGTCGACTTCATGAACCGCGACGATCAGGACATGATCGCCTTCTACCATCGCTTGGCGGAAGCGACCGCGCGCCACCACCTGCTGCTCGATCTGCACGGCGCCACGCATCCCTGGGGCATGACACGGACCTGGCCGCACTTCATCACGCAGGAAGGCGTGCTCGGCGCCGAATACAACAAGTGGACGAAGCGGATAACGCCACGGCACAACATCACGCTCGCCTATACGCGCATGCTGGCAGGTCCGATGGACTATACGCCGGGCGGCTATCGCAACGCGACGCCCGCGACCTTCGCGATCGCCGCCACCGGTCCCGAGACGCAGACCACGCGCGCGGCGGAACTCGCCAAATACGTCGTCTACGAAAGCCCGCTGCAATCGGTCGCCGACACGCCCGATGCCTATCGCGGCCAGCCCGGCCTCGACTTCCTCGCCGAAGTCCCGGCAAGCTGGGACGAAACGCGGTTCGTCACCGGCACCTTGGGGGAATCGATCGCCATCGCCCGGCGCAAGGGCGAGCGCTGGTACATCGGCGCGATGACCGACGCCGCGCGAAGCGTCGCGGTGCCGCTCTCCTTCCTGGGCACGGGGCGCTATGCCGCGCGCCTGTGGCAGGACGGCACGGCACCGACCGACCTCGTCACCGCCAGCCGCACCGTCGCTGCCACCGACACGCTGATGCTCGACCTCCACGCCGCCGGCGGTGCCGCCGCCATCCTCGCCCCCGCCCGCTGATCGCTCGAAAGGTGCCTCCCATGAAGCTCGCCGCCGCCCTGATCCTCGCAACGCTCGCCAGCCCCGCGCTCGCGCAGACGCAGCCTACGCCTGAGCAGAAGGCGCAATGGGAACGCGAGGCGGAGGAGCGGCTGCACAAGGACTTCGCCTGGCTCGGCCGCTACCAGGAGGCGAATGCCAAGGTCACCGGTCCGGTGAAGGTCGTCTTCCTGGGCGATTCGATCACGCAGGGGTGGTTCGACATGGTGCCCGGCTTCTTCACGACCGGCCGCTACGGCCGCGGCATCGGCGGGCAGACGACGCCGCAGATGCTGCTGCGCTTCCGCCAGGATGTGATCGACCTCCACCCGCAGGTGGTGCAGATCATGGCCGGAACCAACGACATCGCCGGCAATACCGGCCCGATGACGCCGCAGCAGACCAAGGACAACATCATGTCGATGGCCGAACTGGCGCGCGCGCACGGTATCCGCGTCATCCTCGCCTCGATCCCGCCCGCGGACCATTTCCCGTGGCGGCCGGGCCTCGACACCGCGACGCAGATCGCGGCGCTCAATGGCTGGATGAAGGAATATGCGGCGCGCACCGGCGCGACCTATGCGGACTATTGGGGGGCGCTCCACGACGGTCAGGCGCTGAAGGCGGCATGGACCTATGACGGCGTGCATCCCAACAAGGCAGGCTATGCGGTGATGGCGCCCGTCGCCGAGGCGGCGATCCGCAGCGCGATGGCCAAGCCCGCGCCGAAGGCGATCGCGCAATGACGATCGTGCTGGCGCTGGCACTTGCGGCGGCAGCGACCGGGCCGATCGTCCGGACCGACGACGGTCCGGTACAAGGCGAGGCCGCGGCGGGCGGCGGCGCGGCATTCCGCGGCATTCCCTTCGCCGCGCCGCCGGTCGGCCCGCTGCGCTGGCGCGCGCCCGCGCGGCCCAGGCCCTGGACGCAGCCGCGCGCGACGGTGGCCGAGCATGCCGCCTGTCCGCAGATCGTCTACGGCGACTGGAACCGCGCCGCGGCGAACGCCAGCAGCGAAGATTGCCTCTTCGTCGACGTGCGCACGCCCGACCTGACGGGCAAGCTGCCGGTGCTGGTCTGGATCCATGGTGGCAGCAATCGCGCCGGCGGTGGCGGCGGCACAGTGGAGTCGCGGATCACCGACAAGGGGATCGTGCTGGTCAGCGTCCAATATCGTCTGGGCACGCTCGGCTTTCTGTCGCACCCGGCGCTGAGCCGCGAACAGGGCGGGCACAGCGGCAATTACGGGCTGATGGACCAGCAGGCGGCGCTACGCTGGGTGCAGCGTAACATCGCGCGCTTCGGTGGGGATCCTGCGCGGGTGACGATCGCCGGCGAATCGGCGGGCGCGATGGACGTCGGCCTCCACATGCTCAGCCCGGGCTCGCGCGGCCTGTTCCGGCAGGCGATCGCCGAAAGCGGCACGGCAGGCTTCGGCACACAGCCACGCAGCCTTGCCGCCAACGAGGCGCTCGGCACGCTGATCGCGAAGCGCGCCGGCCTGCCCGGCACCGCCACGGCTGCACAACTGCGTGCCCTGTCGATGGCGGCGGTGCTCAAGGCCGACGATGCGGTGGACGTGCCGGGGCTCGACGACGACAGCTTCGTGTGGTTGCAGGCGGTGGTCGACGGACGCGTGCTGCCCGATGCCCCTGCCCGCCTGCTGGCGAGCGGCCGGATCAACCCCGCCCCGCTGGTGATCGGCGTCAATGCCAAGGAACTGGGGCTGCACGGCGGCCTGCCCGCCGCAGCGGCGACCGTGCGGCGGGAATTCGGCGCCAACTCCGGCCGCGCGCTTACCCTGTACGGCCTGCAACCCGGCGGCACACCGGTATCCGATCCGCACCTCGGCGACGTGACGCAGCAACTGGCGACCGACCTCACCTTCCGCTGCCCGACCATTGCCGTCTCGAACGCGCTCGCAGCGCACGGCGGCCGGGTATGGCAGTATCAATTCGATTATGCGCCGCCGGGCGGCACCGTCAGCCATGCGAGCGAACTCGGCTACCTCTTCAATACGCCCCAGCCGGGCCAGCCGCCGCTGCAGGCCTATTGGGTGAATTTCGTGCGCACCGGCGAGCCGAACGGCGCCGGCCTCGTCCATTGGCCGGCCTATGACCGCACGCGCCGCGATTATATGGCGTTCGATCAGGACGGTCCCGTCGCGAAGACCGGCCTGCGCCAGTCGATCTGCGCGCTGCGCGACGTGCCTTGATCCATTCGTCCCCCGTGAGGGGGAGGGGTACAGGATCACCCACTCGCCCACAGCCGGGCGGCGCCACGCACGCCGGAACTGTCGCCCCATTTCGCCGCAACGATCCGGCCTTCCCAGTCGCCACCGAAGCTGTAGCGGTCGATCACCGCCGGCAGGCGGTCGTAGATTTCGGCGACGTTGCTCATGCCGCCGCCCATCACGAACACGTCGGGATCGACGATGTTGGCGATCATCGCCATCGCCCGCCCCAGCCGGTCGACATAGGCATCGAGCGCCGCGACCGCGGCTTCGTCACCGCGCCGTGCGGCCTGGATGATGGCGGGGCCGTCGAGCGTGTGGCCGGTGCGCGTCGCCATATCCTTTTGCAGGCCGGTGCCGGACACGAGCATGTCGAGGCAGCCATGCTGGCCGCACCAGCATTTCGGCCCGGGATATTCCGCCGCGGTCATCCACGGCAGCGGTACGTGCCCCCATTCGCCGCCCATGCCGTTGGCACCCTCGACGATCCGCCCCTCGACCACCAGACCGCCGCCGACGCCGGTCCCGACGATCACCGCGAAGGCCGACCGGGCACCCGCCGCCGCGCCATCCACCGCTTCGGACAGGGCGAGGCAATTGGCATCGTTCGCCATCCGCACTTCGCGACCCAGCGCCACCTCCAGATCCTCGCGGAACGTCCGCCCGTTGAGGAACGTCGCGTTGGCGTTGCGCATCCGCCCGTCGCGCGGATTGATCGACCCGGGCGTGCCGATCCCGACCGTGCCGGCGCTGCCCGCCTCCGCCTCCGCACGCACGATCAGCTCGCGCACGTCGCGGATCGCGCGGTCGTAATCGCCGGGATTGGGCGCCCGCACCCGCGCCAGGAACTGGCCACCCGCGTCGAGTGCCGCCGCCTCGATCTTGGTGCCGCCGAAATCGATGCCGATCTGAATCACGTGCGTCCCTCTCTCGTCCGGGACGGCAGCGGCGCGTCGTCGCGCTTCCCGCCATCCTCTGCTTCGTTGCCGACACCCTAGGCAGCACCGCTGCTATGGTCTACATTGGTATCGTACCGCCTTAATAATAAACACAAATTGAAATATTTCTAATGTCCTGCGGGCTCGATTGTCGTACCTGTTCGGATGACGAAAGCACCGGGCCCGTCTAGGGTGACGGCGCAGCAAAGGATGGGGGATGCAGATCAGCTTCGGCGCCAAGACCGGCCGGCGTGCCGATCCGTCAGCGACGGACGGGCGCGATGCACGGCTGTCGCGCAGCCTGTCGGGCACCAATCTGGAACGGGCCGGCGATTACAACCTGCGCACGGTGCTCCAGGCGGTGAGGCTGGGCGGCGATACGACGCGCGTCGCCATCGCCCAACAGACCGGACTGACCGCGCCGACGATCGCCAACATCACCGGCCGACTGATCGACATGGGGCTGGTCCGCAACGCGGGGCGTATGCAGGGAGGCCGCGGACAGCCGGCGCTGCGGCTTCAGATCAACCCGGACGGCGCCTTCGGCATCGGCCT
Organism: Sphingomonas cellulosilytica; assembly: GCF_052321755.1. Lineage (NCBI taxonomy): Bacteria > Pseudomonadati > Pseudomonadota > Alphaproteobacteria > Sphingomonadales > Sphingomonadaceae > Sphingomonas > Sphingomonas cellulosilytica. The sequence goes on from NZ_JBQRTT010000002.1 coordinate 403,953, forward strand.
CAACATCGATCGCGATCACCTGACGCTGGTGACGCTGGATCTGGCCGGGCAGGTGCGCAGCCGTGCGACGCGCGAGATCGCCTTCGCCATGCCCGACGATGTCGTTGCCTTCGTCACCGACGTGATCGATCAGGTGATCGCGGAGGGCGGCGTGGACCGCGACCGGGTGCTCGGCGTCGGCGTTGCCATCCCCGACGATCTCGGCCGCATCGCGCTGCCGCATCGTCCTGAAGGCTATGACCGGTGGAACGAGGTGAACCTGTCCGCCATGCTGTCGGTGCTGCCCTGGCCGGTGCATTGCGACAATGACGCCGCCGCCGCGGCGCTGGGCGAGGCGGAATATGGCACCGCCTTCGACAATCCGAGCTTCTTCTACCTGCTGATCAGCGCCGGGCTCGGTGGCGGGCCGGTGATCGACCGCTCCTATCATCGCGGCGCCAATGCGCGGAGCGGCGAGATCGGGTTGATGCCCGATACGACGGGCCGGCCCGGCGCGACGGTGCAGGATACCGTGTCACTCTCCGCCCTGTTCGCACGTCTGGAAACGGCCGGCTTCGCCCGCCCCGGCGTCGCCGGCCTCGCCAACGAGGATCCCGGCTTTACCGCGGTGATCGACGGCTGGATCGCCGATGCGGTGCGTGCATTGACCGCGCCGCTGGTGGCGATCAACTGCCTGCTCGATCCCGATGCGATCCTGATCGGGGGACGGCTGCCGGTGCCGCTGATCGAGCGGCTCGCCGCCGGCCTCACCCTCGCACTCGATGCCGTGCCGCAGCCCTCGCGCGCCGCGATCATGCCGGCGGTGATGGCGCAGGACGCGCCCGCGATCGGCGCGGCGATCCTGCCGTTTCTGGATCACATCCTCCCCTCCGACTCGATCCTGATCCAGAGCGGCCGCCAATGACAAGCAAGCCGCTACTGCTCGCCGCTCTGGCATTGGTGGCGGCGAACGAGCCGTCCCCCAGCACGATCCGGGTCGACCAAGCGGGCTATGAGACGTTCGGTCCCAAGATCGCGATCGTCGCCACGCCCGATGCCGCGCCGCGACCATGGACGCTGCGTGACGCGGCCGGCACGGTGGTGGCGGAGGGGCGGACCATCCCGTTCGGCCCCGAGGCATCGTCCGGCGAGATCGTGCAGCGGATCGACTTCGGCACAGTGACGCGCCCGGGCACCGGCTATCGGCTGGGGATCGCCGGTGAGCGCAGCCAGCCCTTCCCAATCGCCGATCGTCCGTTTGCGGACGCCGCAACGGCGGCGATGAGCTTCTTCTATCAACAGCGCAGCGGCGTGCCGATCGACCCCCGCTACGTCCAGCGCCCCGATCTCGCCCGCCCCGCCGGCCAGCCGAAGGAGGTCGTCACCTGCTTCTCCGGCAAGGATCAGCGCGGCGTCAACTGGCCGGGCTGCGCCTATCGGCTGGATACCACCGGTGGCTGGTACGACGCGGGCGATCACGGCAAATATGTCGTCAACGGCGGCCTGTCGGCGTGGACGCTGCTGGACCTGCACGAACGGCTGGCGCAATGGGGCGATCCGCAGGCCTTCGCCGACGGCCGGCTGGCGCTGCCGGAGCGTGGCAACGGCCAGGACGACCTGCTCGACGAGGCGCGCGTGGAGGTCGCGTTCCTGCTCGCCATGCAGATACCGGACGGCAAGCGGCTGACCGTCGCCTTCAAGACCGACAGTGGCGCGCCGGCGAGCGATTTCCGGACGATCGACGCCGGGGGCCTCGTCCACACCAAGGTCGCCGACGAGCAGTGGACCGGCCTGCCGATGGCGCCGGCCGACGACCCGATGCGCCGCTTCCTCTATCCGCCCTCGACGGCTGCGACCTACAACATGGTCGCCGTCGCGGCGCAGGCGGCGCGGATATGGCGGAACAGCGATCCTGCCTTCGCCGCACGCGCACTCGCCGCCGCCCGTCGTGGCTGGGCAGCGGCGCAGCGCGTTCCCGATCTCTATGCCAGTTCCGATTTCGCCGGCAGCGGCGGCTATGGCGACCGGACCATCGCCGACGAACGCTTCTGGGCCGCGGCGGAGCTGTTCACGACGACCGGCGAGGCCCCGTATCGCGAGGCGATCGCTGGCTCCCCGTTCCTGCACGACGACAGTCCCGATTTCGGCTGGAGCGGCACCGCGCTGCCTGGCCTGCTGACGCTCGCGACAATGCCCAACCGGCTGCCCGCGCCAACCGTTGCCGCGATCCGCAAACAGGTCGTATCGCTCGCCGACCGCATCCTCGCCGAACGGGCGACGAGCGGCTATCGCATGCCGAAGGCTGGAGCGACGTTCGACTGGGGTTCGAATTCGACGATGCTCAACCGGGCCATTGTGCTCGGCGTCGCCTGGCAGATCACCCGCAAGCCGGTGTATCGCGAAGCCGTCGTCGATGTTGCGGATTACGTCTTCGGCCGCAACGCGCTGGATCGCTCCTTTGTCACCGGCTTCGGCGGCCGCACCATGCACCAGCCGCACCACCGTTTTTGGGCACAGGCCGCCGATCCACGCTATCCCGCGCCACCGCCCGGCGTGATCTCCGGCGGCCCCAACAGCAGCGCGCGTACCGACGATGCCGTGCTGAAAGGCAAGTGCGTCGGCCAGACCTGCTGGCGCGACGATTGGCGCGCCTTCACGATGAACGAGGTCGCGATCAACTGGAACGCACCGCTCGTCTGGGTCACCGCCTTCCTCGACGCGACCCGCGTCAGGGGCGCCCCAACGCCCGCATAAGGTAGCTGCGGATACGCTCGGTGCGCTCACGCGAGGGCGTGTCGAGCACGCCCCGCGCCGGCTGCGGCAGGTGGTCGCCGGCGGCTGCGGCACCGTCGCCGAAGACATAATGGTCGAACCAGCCGCGCACCGCCTCGCGCTCGCCCGGCGGCAGATCACGCACCGCGAGCAGCGCGTGGATCATCGCCGCAAAGGGAGAGGCCGCCGCCTGCTGCCCCCACCAATAATTGACCAGCAGGTTGAGCGGCCCGCGCGCCGTCACGTCGTGCCACCACAAGGAGGGCACGAAGATTGCATCGCCCGGCTCCAGATCGGCGACCTGCATCGTCGCCATCGCCGCGGCGAACCTGGGGTAGCGCGCGAGGTCGGGCGCTTCGAGGTCGACCATGCTCGTCGGCTGTCCCGCGATCGTCCGGTCGAGCGGCCCGACGTACAGGTTCGGTCCCTGGTCGGGCGGGAAGAGCACGAAGCGTCGCTGCCCTGCGACCACCGCTGCGATGTTGCTAGACACGTCGTAATGGGTCGCGACGCGGCTGGCGTTGCCGATCCACAGCCGCGGGGTGGCATCGGGAGTCGCGAGCGGCAACGGATTTGCCTCCACCCATCCCGGGAAGCTGTCGGGCGCGCTGGCCGCGCCTGCATAGAGCGCCGCGGGTGCCGGATCGGCAACCTGGGCGACCAACTGGTCGAGCAGGATCGGCAACAATACCTGCGCCCGGGTGAAATTGAAGCCGGTGAGGTCGGGCGAATAGAAGAAGCGCCCGCCGACCTCCGGCGCGGCGACCATCACGTCTGCGGGACGCCCCCCGTCAAACCGGCGGATGTACGCCGCCATCGCGGCGGGGCCACCCTGCCCGGCTGCCACAGCCGGCCAATGGCGGACAAGACCGCGCAATACCACAGGACGGTAGGCGGGCACGACCTCCGCGGCGAACCGCTCGGGCGTGATATCGCGGATTTCGGGGACGCGCGCCGCGGACTCGATCGCCTTGCTCATGGACTTACCCTTCCCGTCCCATCGCTTAGCCGATCCAACGCCCTGAAACAAAGACAGGTGGAGAGCCCGAAGGCTCCCCACCCGCCGGGGAGGAATGGAACGGATCAGAACGTGAGGCGCGTCGTGATCGAGAACTGGCGGTCGCTCTTGAAGTACGAACGCGGTGCGGTGAGCCCCTGCGGGTTGAGCAGGAACACCGTCCGGGTGGTCGTATCGAGCAGGTTCTGCGCCTCGATACCGATCTTGAAGTTCTTGTTGACCGTCAGGAAGACCGATCCGTCGAGCTGACCGGTCGACAGCGCGTAGACCGGCAGGAACGGGAAGCAGCAATCGCGGTTGGTCAGCAGGAATTTCGAACGCCAGCTATAGGCAAAGCGCGTGTAGATCCCGCCCTTGTCGTAGAAGGCGGCAACGTTGAAGTTATACTTCGACAGGCCAGCGAGCGGCAGGTTCGAATAGATGCCCGTCACGTCGAGCGGCGGGCGCGATCCGTCCGCCGCGCCATTGGTCGGCACGCCGTTGGGGATGTTGCTCGGATCGACGAAGGTGAAGGTTGCCTGCGTGCCTAGACCTGACAACAGCCCCGGCAGGAAGTCGTAGGTCTGCTGGTAGCTCAGCTCGAAGCCCTTGACCTTACCATGACCGGGAGCGTTCGCCGGGCCGTTGACGGTCACGTTGAACGTCTGCCCGTTGTTGGTCAACGATCGCTGGTAGCCGTAGTTGTCGAGGATGATGTTGGTCAGGTCCTTGTAGAAGACCGCGCCAGTCAACGAGCCCACCTTGGCGAAATACCATTCGGCGGTGAGATCGAACTGCGTCGCCTCGATCGGCCGCAGATAGGGGTTCTTGGCCGATGCCTGGAAGCTGTAGTTGCCCAGACTGTTGCCGCCCGACGGCTGCACTCCGGTGTAATCCCGCAGATCGCCGAAATTAGGCCGCGAGATCGCCTTCGATGCGGCGAAGCGGAACAGCAGCTTGTCTGTCGCCTGCAGTTTGAGGTTCAGGCTGGGCAGCCAATTGCCGAACTTCTGGCTGACGACATCCGGTCGGGAACCGCCATTTGAAAAAGCCTGGACCGCAGTCTGCTGCGCCGGACTCAGCGAGCAGATGACCGGAATCGTGCCCTGCTGGGACGGATTGGCGATCGAATAAGCGCAATAGCTCGCCAGATCGGTGTAGCGGGGCGGGTTCTGCGTATCCGGCGTGAAGACGTTGTTCGGCGTCGGGAAGGTGAGCGCGCCAAAAGAATCGTCCTTGGTGTGCACATAGCGCACGCCGATGTTACCGGACAGGCTCATCCCGCCCGCGAAATCGTCGATGCCGAAGTCGGCACGGGCATAGGCAGCCCAGGTCGTTTCCTTGTTCCGATAAAATTCGTTCGGCAGGAAGTATCCGTCTTTCACGCCGCTGCGATCCTCGATCGGCGTGTAGTTGCCGCCGCCCTGCTTGGTGACATTGCGCAGCAGGTTCATCAGCGCATCGTGATCGCGCATGATGTTGTCCGGGATGTACCAGGTCGCGGGCGGTTGCACGGCCTGGTTGCGATAGAAGTCGTTATAGCCGAACAGCGAGGCCTGGTTCGCCGCGACGCTGTTGAAGCCGACGGGGCCGCCGCCGGTCCAAGTGTCCGACACCGCGCCCCAGTTGTTGTAGTCGTTGGTTCGGACGGTCTGGTCGCGCTTGGCATAACGGCCGCCGACACGCACCTTGCGCAGGAAGCTTTCCTCGCTGAGGTCATATTGGACATCGCCGCGGAACGCCCACTCGTCCCCATCATTGTCGGCGCGGTTGTTGAACGCGTCGCGGAAGTACGTCGACGCCTTGTTGCCGAAATAGGCGGCGGTGTTGAAGCCATCGGGGCGCAGCGTGATCTGCGGCACCTTGCCGCGCAGGTCGATATCGACGCCGGAATAGGTCGCCATATCGACGATATCGTCTATATTTTCCGAGTTCGACTTCACGTACTGGCCGTCGAGGTTGATGTGCAGCCGATCGGTCGGATCGATCTTCGCGTTGAGCGAGAAATCCTGCGTCGTCGCCTTCTGATAGAAATACCGGTTCGAGAACGTCGTGAAGATGCCGTTCGGCGCGAACTGGTTGAGCTGGCAATAATGGCTCGGCGAACCGTCGGCGTTGGTGCCGCAGACGCGCGTGGGATCGGTGCCGAACACCGGTCCCGACCGTTTGACGATTGATCCGCTGGTGAAGACGCCGTTCGCGTCATAGGTGTTGGTCGTACCGGCCCGCGGGAAGGTGGTGGTGACATCGCCATAATAGACGTTCGGCTCGATCGTCTTTTCCAGCCAGTTCTGCTCGCCTTCCGTCCGCAGATATTGCGCCGTCAGCAGGAAGGTCTTGGCCGCGTTCTCGAACTGCGCCGCCGCCGACACACCGATGCGCTTGCGATCGAAGGTCTGCGTGCGCGATCCGCCGCCGACCGGCGCGTAGACGGGGCCGGCACCGCCGTTGGGCACCGGATAGGTATCGAACAGCGACGATGAGAATCCGGTACCGGCGTTGATCGTGCGGCCTTCGCCGGGATCCTGCACGCCGTTGCCGTTGCGGTCGTCGTTATAGCGCGGCAGCATGGAGGCGAGGAATACCGAATCCGAGCGGCTGTACTGCTGCGAATAACTGGCGCTTGCGAGCACGCCGAAGCGGCTGCCGCCTGCGGTATCCCACTGCTGGCTATACAGGCCGACAACCGAGGGCGCACCGCGCCGCTCCAGGTCGCCCCAGTTCATGCTGCCCGACAGATAGATCAGGCGCTGATCCTGATCGAAGGGCTTGCGCGTGTTGATGTTGACGGTGCCCGAGATGCCGCCTTCGATCAGATCGGCGGTCAGGTTCTTGAACACCTCGACCGAGCCGATCAGTTCGCTCGGCACGTCGTTGAAGCCGATCTCGCGTCCACCCGACACCGCAAAGGTATCGCGGCCGTTGAATTCGCCGCGCACATAGCTGAGGCCGCGAATGACGACGCCCGAACCTTCGACCGAGAAGTGCTGCGAGTCGTTCGGCGCGGCGAAGCGGCTGATCGCGACGCCGGGGACGCGCTGCAGCGCTTCGTTGACGGAACGATCCGGCAGCGCGCCGATGTCCTGCGCGGTGATCGCGTCGACGACGGTGTCGCTGTTCTTCTTGATGTTCTGCGCGGTGGCGAGGCTCTGACGCACGCCGGTGACGACGATCTCGTCGCGATCGGTGTCGGGCGGGGTGACCGAGGCGTCCTGCGACGCGCCGGAGGTGCCGGTGGTGGCGCCGGCCTGCCCTTGCGCGGTCGGCGCGGTGCCGGCATCCACGGCCGGGGTACCCGATGTCGTGCCCTGCGATCCATCGGTTACCGGCTTGGTCGGCGTGGTCGTATCCTGCGCGAAAGCCGGCTGAGCGGCGCACAGCATCGCCAGCGCCGAAACGCCGATGCTGAGGTCACGCAGCCGAAGGCGGCCGGCATTGCGGCCAGCATCTGACGTACCACGAACGATCATGTTGTCCCCTTTCAGTCCTCATCCCGAAACCGCCTTTCAGTGCGAAGCCGAAAGGTCTGGCTGTAGGTGCTTGAGCACATTGCTCAATGTGTCTGACTCACGTGGTATCGTGACCAAAATCACGCCACAAGCGGAATTATCGCAACTTGATATAAGTATTCCGTTGGGTAGGTTTTTGAGCAACAGGTATGACCGGATAGGGACGGCTTTCCGGCGGAGGGAGATGGCGTGGAGGCGGATCGACGGATCAGGGTGGTGATCGTCGGCGGTGGCACGGCGGGGTGGATGACCGCCGCTGCGCTCGCGACGCTCGCGTCGGGGGCGGCGCGGGTGCATCTCGTCGAATCGGCGGAGATCGGTATCGTAGGGGTCGGCGAAGCGACGCTGCCACACCTGCGTGCGTTCATCACCCGTCTGGGGATCGACGAAGCGGCCTTCATGGCGCAGACCCACGCCACGTTCAAATTGGGTATCGAGTTCAGCGACTTCGGTTCGATCGGCGAGCGCTACATCCATCCTTTCGGCCCGTTGGGCCGGCCGCTCGCCGGCGTCGGGTTCCACCATTATTGGCTACGCCACCACCGGGCAGGCGCCGTGCCACCGATCGGTGACTATTCTACCGGCATCGTGGCGGCGCAGGCTCTGCGATTCGCCAGACCGGCAGCCGACCCCGACGCGCTGGATGGCGCCTATGGCTATGCCTACCAGTTCGACGCGACGCGATTCGCGCCGTTCCTGCGCGCGCATGCCGAAGCGCGCGGTGCGGTGCGCAGCGAAGGGCGCGTGATCCAGGTCGACCGCAATGAAAGCAACGGTGACGTGACCGCTATCAGGCTCGATGACGGGCGGCGGATCGAGGGCGACCTCTTCATCGACTGTTCGGGGTTCCGCGCGCTGCTGATCGGCGGTGCCATGGGTGAGGCATGGGAGGATTGGTCGCACTGGCTACCGTGCGACCGTGCCGTCGCCGCGCCCTGCGCATCGCCGCCGGGCGGGATCGAGCCCTATACCCGCGCCATCGCGATGGCAGCGGGCTGGCGCTGGCGCATCCCCCTCACCCATCGCGTCGGCAATGGCTATGTCTATGCGAGCGCCCATCTGTCGGACGGCGAAGCCACCGATGCGCTGGTCGCCGGACTCGAAAGCCCGCCGCTTGCCGAGCCGCGGACCCTGCGCTTTCGCGCCGGACGGCGGCGGCGCAGCTGGGTCGGCAACGTGCTGTCGGTAGGGCTGGCGTCCGGCTTCCTCGAGCCGCTGGAATCGACCAGCATCTATCTGGCGCAGATGGCGATCACCCAGCTGATCGAACATTTTCCGGACGCCCGCGTGGCCGACGCCGATCGCGACGGCTTCAATGCGCTGGTCGATGCCGAATACGACCGGATCAGGGATTTCCTGATCCTGCATTATCACGCCACCCGCCGCGACGATTCGCCGTTCTGGAACCATGTCCGGACGATGACGATCCCCGACAGCCTGGCCGAGAAGATGGCGCTGTGGCGCGAAACCGCCCAGGTTTCCCGCTACAGCCACGGCCTGTTCCTCGAACCCAGCTGGGTGGCGGTTTACCTCGGCCAGGGCATCGTACCGGACGGCTGGGATCCGCGCGCCGACCTGCCGGAGGCGGACGCTCTCGACCGCGCATTGGCGGGATTGCACGGCGGCATCGCGAGCGCGGTTGCCGGCATGCCGGACCACAAGGCCTATCTGGCGGCCGACGCCGCATGAACGACCGGTCGAGCTTGCAGCAGATCGTCGTGGTCGGCGGCGGCCTCGTCGCGACCTGTGCGGCGATCGGATTCGCGCGTGCCCTGCCTCGGGCGGTGGTGACGCAGATCGCGATCCCGGTGGATCCGGCAGCCTGCGCGGATCGATTCCCCGCCGTGGACGCGCGTGGGCTGGTGCTGCTTGCGCGGCTGGGGATATCGGAGGACGCGCTGGTCGCTGCCGGCGCCGCGACCCACCGCGTGGGCACGCGCTTCGACTGGGGCGCAGCGCCGTTCGCGATCGGCGAGGGCGAAGGCACCGCGACGCTGGCGGGAGCAGCGCTGCACCAGCTGTGGCGGGCGCACGGCGATGGCCCGTTCGATGCGCTGGTACCGGGTGCCGCGCTCGCGACGCAGGAACGCTTCGTCCACCCGTCCGACGACGCTGGATCGCTGCTGTCGCGGATCGACTATGCGCTGCGTCTCGATGCCGCCTGCGCCGCGCCACTGCTGGCGGGCGCCGCACGCGCGGCCGGCGTGCGGACCGTCGCGGCGCAACGGACCGCCGCGGTATATGAGGAGAGCCGGCTCGGCGGCGTGACGGTCGACGGCGCGACCTTGGCCGCCGACCTGTTCATCGATGCGAGCGGCCCGGCTGCCTGCCTCGCAGCGCCGAGTACCGCATGGATCGACTGGCACGCGACCTTGCCGGCCGATCGGCTGCTGCTCGCCGTCGGCCCTGCGCGCCCATCCCCGACCGATGGCTATGAAGCGGTCGGCGATGGCTGGAGCGCACGCTGGCCGCTGGCCAGTCGCACGCTGCGCGGCTTCGCCTACACCGCCGCGGTGACGAACGACGCCCGCGCGCGCCGTCTGTTCCCACACGAGGCGGAGCGGATCGCGCTGCACGCGCGCCGGCAGGAGGCGCCGTTTACGGGCAATGTGCTGGCGATCGGCGATGCGGCGGCGGCGCTGGGGCCACTCGGCTGGCTCGGCCTGCCGCTGGCGCTGGTGCAGATCGAACTGGCGCTGGAGCTGATGCCTGCGCGGGGCGACGGACCGCGCCTTGCCGTCGAATACAATCGGCGTGCTGGCCTCGCCGCCGATCGCATGCACGCTTATGCCGCGGCGTTCTATCTTGCCGGCGCTGCCCGCAAGGGGCCGTTCTGGCACGCGGCGCGCCGGGCGCTGCCGCCCGAGGAGCTGGAACGGGCACTGGCGCAGTTCGGCCGCCGCGGTACGCTGCCGCCGCTGGACGAAGCGATGATCCCGAAGGCGCTCTGGCAGCAGGCGCTGATCGGCCTCGGCGTGCGCCCGGAGCGCCCCGATCCGGTGGCGCTGTCGGTACCGCGGGCAAGCGCGGTCGCGGCACTGGCGCAATGGCGCGCCGCGGTCGGCGGACTGGCGCCGTCGCTTCCCCCCTACCCCGATTATCTGGCGAGACTGATGCGATGAGTGGCGAATCGATCGGACGCGTGGTGATCGTCGGCGGCGGCACGGCGGGATGGATGGCCGCCGCCGCCGCAGCGCGCTTCCTGGATGACGGCCAGCGCACCGTCACCTTGGTCGAATCGGACGCGATCGGCACCGTCGGCGTCGGCGAGGCGACGATCCCGCCGATCCGCGGCTTCAACGCGCGGCTTGGGATCGACGAGGGGGAATTCCTGCGTGCGACCGGGGGCACGCCCAAACTCGGCATAGAATTCGTCGGCTGGACCGATGGCGGCGACCGCTACATCCACCCGTTCGGGACGCATGGCCGTGATATCGAGGGGCTGAACTTCCACCAGCTGTGGCTGAAACTGCGCGATCGGGACGGGATCGGCGGCATCGACGACTATGCGATGTCGGCGGTGGCGGCACGTGCCGGCCGGTTCGCGCCTCCCTCTCCCGACCCCCGCTCGCCGCTGTCGGGGCTGGAATATGCCTATCACTTCGACGCCGGACTCTACGCCGCATTCCTGCGCCACCGGGCCGAGGCGCAGGGGGCGAAGCGGGTGGAGGGGCGGATCGTCGGCGTCGACCATGACGCGCGCGGCCATGTCGCCGCGGTGCGGCTGGAGGGCGATCGCCGGATCGAGGGCGACCTGTTCATCGACTGTTCGGGCTTCCGCAGCCTGTTGCTGGGCGAGGCGATGGGCGTCGCGTTCGAGGATTGGTCGCACTGGCTGCCCTGCGACCGCGCCATCGCCGTGCCGACCGCGCGCACCGAGCCGTTGCTACCCTATACCCGCGCGACCGCACACGGCGCGGGCTGGCAATGGCGCATCCCGTTGCAGCATCGCACCGGCAACGGCCACGTCTATGCGAGCGCGTTCATCGGCGACGAGGAAGCGGAGCGCGTCCTATGCGGCAACCTGGACGCCGCGCCGACCGCCGAGCCGCGCCGCCTGCGCTTCACCGCGGGGCGGCGGCAGCGGATGTGGGCGGGCAACGTCGTCGCGCTGGGGCTTGCCGGCGGCTTTCTGGAGCCGCTCGAATCGACCAGCATCCACCTGATCCAGGCCGGCATATCGAAGCTGTTCGGCCTGTTCCCCGACATGCGCTTCACCGACATCGAGCGCGACGAATACAACCGGCTGATGGCGGATCAATATGCGTCAATCCGCGACTTCATCATCCTGCATTATGCCGCGACGCGGCGCGACGACACGCCGTTCTGGAACTACGTCCGTACCATGGCGCTGCCCGACACGCTGGCACGCAAGATCGCGCTGTTCCGCGAAAAAGGGCGCATCTTCCGCTACGACGACGAATTGTTCGCGATCCCGAGCTGGGTCGCGGTGATGGTGGGACAGGGGATCATGCCCGACGGGTATGACCCCGTCGTGGATGCACTGGATGCGGACAAGGTCGCCGGTGCGCTGCGCCAGATGCGCGCGAACTACGCTGCGATGGCGCAGCAGATGCCCGTCGTCCGCTAGGCCGCCCGGGCGAGGCGCGCGGGCAGCAGGCGCGCGATGCCCTCGATCTCCACCGGGCGGCTGAGCAGGAAGCCCTGGATGCTGTCGCAACCCTGGCCGCGCAGGCAGCCGAGCTGTGCCGCATCCTCCACCCCCTCGGCGGTGATTTCCATGTGCAGCGCGCCGGCGAGGTCGACGATCGCGCGCACGATCGCGGCGCTGCTCTCGTCGGCGGCACAGTTGGTAACGAACGAGCGGTCGATCTTGAGCTTGTCGAAGGGGAAGCTGCGCAGGTAGCTCAACGACGAATAGCCGGTGCCGAAATCGTCGAGCGCGATGCGCACGCCCATTTCGCGCAGCTGGTGCAGCAGCTTCAGCACATGATCCTCGCCGTCGAGGAACACCGATTCGGTGATCTCGATCTCCAGCCGCCTGGCGGGCAGGCCGCTGCGCGACAGCGCCTGCATCACGATCGCGGCGAAGCCATGGCTGCGGAACTGGAGCGGCGATACGTTGATCGCGACACGCACATGGTCGGGCCAGTGCATCGCCTGCCGGCACGCCGCGTGCATCACCCATTCGCCGATGCCGACGATCAGGCCCGTGTCCTCCGCCACCGGGATGAACTCGACGGGCGACACCTCGCCACGGGTGGGGTGGTGCCACCGCAACAGGGATTCGAAGCCGCCGATGCGGTCTGCCTTCAGGTCGTAAATCGGCTGGAAGTTGAGGCGGAATTGGCCCGTTATCAGCGCTTCGCGCAGGTCCAGTTCGAGTTGGCGGCGCTTGCGCGCGGCGATGTCCAGCGCCTCTTCGAAGAAGCGGTAGACGCAGCGCCCGTCGCGCTTGGCACGGTAGAGCGCGAGATCGGCGTTCTTGAGCAGCTGTTCGGAGTCGCGGCCATCCGACGGGGACAGCGCGATGCCGATGCTGAAGCCGGTGGCGATCTGATGGCCGGCGGCCTCGATCGGCTGCGCCGCGGCATCGAGGATCGACTGGGCGAGCGCTCGCGGCCGGTCGGGATCGACCCTCCCCGAGAGGATGATGGCGAATTCGTCGCCGCCCAGCCGGGCGACGAGGCCGTCGGGCGCCAGCCGCGACAGCAGCGCGCCGACCTGGCGGAGCAATGCGTCGCCGACCGGATGGCCGAGCGTATCGTTGACGCCCTTGAACCCGTCGAGGTCGAGGCAGAGCACCGCCACCTTGTCGTCGTTGCGCGCGGCAAGCGCCATCGCCTGGTCGAGCGCCTGACGGAACGAGATGCGGTTGGGCAGGCCGGTGAGCGTGTCGTGGAAGGCGAGGTGCGAGATGCGATTCTCGCGGTCGACGATCCCCTGCGACATGCGGTTGAAGCTTTGCGCGAGGCGGCCGATCTCGTCCTCGCCGGTCACCGCGACCTCGGTCCGGGCGCCTTCCTCCAGCGTCCGTGCGGCGGCGTCGAGCGCGTGCAGCGGCCGGGTGATGGTGCGCGCGAGCCTGAGGCTGCCGAGCACCACCAGCGCGACGCCGATGAGCCCGGCAAGCGCAAGGCCGAGCTGCAACGGCAGATACGGGGCCAGCGCCGCCTGCAACGGATAGCGGATCAGCAGCGCCGCATCGGCGCGCCCGTCCGGCCCGGCGAGCGGCTTGGCGATGGCAAAGGCATGGCCGCTCGGCAGCGACAGCGTGACCAGCGGCCGCTGCGTCGCCGAACGCGCGACGAGTGCGTCGACCGCGCGGCTCGACGGCACCGAGCCGTCCGATGCGCGCCACTGACCGCCCGCGTCGCGGTGGAGCATGGTCGCGGTCAGCGGAATGGCGGACAGCCGCTCCAGCCCGCGCATCTCGGCCGCGTCCAGCGGCAGCGCGAGCACCACCGTACCGATCTGCATCGGCGCCAGCACCGGCGAGACGACGACGCGATAGATGCGGCCGCGCGCCACCAGCACAGCGTCGCGCCGGCCGTCCTGCAGCTGATCCGGCAGGCGGGCGAGCGCCGGCGCCAGCGCGCTGCCCGCGCCGATCACCCGTCCGTCCGGTTCGACCACCATCGCCTGTTCGACGCCGGCCCGCGCCCGCAGCGTTTCGAGCGCCGATTCGATCGTCGCGCGGTCGCCGGTCGCCACCGCGGTGCGAAAGCCGAAATCGTGCGCCAGCACGTCGGCGATGCCAGCGATGGTGCGCGCACGCAGCGTCCACAGGCCGTCGTAGACGCTGCCGCTGGCCGTCAGTTCGGCGGCCACCGACGTGCGCGCATGCGTCCAGATCATCACCTGCGCGGTGATCCCGAGCACCGCCAGCGCCGCGGCGAACATGCCGGTATAGAGCACCGCCAGCCGCCCACGCAGCGTGCGGAACCGCAGCGGCAACGGCAACAGACGGGCCAGGGATCTCGGCAGACGCATCAGCGGCGGATCGTCAGCGTCGTCGCATAGCCCGATGCCGGCACGCTGGCACTCTGCGCCAATGTATTGCCCGGCGCGCGGATCGACGGCGACCACAGGCGGAGCGTCACCGCGCCGGCGGGCACGTCGGGGATGCTGACCCGCCCCTGCGCATCCGTCCGGGCATAAAGAGGCGTCGCTGTCACCACCACGAAGCCGCTCATCGTATCGTGGATATTGCACCCCAGCGCGACGACACCGGCGGTGTCGAAGGTGACGCTGCGCTGATCCTCGCGCCCGTAGAGCTTGAGGTCGAAGCGCTTGGCCTTGGAAAAGGAATAGACGTGGTGGCGCACGGTATCGCGGTTGGGGAAGGAGACCTGCGCCCCCACCGGCACGACCAGGATGTGCGGCTGAAAGGCGATCGCCTTCTGCTCCATCACATAGGGGCCGCGCGGCACGGCACGCGGTGCGGCCGCGCTTTCGATCATCACCACGCCGTCGGTCAGCGGCGATCCGTCCGGCTGGCGCACGGCGATGGTCACCGTCGCCGCCGAGGCGAGGGATGGCAACAGCAGGGTCAACATGACGAGCGGCAGGCAGGCGACGGGGGACAGGACACGCATGTGCGCAACCGTAGCGCATGCGACGTTGAAACTTCCTGAAACCGGTACTTACACAATCTTCACCATAACGGACATAAAGCCGCGGCATGGTGTTCCCCAAGTCCTGCATTGCCGGTGTCCTGATGCTGGCCGCGGCCATGACCGCCGGTCCGGCGGCGGCCAATCAGCGCCGAAACGGCGGCAAATTGTTGCTGACCAACGGCGTGTCCTCCGTCGAGGGAGCGGCTGGCGGCGGGCTGGCGACCTGGGCGGTGATCGCCGGCAACGAAACCGAGGATGGTAACGGCGCTGCCGTGCACGCGACCTATGTGGCGCTGCCCGATTTCGATCTGACCAGCGCCGGAGCCGCGATCGGCCTGTCCGACCGGGTCGAGCTGTCCTATGCCTATCAGCGTTTCGACACGCGTGCCGCGGGGGCCGCGCTGGGGCTGGGCCGCGGCTTCACCTTCGGCCAGCATATCGTCGGCGCCAAGCTGAAGATCGCCGGCGATGCCGTCTGGGCGCAGGATACGATCCTGCCGCAGATCGCGCTGGGCGTGCAATACAAGGCGGCCGAGCGCGGCGCCGTGTTGCGAGCCGTGGGCGCGCAACGGACGCGCGGCACCGACCTGTACGTCGCCGCCACCAAGGTGTGGCTGGCGCAGGGCGTGGTCGCCGACGCGACGGTGCGCTTCACCAAGGCCAACCAGTTCGGCCTGCTCGGCTTCGGCGGCCCGCGCGGGCAGGCCCGCAGCGCGCAGTTCGAAGGGTCGCTCGGCAAGATGCTCACCCGCAAGCTGGTCGTCGGCGCGGAATATCGCACCAAGCCCGACACGCTCGGCTTCGCGCAGGAAGACGACAGCTACGACCTGTTCGCCGCCTGGGCCGTGCATCGCAACGTGTCGGTGACGGCTGCCTATGTCGACCTGGGCGATATCGCCACGGTGCGCGGGCAGCGCGGATTGTTCCTGTCGCTGCAAGGCGCGTTCTGACCCTTCGGCCCGTGCCGTAACCCTATCCTGCCAAGGACCTGCCGATGATCCTCCCGCTCCTCCTCGCGCTTCAGGCCGTGCCGGCGACGCCGCCGCCGGGCGAAGAGCCCGTCGCGCCCTATGTCGCGGCGGACGCCAATGCCGGCGCCACACCGTTCGCGGGCGACGGGATGTGGCGCGCCTTTCACGGACGCGACGGGGTCGATCGGATCGTCGAGGATATGGTGGCGCGCAACGTCGCCGATCCGCGGATCAGCGACATCTTCAAGGGGCAGGACCTCGTCCGGCTGCGGCGGACGCTGAAGGAGCAGTTCTGCTACATCCTCAACGGCGGCTGCCGTTACAGCGGCCGGACGATGCGCGCGGCGCATCAGGACATGGGCGTGCAGCAGGCCGACATGGCGGCGCTGGTCGAGAATTTGCAGGCGGCGATGCGCCGTGAGGGCGTCGGGTTCGCGGCGCAGAACCGCTTCCTTGCGAAGCTCGCGCCGATGCACCGCGACGTGGTGAAGATCCGCGGGCCGCGGCCGGCGCAATAGCCGTGGGCTGCATCGCCGCCGGTGGTGTCGTGCCGCCACGGTTCGGCATTGCGGCCTTTTGTCCCCTGCCCGCTGAAACGGGGCCAGCACTTATCGGCTGTCTGATCCGCGGCGGTATTCTTCAGTCCTCCGTCATGCCGGACTCGGTCCGGCATCCACCGGGCCGCTCACCAATACGCTCTTGATTTTGCGGCACGGTGGACCCCGGAACAAGTCCGGGGTGACGGGAAATATTGGGACCAACGACATTCATCCTCGCCCGCCAGGGGGAGGTGGCAGGCGCAGCCTGACGGAGGGGGAGGTAAGCAACGACCAACGTTGGGAGTCCTCCCCCTCCGTCGCCTTCGGCGCCACCTCCCCCTGGCGGGGGAGGATGAAGAGGGACGCCCTCCCCCGCTGCCGCGAAGGAGGGTTTCGGGGCGGTTCGCTTACGCCGTCTTGCCGCGGAGCGTGTTGAGGATCGCCAGGCCGACGACGCCGGCGAGGGCCGCGGTGGCGAACGGGCGCTCGTTGGCGAACTTGCGCGCCTTGTCGGCGAGCGGGGCGGCGTTGCGGGCGACGGTTTCCTTGGTGTCGCCGAACGTCTTTTGCACCTTGCCGCTGATCTGGTCGGCGAGGCCGGCGTTCTGGGTCTGCGTGTCGCCGGTCGCCTGACCCACGGTTTCCTTGACCTTGCCCGCGAGGTCGCCGGCGGTGCCTTCGATCTGGTCCTGGTTCATCTCGGCTCGCTCCTGTGATGATGAGACGGCGACAAACGCGCAAGGCGTGGAGAGTTTCCGCAACTGCGAACGCGGCAAGCGATCAGCGCGGATAACGGCTGGCGAGTGCGATGCCGGCGAGGTTTTTGGAGCGCCCGACGTGGCGCACCGTCACCCGCGCCAGGGTGGCGGTCGCGGCGCGAAAGGCGGCGAGGTGCGCCTGCATCTGCGGACTGCGCGGCCGCCACGTGCCCCGCGCCTGCTCGACGACCGACAGCGCATCGCCGATCAGCAGCACGTCCTGCGCACCGGCCGCCCGCGCGATCTCCACCGCATGCAGCAGGGCGAGCCACTCGGCGGTGCAATTGTCGCCTTCGCCGCAATCGTCGCGGATGACGGCACGACCGCCGGTGACGACGGCGATCTCCATCCGCCCCGGATTGGGCCGCGCGCCGCCATCGAAATAGAGCGTCATCCGTTCGGCCATCCTGCCCCTTTCCATGGAACGCTTGGGTGCGCTGCCGCGCTGTAGGACCGAACCGACCTCTGCAAGGATAATCGCCCATGGCCGACCGCCGCCACGCCACGCTGTACCGCATGGTCCTGCCCGATCACACCTGCCCGTTCGGCGTGCGCGCCAAGCAGATCCTGCAGTCGGAGGGCTTCGAGGTCGACGACCGGATCCTGCGTTCGCGCGAGGAGGTGGACGCGTTCAAGGCCGAGCGGGGCGTCGACACCACCCCGCTGGTCATCATCGACGGCGAGACGATCGGCGGCAGCGACGATCTGGAACGCTATCTGGCCAGCGGGGCGGGTTGAGCCGGAGCCGAGGCCACGCGCCGGCCGTCAGTCGCGGCCGGCGTCCTTCTGCCGTTTGCGCCCCGGAGCGTCCGGCGGCACGATGGTCGTGCGATCGAGCGCTTCGGGGATCAGCGCCAGCGTCTGGATCGCCGCGAGCCCCCATTGCGAGGCGGCGTTGGTCGAGACGCCGGGCCATTCCAGCACGCCATCGACGGTGTGCCGCGGATCGGCGGGCCAGGTGCCGAGGCCGGCATCGCCCGACAGGAATTCCTCCGCGGCGCGGGCGGCGAGCGCGGCGTCCTTGTCCTGGAAGGCGGCATAGGCGGTGAGCCGCGACTGCCCCTCGCGAAGGTTGCGCGGGCCGTAGGGCGCGCCGAATTTGGCGAGGTAATCGGCCTGCGGCGCATTGTACCAGCGGCAATATTCCAGCCAGGCGGCGCGATAGCGCGGGACGTCGAGCAGGCGGATCAGTTCGGAACTCACCTCCACCGCGCCGAACACCGCGTTGAGGTGCGACAGGGTGATCTTGCGGTTCTGGTCGATGAAGCGGCCGCTCGCCATGTCGAACGGCGCGCTGCCGGTCATCCAGCCGTGCGGCAGGCGGCCGATCGTTTCGAGCCCCGCCAGGATACGATCCCGCCAGCGGGTGTCGCCGGTGCGCTCCCATTCGGTCAGCCACGCCGCGGCGAGCGGACACCAAGTGGTGCCGAAGGTCATCTCGATCGTGCCGGGCGGCAGCTGCGGCCGCCTGGCACCGGGCACCTTGCGGCCGATCTCGACGCGGGTCAGCGCCTGGTCGGAGGTGGTGAGGTCGCGCAGCAGGTCGCCGACGCGCTCGTCGGCGGTGAGGTAATAGAAGATGCGGCGGTAGCTCGCGTTGCTGACCCGCGGCTGTTTCGAGCTGTCGCTCCAATGCTGCACGCCGTGGCGGGTGCCGAGCCCCCGGAAGCGGCCGGTGTGGTAGACGTCGACCTCGCCCGTATGCCGCGTCATCGCCTCGGCGAAGCGGAACGCCTTGGCATCGCCGGTGCGCAGCACCTGCGTCCACAGCCAGAGGTCGGGGGATAGTTCGCTGTTCGCCCAGGCGAAGCCGCCGATGTCGTAGCGCCACTGATGCCGGTCGGAATCATAGGTGTGCATCACGTCGCCGTGGTTCCAGAAACCGTACCACGACCGGCGATCGACCTCGCCCGTGTAGAAATCGATCAGGTTGGCGAGCTGGTTCTCGATCGCGGTGCGATTGGGGGTCGAGCGGTCGGGCAGCGTCCAGTCGCCGAACACCCGCGCGGCGTGGAGGTGCGCGGGTGCGGTCATCAGCTGCGGCGGCTCGGCCTGCATGCGGGCCATCGCCACCAGCGTGTCGGTCGGCGGGGTGGCGGGCAGCGCCCAGAGCATCAGCTCGGCGGTGCGCGCGATACCGGAGGCATCGTCCCAGCCGGGCTCGTAATCCTCGTAGGTGACCGACAGGCCTTCGTTCTGGGCGTCAAAGCCCTCCATCCCCATCGTACCGTGATAGGGGCGCACGTCCATCGCCGGAGCCTCGGGCGACCAGAGCCAGGCGGTGAGCTGCGCCGTGTCGCCGGTGGCGCCGTCGATGTGGAGCGCGGTCGGATGCCGCTGCCAGAAATAGCGCACGCCGATCGCCGCGCCGCCCGCAGGCGTGCCGACATAGGCGAGGCCGGGCGCACGCCGCCCTTGCGCGCTGTCGATCCAGCCGTGATCGGGGCCGGTCCGCTTGGTGATCGCGAAGCCGTTGGCATTGGGCTGTTCGAGGCGGAAGTCGCCCCAAGCCGGAATGCGCTCCAGCGTGTCGCGCACCGCCGGCGCCATCCGGCCGAGCGGCGGCACCGCCTGCCCGGCGATCTGCGCGTCGCGGAACGCCTTGCCCGGATCGCGACGCAGGCCGGTGAGCGGGCGCACCCCTTCGGCAAAGGTCTGGCCGTCGGTGACGATACGGACGTGGCGGTCGTGCAGCGCACCGGCCAGCGGCACCGCGGCGCGAACGCCGAGTGCCGACAGGAAGTCCCTGGACGCATCGCCGTCGAACACCACGCTGTGGACGATGCGCAGGGCCTGGCTGCCCGCATAGGCGTAGAGGCGGACGGTGAAGGGCAGCCACTGCCGGTCGGCGGCGCGGTGGCGCCCCTCGATCTTCACCACGGCGCGGACCGGGCCGCGCTGCTCCACCGTCACCCGCTCAACCGCACCGGCGAACGGCGTCGCCTCCCCGTGCAGGGGATCGCTGCGCACCGCGCCGACGAGCGTCACCGGGCCGAGCACCGGCTTGCCCGCCACGCGCGCGGAGCGGACCAGTGCCTCGCCCGACTTGCCGACCTCCCACGCGAGGTCGCCGACCTGGATCGTCACCGCATCGGCGGTTTCGGTGACGCGCACCGGCTGGCGCGGCGCGGTTTCGCGGCCGCGGGTGACGACGAGATCGGCGGGCGTCACGTCGGCGGGGATGGCATGCGCGGTCCACTTGATCGAACCATCGGGCCAGGTCGCGGTGGTCCAGCTCTGCGCCGGCACCGCCGCTCCGCCGGCGCCCTGCACCGCCAGGCGCGTGCCCGCCTTCACCACGCCGCGCGGCCAGGCGACGCCGAACGTCTGCCCGGCATGCAGCGCCGGTGCGGCGCCATCGATCCAGCGCACAGGCGCGGGCGCGAACGCCGGCGGCGCTGCGGCGACCAGCCGCGACGGCAGCAAGGCGGTCGCCCCGCCGAGCAGCCCTGCCCGGATGGTATCGCGTCGGCTCGGGTGCATGGCAGTCTCCGTCAACGGCGCGTCACCGATATCCGGCGGATGCGCAAGTGGCTCCAGGTGGTGCGCAGCCCCCAATGGCCGCGCGTGTAGGGATGATCGTCGGCCAGCGTGAACAGCCGCCGCCCGTCGCGCTCGACCGCGACATGACGTCCGTCGACGATCAGGCGGATGCGCGTCCAGACGTTGGGGCGGAGCAGGGTGTCGGGCGCCGACAGGTCATGTTCCGGCAGCAACGGCCGGTTGCCGGGCTGGCCGACGTAGCGGCGGAAGCGCGTCGTGCTGTTCCGGTTGCCGCCGATCCCGACGTAATAGGTCTTGAGGTCGTCATAGGCGGCGAAGGCGCCGCTGCGGCGATGCGCCAGCACCGATCCGCCGTCCGCATCGCTCGCCATCCAGAAGGCGTTGAGATCGCTGACCCGATCGTTCGCGCCGCCGGCCTGCACCGCCATCGCCTCGAACGCGATCGTCACCGGTGCGGTCACCGGCCGCCGCGACCAGAGCGTCACGCCCTTGGGACTGTCGACGTCGATCACCCCGGCACGCACCGTCACGCGAGTGTCCGGCGATTCCGCCTCCACCACCCAGTCGCGCAGAGACGTGGGTGCGGGCACCGCCCCGACCAGCATCGGAGCCGTCGCCATCGCCAGGAGCATCGTGCGGCTGTTCATCGTGGCTGCGCATCCTCTCGCCTTGCGGTCCAGCTTAGGGGGATTGGGTCAGCCTGCCAAGCCTATCCCGGATAATCGCCATCAGTCCCATATTATGGCCATTGCGGTTGCCGAGAGAGGCGCGCATGATGCGGAACACGACAACAGGATGTGGAGAGATCGCATGAAGCTTGGCGGCGCGCTGGCGATGGTTCTGGCTATGCTCGCGACGGGAGCGAGCGATCCGCAGCCGCGCATCTTCATCGCCAGCGATTCCACCGCGCAGGACTACAAGCCGGAAAAATACCCGCAGTCCGGCTGGGGCACGATGCTGCGCTGCGCCGTGCCCGGCGTCACGGTCGAAAATCGCGCGATCGGCGGCCGCAGCACCAACAGCTTCATCCGCGAAGGGCGGCTCGACGGCATCGCCAAGGATTTGCGCAAGGGCGATACGCTGCTGATCCAGTTCGGCCACAACGACGCCAGCATCGACAAGCCCGAACGCTACACCACGATCGACCAGTATAAGGCGAACCTGCTGCGCTTCCTCGATGTGGCCAAGGCCGCGGGTGCGAAGGCGGTGATCCTGACCCCGGTCGCCCGCCGGGACTTCAAGGACGGTGTCGAGCAGCCGAGCTTTCCGACCTATGCCGACGCGGCGCGAGAGGTCGCGCGCAGCACGCGCACGCCGCTGATCGACCTCGGCAAGGCATCGCAGGCCTGGGTACAGGCGGCGGGGCCGGACGCGGCCAAGGCCTATTACCTGCATTACGAAGGCGCGGCCGGTGCGCCGGGTTATCCCAATGGCGTGTCCGACGATACGCATTTCAGCGAATTGGGGGCGCGCCGGGTTGCCGATCTGGTCGCGGTAGGGCTGAAGGCGACGCGGTTGCCGATCGCGAAGCGGATCACCCCGCACGTGCCCGCGCTGACGCGGACGACGCCGGCGGGCGGGCCGTCGTGCGGCTGATCGGGATAGTGGCGCTGATAATGGCGTCCGGCGCGCACGCCACGCCCGTCCGTCACCCCGGACCTGTTCCGGCGTCGACCGCGCCGCAGGTGTCGCAGCCGATGGCCGCGCGGAACGGTGGACACCGGAACGCGTCCGGAGTGACGAAGTCCTTCACGTCCCCCGGCGTCTTCTCCGTTCCCGCCACGCCGGGCAATTATCGCGTCACCGTCACGCTCGGGCTGCCGCATGCCGCCACCGTCACCACGATCAAGGCGGAGTCGCGCCGGCTGATGCTCGACGCCGTCGCCGTCCCCGCCGGACGCAGCGTCACCCGCAGCTTCGTCGTCAACGTCCGCGATTCCGCGCTGACGCCGCCGCCGGCCAATGCACCCGGCGGCACCGCAGTGCTGCTCAAGCCGCGGGAGCGGGATTCGCTCAACTGGGACGACCGGCTGAGCCTGGAGATCCTCGGCGAGCATCCCGGCGTGACGCAGATCGCAGTCGAGCCGGTGACGGTGCCGACGCTGTTCCTGCTCGGCGATTCGACCGTCACCGACCAGCCTGCCGAACCCGCGGCGAGTTGGGGGCAGATGCTGCCGGTGTTCTTCAAGCCCGACATCGCGGTCGCCAACCATGCCGAATCGGGCGAGACGCTGAAATCGTTCATGTCCGAGCTGCGCTTCGCCAAGGTGCTCGAATCGGTGAAGGCGGGCGATGTCGCGCTGATCCAGTTCGGCCACAACGATCAGAAGGCGCAGTGGCCGCAAACCTATGCCGCGGCCGAGACGACGTATCGCGACTATCTGCGCGCATGGATCGGAGAGTTCCGCCGCCGCGGGGTCACCCCGATCCTCGTCACCTCGCCCGAGCGGCGGATGTGGAGCGGCGACCGGATCAAGCCGACGCTCGGCGATTATGCCGCCGCGGTGCGCGCGGTCGGCGCCGAAGCGGGCGTGCCGGTGATCGACCTCAACGCCGCCAGCATCGCCTTCTACGAGGCCCTGGGACCGGCTCGCGCGCCGCTCGCCTTCAACGACGGCGGCAAGGACGCGACGCACCACGACAATTACGGCGCCTGGGTGCTGGCGCGGGCGGTGGCGCAGGGGCTCGCCGCCCTGCCCGTCGGTACGCATCTGCGCGGCGACCTGACGCCCTTCGATCCGCACCGGCCGCCCGATCCGGCGCGCCTTCGCCTCGCTGCCAGCATGACGCGCGACGCGACGCGTCCGGACGGGAATTGAGATGACGACACGCCGCACCCTGATCGCCGGCAGCCTTGCCGCGATGCTGCCCCTGCCCGCTACGGCACAAACGCAGCCTTCCGCGGTGGAGCGCTTCCCGCTCTGGCCCAAGGCGCCGCCGGGTGGCGAAGGCCGCAGCATCGCCGACCAATGGGTCAAGCGGTCGCCGACCGGCGGGCCGGACGATATCGCCTGGCCGCACGTCGGGACGCCGATGCTCACCGTGGTCCGGCCGGCCAGGCCCAACGGGGCGGCGGTGCTGATCTGTCCGGGCGGCGGCTATGCACGCGTCGCCGTCGGCCGCACCGGCGGCGGCATCGCCCGCGATTTCGCGGCACGCGGCGTGACCGCGTTCGAGATGCTTTATCGCCTGCCGCACGACGGCTGGGCCGCAGGCCCCGACGTAGCGTTGCAGGATGCGCAGCGCGCGATGCGGGTGATCCGCGCCGGTGCCGGCACCCGCTGGCAGGTCGATCCGGCGCGGGTGGCGGCGACCGGCTTTTCGGCGGGCGGACACGTCGCCGCGCGGCTCGCCGCGCGGGCCGGGACGCCGGTCTACGACGCCGTGGATGCCGCCGATCGGCTGTCGGCGCGCCCGGATGTCGCCGGCCTCTTCTTTCCCGTCATCACCATGTTCGACGACGGCGTCCATGCGCAGTCGCGCCGCGAACTGCTCGGCGATCATGCCGACGATCCGGCCTGGCAGCGTCGCTATGCCGCGCAGATCGACCTGCCCGCCGACATGCCGCCGACCTTCGTCGCCGCCAATGCCGACGATCCGGTGGTGCCGCCGCGCAACGCGGTGCTGATGTGGGAGGCGCTGCACGCCGCCAAGGTGCCGACCGAACTGATGATCTTCGAACGCGGCGGTCATGGCCCGCCCGCGGCGCACAAGGACGGCCGGCCGGTGCCGTGGCAGGACCTGTTCGTCGCCTGGGCGAACGATCACGGCTGGGCGGGATAGCGGCGCGCGGTGGGGCGTTGAGCGTCACGCTTATGCTGCCGCCCTCGTCCTTCGCCCCCTCATTCTTCGCCCCCTCATTCTTCGATCGCGACGTGGCGACGGTGGCGCGCGACCTGATCGGCGTCACCCTGCTGGTCGACGGCGTCGGCGGCACGATCGTCGAGACGGAGGCCTATGACCCGGCCGATCCCGCCTCGCACAGCGCGCGCGGGCCGACGCCGCGCAATGCGGCGATGTTCGGGCCGGCCGGACACGCCTACGTCTATCGCAGCTACGGCATCCACTGGTGCCTCAACCTGGTCTGCCGACCGGGCAGCGCGGTGCTGATCCGGGCGCTGGAACCGACGCACGGGCTGGACGCGATGATCGGCCGCCGCGGACTGGCCGATCCGCGCCTGCTGTGCGCCGGGCCGGGGCGGCTGTGCCAGGCGCTCGGCGTGGATATCGCACTGGACGGAGCGCCGCTCGCTCGGCCGCCGTTTCGTCTGGAGGGCGCCCCTACCCCGCTGCCGATCCACGCGGGGCCGCGGATCGGCATCACCCGCGCAATCGACACGCCATGGCGGTTCTGCCTGATCGGGTCGCGCTTCCTCAGCAAGCCGGCGCGGAATGGCTGACGATCGGCGCCAAACGCCAACTTCTGGCGCATCATCACGGGTGTGGAACGACTAAGTCCCTGATTTCCCTCATGCGAGGTGTTTGGCATGCATAATGCACTGCTACACGTGCAGCCAAGACGGGCTGCTCGCCAGGGAGAACGTCCATGCTCATCACCATCGCCGCCGCCATCCTCTCGACCGCCACGCCGACCGCCAGCGAGACGCCCGCCCCCGCTCCCGCTCCCGCGGCCACGGCACAGGCCAGCCGGGTCAGCCGCAACCCGCGCGTCTGCATCGTCGACGACGTCACCGGCTCGCGCATCCCGCTGCGCGTCTGCAAGCGCCTGAACGACTGGCGCGCCGACGGCGTGGATCCGCTGCCCAAGCGCTGACCCTCGACCGCACCGGCCGCGCCGGACCTTTTGTCCGGCGCGGGTCGGGACCTTCCATGCTGCACCCGCGTTACACGGCCTCAACGATCCAATGGGGGCCATCCGCTTGCACACCTTGCCCGACCGGCTCGAGCCGGGCTCGCCCTATCCGCTCGGCGCGACGTTCGATGGACTGGGCGTCAATTTCGCGGTCTATTCCGCCAATGCCGACCGCATCGAGCTGTGCCTGTTCGACCCGTCCGGCAAGCGCGAGATGCAGCGCATCACCCTGCCCGAATGCACCGACGAGGTGTGGCACGGCTATCTGCCCGATGCCGCGCCGGGGCTGCTCTACGGCTATCGCGCGCACGGCCGCTACGAGCCCGAGAACGGCCACCGCTTCAATCCCAACAAGCTGCTGCTCGACCCCTATGCGAGGCGGCTCGCCGGCCAGATCAAGTGGACCGACGCGCTGCACGGCTACAAGGTCGGCCACGCACGCGAAGACCTGAGCTTCGACAAGCGCGACAGCGCGCCGGCGATGCCCAAGGCGGTGGTGGTCGACGACCATTGGGACTGGTCGCGCGATACCAAACCCAACACGCCCTGGTCGGAAACCGTCATCTACGAGGCGCACGTCAAGGGGCTGACCAAGCTGATGGAGCTGGTGCCGCCGCGGGAGCGGGGCACGTATGCGGGCCTCGGCCATCCGGCGGTGATCGCGCATCTCAAGCGGATCGGCGTCACCGCGCTGGAACTGCTGCCGATCCAGAGCTTCACGCAGGACCGGTTCCTGCAGGAAAAGGGGCTGAAGAATTATTGGGGCTACAACACGCTCGGCTTCTTCGCGCCCGAACAGGCCTATATGTCCTCCGACAGCCAGGACGAACTGCGCCGCGCCGTCCACCGCCTGCACAAGGCGGGGATCGAGGTGATCCTGGACGTCGTCTACAATCACACCTGCGAGGGTAGCGAAAAGGGGCCGACGCTATCGTGGCGCGGGCTCGACAATGCGAGCTACTACCGGTTGGTCAAGGATAGCCCGCGCTATTCGATCAACGACACCGGCACCGGCAATACGCTGAACCTCAGCAAGGCGCGGGTCATCCAGATGGTGACCGATTCGCTGCGCTATTGGGCGACCAGCTTCGGCATCGACGGCTTCCGCTTCGACCTCGGCCTGACGCTGGGGCGCGAGGAGACGGGGTTCGATCCCGGCGCGGCCTTCTTCGACGTGGTGCGGCAGGATCCGGTGCTCGGCCGCCTCAAGCTGATGGCGGAGCCGTGGGACGTGGGGCCGGGCGGCTACCAGCTCGGCAACTTCCCGCCGGGCTTCGCCGAATGGAACGACAAGTACCGCGACACCGTGCGCCAGTTCTGGCGCGGCGATGCCGGGCAGCGCGCCGACCTTGCCGCACGCCTGTCGGGATCGGGCGACCTGTTCGACCGGCGCGCGCGGCGGCCGTGGGCGAGCATCAACCTGCTGTCGGCACACGATGGCTTCACCCTCGCCGATACCGTCGCCTACGAGGAGCGGCACAACGAGGCGAACGGCGAGGACAATCGCGACGGCCACGACAACAACCATTCGCGCAACTGGGGCCATGAGGGGCCGACCGACGATCCCGCGATCAACGATGCGCGCGGGCGGGTGCAACGTTCCATGCTGACGACGTTGCTCGCCTCGCTCGGCACGCCGATGCTGGTGGCGGGCGACGAGTTCGGCCGCACGCAGGGCGGCAACAACAACGCGTATTGCCAGGACAATGCGATCAGCTGGCTCGACTGGGAGGCCGCGGCCAGCCCGGAGGGGCAGCGCCAGATCGATTACGTCGCGCGGCTCACCGACCTGCGCCGCCGCTATCCGGTGCTGCGCGCCGCGACCTTCCTCTACGGCCAGGATTCGCCGGGCCAGGGCATCAACGACATCGAATGGTGGGACGAGCGCGGTCAGCAGCTGTCGCCCGAGGACTGGCAGAACCCGGAAGGCCGCGCGCTGATGATGCGCCGCGCCAGCCGCAACGCCGCGGGCGAAGTGGAGGCGGTGTCGCTGCTGCTCAACGGATCGCCGGATCCGGTGACCTTCCACCTGCCGCCGCCGCATGCCGGCCGGACGGTGCTGATCGACAGCGCCAAGCCCGAACAGGGCGAGATCGGCATCGAGGACAGCTATGAGGTGTCGCCGCAGGGCGCGGTGCTGGTGACGTGGACCGTGGATGCCACGGAGGATGCGGCGGCATGACGCAGGCCTGGGGCGCTCGCCTGCTGGACGACGGACGCACGCGGTTCGCGCTCTGGGCGCCCGATCGCGACGCGGTGCTGCTGGAGATCGACGGCGCCGCGCCGCAGCCGATGACGGCTGCGGACGAGGGCTGGTTCGTCCTCGCCACCGACGCGCCGGCCGGTACGCGCTACCGCTTCCGCATCGGCGACCTCGCCGTCCCCGACCCTGCGTCGCGTGCGCAATCGGGCGGCGTACATGGCTGGAGCCTGGTGATCGACCCCGCCTATCCATGGACGACCGACGACTGGCGTGGCCGGCCCTGGGAGGAGACGGTGCTGGTCGAACTCCATGCCGGTCTGTGCGGCGGGTTCCGCGGGGTCATCGACCAACTGGCGAGCCTCGCCGCGCTCGGTGTGACCGCCATCGAGCTGATGCCGGTCAATGCCTTCGGCGGCACGCGCAACTGGGGGTATGACGGCGTCCTCCCCTATGCGCCGGCGGAGGCCTATGGCTCGCCCGCCGACCTCAAGGCGCTGGTCGATGCCGCGCACGGCTTCGGCGTGTCGGTGTTCCTCGATGTCGTCTACAACCACTTCGGCCCCGACGGGAATTACCTCGGCGCCTATGCCGCGGGCTTCTTCGATGCCGAGGTGCATACCCCCTGGGGCGGCGCGGTCGCGGTGGAGCGCCCGGCCGTGCAGCGCTTCTTCGTCGACAATGCGCTGATGTGGCTCGACGAGTATCGCATCGACGGCCTGCGCTTCGACGCGGTGCACGCCATCGCCAACCCCGATTTCCTCGACACGATGGCCGCGGAGATCCGCGAGCGCCTGCCCGATCGCCACGTTCACCTCGTCCTCGAAAACGAGGAGAACGACGCGGAGCGCCTGCGAGCGGACAGAGACGAGGGCGGCTATGACGCGCAGTGGAACGACGATTTCCACAACGTGCTGCACGTCCTGCTGACCGGCGAAACCAGCGCCTATTACGGCGACTTCGCCGAACGTCCCGCCGAGCGGCTGGCGCGCTGCCTGGCGGAAGGCTTCATCTATCAGGGCGAGGGCTCGCCCAACCACGACGGCAAGCCACGCGGCAAGCCGAGCGGCCACCTGCCGCCGACGCGCTTCGTGTCCTTCCTCCAGAATCACGACCAGATCGGCAATCGGGCACTGGGCGAGCGGCTGACCCAATTGACCGATCGCGAGTCGCTGCGCGCGGCGACGGCGCTGCTGCTGCTCTGCCCGCAGATCCCGCTGCTGTTCATGGGCGACGTCGACGGCAGCGAGACGCCGTTCCTGTTCTTCACCGATTTCCACGACGCACTCGCCGACGCGGTGCGCGAGGGCCGGCGCAAGGAATTCGCCAAGTTCGACGCCTTCGCCGATCCGGCGGCGCGCGAACGCATCCCCGATCCCAACGCACTGGCGACCTTCGAAGCGAGCCGCCCGCAGCCCGGCCCCGATGCGGCGGCGTGGCGTGCGCTGTATCGCGACCTGATCGCGTTGCGGCAGACGGCGATCGTGCCGCATCTTGCGGGCGCCACGGCACTCGGCGCGGAGGCGACCGGCGACGCGGCGGTTACCGCGCGTTGGCGGCTTGGCGATGGCAGCGTTTTGACGATCGCGATCGATCTCGGTGCGGAACCTGCCGCATTGCCCACGTTTGATGGCGAGGTGCTGCACACCGAGGGCGAGCGCTTCCGGGCATGGCTGGGACGATGATGGTCGCGCGGAGGCGCGCAGGACGCGGCGATGCCGTACCCGCTGCCGGCGGCGGTGCCTGTCTCCGTCGCAGGATAGAGGTTCACGCGAAGACGCGAAGACGCGAAGATGTCGTCCTTCGCGTCTTCGCGGCTTCGCGCGAACCTCTCGGCTCCCACGTCGGCGACGTACACGACGCCGCTCGCGTTCGCCCTGAGCCTGTCGAAGGGCGGCTCTCCACGAGTGATGCGCTCGCGGCAGCGTGCCCTTCGACAGGCTCGGGGCGAACGGATGGGTTGGGGTGCACTGGCGCGCAGGTGCCTGCCGCATGAGTGATCTCGCACGCGATGCAGCAGCGGCAGGACTGCAGGCCGAGTGGGAGGACGCCGACGGCAAGCGGCATCGCGTCGCCGACGCGGTGCTGCGGGCGATCCTCGATACGCTGGATACGCGTACCGGCGGGCAGGCGTTCGTCACCGCCGATGTCGGCATGGCGATCCCGACCGGCGCGGCGGCGGGCGCAGCCGAACTGGTGCTGGAGGACGGCACCCGCCGCGCGGTGACGATCGCCGCGGATGGATCGATTCCCGCCATCGCCATGCCCGGCTATCACCGGCTGGACACCGGCGGCGCCACCATCGCCCTCGCCATCGCGCCCGCGCGCTGCGTCGCACCGCCGGCGGGGCATTGCTGGGGGCCGGCGGTCCAGATCCCGGCCCTGCGCGGCGCGACGCCCGGCCCCTATGGCGATCTCGGCACGCTGGCCGAGGCGGTGCGTGCCTTTGCCGCGGCGGGGGCCGATGCGCTGGCCATCAGCCCCACGCACGCCTTGTTCCCCGACGATCCCACGCGGTTCAGCCCGTATGCGCCGTCGAGCCGGCTGTTCCATCATGCGCTGCTCGCCGACCCGGCGCGGGCCGGGATCACGCAGCCGCAAGCGGACGGCGGGGCGCTGATCGACTGGCAACAGGCGCTGCCCGCCCGCCTCGCCGCGTTGCGTGCCGCCTTCGATTCCGCGCCCGACACGCTGCGTCGGCGCTTCGAGGCGGCGCGCGCGGAGCGGCCCGATTGGGAGGAGCATGCCCGCTACGATGCGCTCCACGCGCATTTCGGCGTATCGGGATGGCAGGACTGGCCCGCCGCCTTCCACGACCCCGCCGCTCCCGCGGTCGAGCGCTTCGTCGCCGATCGTGCGACGGAGGTCGCCTTCTACGCCTTCCTGCAATGGCTGGCCGAGGATAGCCTTGCCGCCGCGCACACCGCGGCGCGCGATGCAGGCATGCGGATCGGGCTGATCGCCGACCTCGCCGTCGGCATGGATGCGGGCGGCAGCCATGCGTGGAGCCGGCGCGGCGACCTGCTCACCGGCCTGTCGATCGGTGCGCCGCCCGACCCCTTGGGGCCATTGGGCCAGAATTGGGGGATCACCGCGCTGTCACCCTTCGCACTGCGCCGCACCGGATTCGACGCCTTTATCCGCACGGTGCGGGCCAGCCTGTGCCATGCCGGCGGCCTCCGCATCGATCACGCGCTGGGCCTCAAGCGGCTGTGGGTGATCCCCGAAGGCGGCAAGGCCAGCGACGGCGCCTATCTGTCGATGCCGTTCGACGACCTGCTCCGCATCCTCGCGCTCGAATCGCACCGTGCCGGCGCGATCGTGATCGGCGAGGACCTCGGCACCGTGCCGCCCGGTTTCCGCGACACGATGGCGGCAAAGGGCATGCTGGGCATGCGCGTGCTGCCGTTCGAGCGCGACGAGGCGGGCTTCACGCCGGCGCGCGAGTGGGACGCGCAGGCGGTGGCGATGACCGGGACGCACGACACCGCCACGCTCGCCGGCTGGTGGACGGGGCGCGACATTACCTGGAACCACAAGCTGAAGCGCAGCAGCGGCGACGAACCCGCCGAGCGCCTGCGCCGCATCGGCGAGAAGAAGGCGCTGTGGACCGCATGCGAGGCCGCGGTCGCCGCCACCGGCCCGCTGCCCAATGACGCCGCCCCGGCGATCGATGCCGCACTCCGCTTCGTCGCGCAGGCGCCCTGCCCGCTCACCATCGTGCCGCTGGAGGATCTGGTCGGGCTGGAGGAACAGCCCAACCTGCCCGGCACCACCGACGAACATCCCAACTGGCGCCGCCGCATGCCCGACACCACCGTGGGCCTGCTCACCCGGCCCGAGGTCGCACGCCGCACCGCCATCCTCTCCACGGAAAGCCCCGCATGATCCCGCGCGCCACCTACCGGATGCAGTTCCACAAGGGCTTCACCTTCGCCGATGCCGAGGCGCTGGTGCCCTACCTCGACCGATTGGGG
Source organism: Sphingomonas cellulosilytica (assembly GCF_052321755.1). NCBI lineage: Bacteria > Pseudomonadati > Pseudomonadota > Alphaproteobacteria > Sphingomonadales > Sphingomonadaceae > Sphingomonas > Sphingomonas cellulosilytica. The sequence continues at coordinate 435,552 of NZ_JBQRTT010000002.1, forward strand.
ATCAGCCACCTCTACGCCTCGCCGATCACCGTCGCGGCGGCGGGATCGATGCACGGTTATGACGTGATCGATCCGACGCGGATCAACCCCGAACTGGGCGGCGAGGACGGCTTCCGCAGCCTCGTCGCCGCATTACAGGCGCGCGGGCTGGGCGTCGTCATCGATATCGTCCCCAACCACATGGGCGTCGCCGGCGGCGGCAACGCCTGGTGGAACGACGTGCTCGCGCAGGGACGAGCGAGCGAGCATGCGCGCGTGTTCGATATCGACTGGAGCCGGCCGATCCTGCTCCCCGTGCTGGGCGACACGCTGGCGGCGACGCTCGCCAATGGCGACATAACGGTCGAGGGCGACCAGATCGTCGCCTATGGCGAACACCGCTTCCCGATCCGACTGGAGGATCGCGGGGCTACCGACGATCTGGCGGCGCTGCTCGACCGGCAGCATTATCGCCTCGCCAGCTGGCGCGTCGCCAACGACCTGCTCAACTGGCGCCGTTTCTTCACCGTCAACGATCTCGCCGGGGTGCGGATCGAGGATCCGGCGGTGTTCGAGGCGACGCATGCGCTGTATTTCCGGCTGTACGACGAAGGATTGATCCAGGGCGTCCGCATCGACCACGTCGACGGCCTGACCGACCCGATCGGCTATTGCCGGCGGTTGCGCGAACGGCTCGGTCCCGACGCGTGGATCGTCATCGAGAAGATCCTGGGCGCCGGCGAAGGCCAGCCGGTCGGCTGGGGTGTCGACGGCACCAGCGGCTACGACTTCATGGAACAGGTGGCGACGCTGATCCACGATCCGCTCGGCGCGCTGCCGCTGGAGGAGCTGTGGCAGGACGTCAGCGGCCGCTACCAGAGTTTCGAGACGGAGGAATTCGAGGCGCGGCAGGACCTGCTGGCGTGGCAGTTCGCCGGCCAGCTCGACGGCTGCGTCGCCGCATTCGTGGCGCTCAACACGGATGAGGCGGTGACGCCGGCGATGCTGCGCCGCGCGATCGAGCGGCTGCTGTGGGTGTTCCCCGTCTATCGCACCTATGGCACCGGCGATGCCGCCCCTGCGCAGGATGCGGCGATCCGCGGCAGCGTGCGTGAGCGCGTCGCCTGGCTGGTGCCGCCGGGCGAGGCGCATGTCGTCGACCGCATCCTCGCCTGGCTCGCCGGCGAAGGACCGGGCGATGCCGCCGACGCCGTGCGCCGTTTCCAGCAGCTGTCCGCACCGATCGCGGCCAAGGCGGTGGAGGACACCGCCTTCTACCGCTCCGGCCGGCTGCTGTCGCGCAACGACGTCGGCTTCGACGCGACGATCCTCGGCCTGCCGGTCGACGATTTCCACCGGCTGATGGTCGAGCGTGCGCGCGACGTGCCGCATGCGATGCTGACCACCGCCACCCACGACCACAAGCGCGGCGAGGACGTGCGCGCCCGGCTCGCGGCGATCAGCACGATGCCGGAGGCGTGGGCTGCGCGCGTCGAGGCGTGGGACGCACTGTCCTGGGGCTGGGGCCATGATGTCGATGGCGGCGACCGCTACATGCTGCTCCAGACGATCGTCGGCGCCTGGCCGGAAAGCGGCGTCACCCCCGACTTCGTCGAGCGGGTGAAGGCGTGGCAGCAGAAGGCGCTGCGCGAGGCGAAGCTGCGCTCGTCATGGGAGGCGCCGGACGAGGATTACGAGCAGGCGGCGGCTGCGCTGGCCGAAGCCTGGCTCGGCGATGCGCGGTTCGTGGCTGAGGTCGGCGCCTTCGTCGCGGACCTCGCGCCGGTGGCAGCGGCGAACACGCTGGTGCAGACGGCGCTGCGCTATACGCTGCCGGGCGTGCCGGACCTGTATCAGGGCACGGAGTTCGCCGACCTGACGCTGGTCGATCCGGACAACCGCCGCGCCGTCGACTACCCCGCGCGCGAAGCGGCGCTGGGCAGCGACACGGCGCCCGCCAAGTTCCGCCTGATCGCCGACCTGCTGGCGCTGCGCCGCGCCGATCCGGCGCTGTTCGCCGATGGCGACTATGCGCCCGCCGGCGTCGAGGGCAGCGACCGCATCCTCGCCTTCACCCGCAGCGCGGGCGACCGCCGCCTGCGCGTCGCGGTGCTGATCCGCGGGACGGACGTGCCGGACGCGACGATCCGCTTCGCCGATGCACCTGTGGCGAGCGCGCCGTCGATCTTCGCTGCCGGACCGGTGTGGTACGAGGTCGCTTAGCTTATTGAATGCATGGTTCACGCGGAGGCGCGGAGGCGCGGAGATGTCTCGCACGCGGCAGCGCTATTCGATCAACAAGCGGCCGTAGACGGAGGGCTGCATGCGCGGCAGACGCGACGCCTCCGCGCCTCCGCGCCTCCGCGTGAGCTCGCTGACGACCCGGCCGCGGTCAGAACCAGCCGCGGATACCGAGCGCCAGCGCCGGCCCGCCCGTGTCCTGCCCCTGAGCGCGCGCCATGCGTGCGGTGTCGCCCAGCCGCCGCTCCCACGTCACCGCGACGTAGGGCGCGAATTCACGCCGGATCTCGTAGCGCAGGCGCAGGCCCAGGTCGGCGGAGGTAAGGCCGCTGCCGAGGCCGGTCGCCCGCACCCGCTGCGCCGACAGGTTGAGTTCGGCGCGCGGTTGCAGGATCAGCCGCTGGGTGAGCCGCTGGTCGTAATAGCCCTCCAGCCGCGCCGACACCTCGCCATGCGTGGAGACGAAGGCGGCAGCCTCCACCTCGAACCAATAGGGTGCGAGGCCGGCGATGCCGACCGTCGCATAGGTGCGTGCCGGAGTCGGCCGGATATCCCGCCGGACGCCGCCTTGCAGATTGAAGTACGGCCCGATCGCATGGCTGTAGAGCGCCCGCACCTCCGCCGATCCGAGCGCGCCGCGGACGTCGCCTTCGCCCTCGCTCTTCACCACCAGCCGGTCGATATCGCCGCCCAGCCACGCCTCGCCGTCCCAGCGATAGCCGTCTCGCCCGTCGCGCACGGCATATTCGGCGATGTTGACCATCACCTGCGCGAAGCGGCGCCCGCCGCCGTCACGCCCCATCATGATCGCACGGCCCCGCGCCATCGCCGCGGGATCCCAGAAACGATCGGCCATATGCGGCTCCGGCACGGGCGGCGACGGTGCATCGCCCGGCGGCAGATCGGTGCCGAGCGCCTCGGCCGGCGGTGGCGCGGCGTCGCCATGCCCCATCGCGGCGTGATCCATGGCGTTATGGTTCATGTGCGAATGGTTCATGGTCGAATGGTCCATCGCGCCGTGATCCATCGCCGGGGCGACTTTGGCAGCCGGTCGGGCCGGCGCCGTGCGTGAGGGCGCAGCCTTGCGTCGGGGCTTCGCCGCCGGCCGCGGTTTCGCCTGTGGCTTGGCGGCGGGCATCGGCATCGTCATGCCCGGCATGCCATGCATCGCGTGATCCTGCCCGGCGAGCAGCAGCAGTGCGGCAAGTGCGATCATGCCGCATCCCCGGCGGGCCGCACGCTCACCACCCGCATCATGCCCGCCAGCATGTGATAGAGCATGTGGCAGTGGAACGCCCAATCGCCGACCGCATCGGCGGTGAGGTCGAAGCTGACCGTGCCGCCCGGCTGGACGATGACGGTATGCTTGCGCGGCGCATAGGCGCCATGGCCGGTCACCAGTTCGAAGAAATGGCCGTGCAGGTGGATGGGATGCGCCATCATCGTGTCGTTGACCAGGCGCACGCGCACCCGCTCGCCCTCGGTAAAGGCGAACGGCACGTGCGTGTCGGACATCTTGGCCCCGTCGAACGACCACATGAACCGTTCCATGTTGCCGGTCAGGTGGACGTCGATCTGGCGGCCGGGCGCCCGCACGTCGGGATTGCGGGTGCGCGCGACGAGGTCGCGATAGGTCAGCACGCGGTGGCCGACATCCTCCAGCCCCTGCCCCGGATAGCCGGTCCGATCGATCGGCATGGGAGAGATCGTCTGCACGCCCGGCCCCTTGCGCACGCCCGGCGCCTTGGAAAAGTCGCGCATCGCCATCGCGCCATGATCCATGCCGGGCATGTCGTGGCCCATCGCGGCGTGGTCCATCGCGCCGTGATCCATGCCGGCCATGCCCCCGCTCATGCCCGCGCCCATGCCCATGTCGGTCATCGTCGCGAGCGGGCGCGGGCGCAGCGGCGGCACCGCGGCCGCCATGCCCCTCTGCGGTGCCAGCGTCGCGCGCGCCATGCCGGATCGGTCGACGCTCTCGCCGACCAGCGTATAGCCGCGCGCCTGCTGGGGCGTAACGACGACGTCATAGGTTTCCGCGACGCCGATCTGGAATTCGTCCACCGTCACCGGCTTCACCGGCAGCCCGTCCGCCGCGACGATCGTCATCGTCAGGCCCGGGATCCGCACGTTGAAGGTCGTCATCGCCGAGGCGTTGACGACGCGCAGCCGCACCCGCTCGCCCGGCGCGAACAGCGCGGTCCAATTGTCCTTCGGCCCATGGCCGTTGACGAGATAGCTGTAGGTCGCGGCCGTGCCGTCGGCGATATCCGCCGGGTCCATCCGCATCGCGCCCCAGTGCAGCCGTTCGCCGAGCCGCTGGTCGCGTCCGGCGAGGAGCCCGGCCAGCGTCTGCCGCTGGAAGTTGTAATAGCCCGGCTGCAGCTTCATCCGGCGGAAGATCGCCTCCGCGCTCTCGCTGCTGTGATCGGACAGAATGACGACATGCTCGCGATCGGCCCGGTCGGGATCGCCGGCCGCAGGGTCGATCACGATCGGGCCGTACAGCCCCTCCTGCTCCTGCCCGCCCGAATGGCTGTGGTACCAATAGGTGCCGCTCTGCGCGACGCGGAAACGGTATTCGAACGTCTCGCCGGCGCGGATGCCGGGAAAGGACACCCCCGGCACGCCGTCATATTGGAAGGGCACGAGCAGGCCATGCCAGTGCAGCGATGTGTCGGTGTCGAGACCGTTGACGACGCGGATGCGTACGTCCTGCCCTTCGCGCAGACGGATGAGCGGCCCCGGTGCCGAACCGTTGATCCCGATCGCCCGCGTGCGCTTGCCGTCGACCTGCATGGTGGTGCGCGCGATATGGAGCGTGATGGCGTCGCCCGATACGATCGGGAGGTCGCGCGGCAGGCCGGGCGACACGCCCTGCGCCCACGCCGGCGCGCGCAGCGCCAGCGCCGCGCCCCCGCCGGCACGCGCCGCCGCGCGCAGCAATCCGCGCCGGTCGATCGTCGGCGCCACTGTGTCGATCATCGTCGCTCCATCCGTTCGCGCCCCGCGATACGATCCCTGCGGAAGCCGCTACCCGCAACAGCCGCCGCCGCGCAAACATCGATCAATTTTTCGGCGGCTGTCATGGATCGGAAATTTCGCCAAGCCGTTGGCAAACATCGCTATTGTTGGTTAGATTGATCGAGGGCAAGACCGGGCCGACGGCCAGAATCACGAGTGAAAGCCGGCATCAGGGGCCGGCAAACAGGGGAGAGACCATGGCAGACGAACGCGTGGTGGACTTCTGGGCGAAGTCGATGGTGACGCGATCTCCGGCGATGTTGCAGCAATTGCGCGACGCCGCACGGGGCGCGATCGCCGCGCGGCAGGCGCTACGCGGCACGATGCCGGGCGATTTCGTGCACTGCCCCTCGCTCGACATCCTGTTCGCGCTGTTCGTCGCGGAGGCACAGACGCTATCCTATGGTGCGCTGGTAGAGGCGGTGCCGATCGCCGCCGCCGTGACGCGCCGCTGGATCGACGTCTTCGTCCAGCGCGATCTGATGGAGGTGCGCGGCGGTGACGTCGTGCTGACCGACGCCGGTTTCCGCATGATGGCCGAATCGTGTCAGGCGCTTATTGAGTCGCAGACGAGCGCCAGCTGGTTCCGCCCGAACTGAGCGGGGCATCGCCGACCCGGCGGGCGAGCGTATCCAGCGCCTGCTCCAGCTCGGCGGCGGCCAGTGTCTCGTCGGCGCTCACCACCAGGTCGAGCGCGAGCGCGACGAGCCGGTGCGCCTCCAGGAGCCGGGCCGCATTGTCGAAATTCATGCCCACGGCCGTACTCCGTTACCGATACGCTGGTCGGCGCGCTCCCTGCCACCGGAGGGGGAGCCACGTCAAACCGGAACGCGGCGAAGCGCATGCCAGCGGCTTCGACCGGATGCGCGCAGCCGGACCTGCCGCCCGACCGTCAGACGATCTCCAGCGCCACCGTCTGCAAGTCCACCGAATTGGGACCGACGGAAATGTCGAACATGCCCGGCTCCACCACTTCGCGCATGGCGAGGTCGAGGAACCGGAACGCCTCCGGTCCCAACGTGAACCGGACGGTACGCGTCTCGCCGGGTGCCAGCGTGACGCGCTCGAACCCCTTCAATTCGCGTAACGGGCGGGTGACGCTGGCGACGCGGTCATGAACGTACAGCTGCACCACCTCATCCCCCGCCACCGCGCCCGTGTTGGTCGCCTCCGTCTCGACGATGACCGTACCGGCGCTGCCGATCCGGGTGCTGGACAGACGCGGCGTGGCGATGGTGAAGCGCGTGTAGGATAGGCCGTGGCCGAACGGGAACAGCGGCGCCGTTTCCGCGAACAGATAGCCGCGGCCGGTCGACGGCTTGGCGTTATAGTAGAGCGGCACCTGCCCCACGTCGCGCACCACCGTCACCGGCAGCTTGGCACCGGGATTGACGCGGCCGAACAGCGCCTCGGCGATGGCGGTGCCGCCCTCCTGCCCCGCATACCAGCATTCCAGTACCGCATTCGCGCCCGCTATGACGCGCGGCCAGCTCGGCGGGCGACCGTTGATCGCCGTGACCACCACCGGCTTGCCGAGCGCCTTCAGCGCCAGGAACAGCTCGGTCTGTTCACCGACCAGGTCGAGCTCGGTACGGTCGCCGAGGTGCGTCCTGGCGAAGCCTTCGCGGCTGGTCTGTTCGGTGTCACCGATCGCGAGCACGATCGCATCGGCAGTGCGGGCGAGCGCCACCGCCTCGGCGATCAGCGCGCGGTTGCGTGCCGGATCGACCAAGATGACGGCATCGTCGGACCGATCCTCTGCCTGGGTGATGAAGACGCCTTGCGCATGCACGATCTCCGCATCGCGCCCTGCCACCGCGCGGATGCCGTCGAGCAACGTCACCGCATGCGCTGGCGGCGCCGAATAGCCGCCCAGCCGTGCGACCGCGGCATTGGGGCCGATCACCGCGATCCTGCCCTGCGGCTTCAGCGGCAGCGTGCCGTCGTTGGTGAGCAGGCACAGCGACTTGCGCGCCGCCTCCAGCGCCAGCGCGCGCGCTGCGGCATCGCCGGTGATCCGCTCGGCATAGCCGCGATCCACCGCCGGCGCCTCGAACAGGCCGGCGCGAAACTTCAGCGTCAGGATGCGTGCACAGGCACGGTCCACCGCCTCTTGCGCGACGGTGCCGGCGCGCACCTGATCGGCAAGCGTCCGATAGGCGATGCCGTCGGGCAGGTTCGAATCGACGCCCGCGGCCAGCGCCTCGCGCGCTGCGGCCTTAAGGTCGGCGGCGACATGATGGATCTTTTCGAGTTCCTCGATCGCGCCATAGTCGCTGACGATGACGCCGTCGAAGCCCCATTCGCCGCGCAGCACGTCGCCCAGCAGCCAGCGATTGGCATGGCTGGGGACGCCGTCGATCTCGTTGTAGGACGGCATCACCGCGGCGATCGGCGTCCGCTCCACGACCGCGCGGAACGGCGGGAAGAAGCTTTCGCGCAGCTCGCGTTCGGCGATCGGGGCGGGCGCGATGTTGTTGCCCGCCTGCGGCTGGCCGTGGCCGGTCATGTGCTTCAGCGTCGCATAGACCTTGTCGGGTTGCAGCACATGGCTCTCCCCCTGCAGGCCGTGCACCGCGGCGACGCCCATCTCGCCGCACAGATACGGATCCTCGCCGAATGTTTCCTCGATGCGTCCCCAGCGCGGATCGCGGGCGATATCGACCACCGGGGACAGCGCCAATACGCTGCCGTGCGCGCGCACCTCGCGCCCGATCACCGACTGCACCCGTCGCATCAGGTCGCGGTCGAAGCTGCCCGCCATGGCGATCGCCTGCGGGAACATGGTGGCGCCGGGCGCCATATAGCCGTGCAGCGATTCCTCGTGGAACAGCACGGGGATGCCCAGCCGCGTCCGCTCGCGCGCCCACCGCTGCACCGCATTGACGAAGGCGATGGTCGATGCGGTGCCGCGCCAGCGCGCGCCGTTGCCGCCGGCGACCTCCGCCACCTGCGGTCCGCCACGCCGGTCGGACGGGCGGGTAATTTGCCCGAACCCGTCCGGATACGCCGCACTCGCCCTCGCAGGATCGAATGCCAGCCCGCCAGCTGCCATAACCTGTGCTTTGTCGCCCCACAGGGCGATCAGCTGCGCGACCTTTTCCTCCAGCGTCATCCGCCCAAGCAGGTCGGCGACACGCAGGTCGACCGGCGCCCGCGCGTCCTTGTAGAGCGGCGCAGGATTGCGCGCCGCCGCGGGCAGGAAGGCGAGCAGCGACGCGCCGCCGCCCCAGCGTAGCAGATCCCGGCGGGTGGTTGCCTTCATCCGGCCATATCCTCCAGTTCGCGACCGCGGGTTTCGTTGACCATGGCGCGGACGAAGAGGAAGGAGATGGCGGCGAAGGCGGCATAGCCGAAGTAGGTGACGGCGAGCCCCGGCGAGACGGCGAGCGCGGGGAAGCTGACCGAGATGGCGGCATTGGCGATCCACTGCGCAAAGCCCGACACGGCAAGGCCCGAGCCGCGGATCTGGTTGGGGAACATCTCGCCCAGCATCACCCACATCACCGGGCCCCAGCTGGCGTTGAAGAAGATCACGTACAGATTGGCCGCGACCAGCGCGACGAGGCCGTTGTGCCCGGGCAGGCTCACCGCCCCGCCCGGCGCGGTGACCGCGGTCGAGAACGCCCAGGCGACCACCGCCAGCGTCACCGCCATGCCGGCCGATCCGACCAGCAGCAGCGGCTTTCGGCCGATCCGGTCGACGGTGGCGATGGTGAACAGGCAGGCGCCGATCGACAGCACGCCCGACAGGATGTTGATCTGGAGCGCGTTGTCCTCGGTGAAGCCGACCGCCTCCCACAGCACCGCGCCATAATAGAAGA